>NZ_JBEXDG010000023.1:0-146334 GCF_040605635.1 Dactylosporangium sp. NPDC005555
GGGGATCATTCTCCTCGCGGTGTTCCGGAAGACCCGCGACCGCGAGACCAGTGAGGTCAATCGGGCCCGGCGGGCGCTGGCGCGATGCATCGCTGAGATGCACACCGTCGAAGAGGGGGACAGGGGATGAGCGGTCGCGGCGACTGGAGTGAGCTGCGTAGCCAGCGTATGGCTGAGCCCGGCGCAGCTGAGGCTTACGAGTCGACGAAGCTTGCGTTCGAGCTGGGTCGGGCGGTCCGTGAGCTCCGCGAGCGGCGCGGTTGGAGCCAGACCGAGTTGGCGCAGGCGGCGTCCATGACGCAGTCCGCGATTGCACGTTTCGAGGCCGGTGGGACCGTGCCGACATTGCCGGTTCTCGAACGTCTGGCGCGCGCGCTCGACGTCGAGCTGGCGGTTGGTTTCCAAGCCAGGCCTGACGCGGCATGATGAACTCGGTGTGTGCCATTAGCGTGCCATTACGGCCAGCACGCGGAGGTTCTCGATGATCTCCGCAAGTTCTTCCGCGTTCACAACGCCACCATCCTGCTAACCATCCTGATTAGCAGGTAGATGAGCAGGATCATTCGATCTAAGTGGAGCGCATCGAGGTCGACTGACAACGCCCTTCAATGTCGTGCGGAGGTGCCGACATTGCCGGCCGGGACTCTGGGGTGCGGGATCAGCGTTCGAGACAGGACGGGGCTCGACGGACCCGACGTGCCATTACGGCAAGGCCGAGTGGGGACGGATGAAGCAATCCGTCGGCTGTTGGCCGAGCACTGGCAGATGAAGGCCGTCGCCGCCTTGGACGCATACCGGGCAAGTGACCCGGAGGGCTGGGCCGAATACGTAGCCGAGGCCGACCGGGAGGACCGAGCCTTCGTGTCAGCAGCCGACCCGTGGGACGAGGCTGCATGACGGTCATCCAGCCGTGGCAGGTCTGGTGGGCTGACCTCGACCCAACCGAGGGCCGCGAGCAAGCCGGACGTCGTCCGGTGCTGGTGGTCTCCAGTGCGTTCCACCTCCGGCTGACCGGGGAGGCCCTGGTTACCGTGCTCCCGGTGACGACGCGGGAGCACTCCGGCTGGCTGAACCGCCCTCCGGTGCACCCGGCCAGCCGCCCAATCGGGTTCGTCATCACTGAGCAGGTGCGAACGATCGCCCGGTCGGGTTTGCAGGGACAGCGGCCAGCGTGGGTGCTCACCGATGACGAGGTAACAGCCGTGAAGACCGTGCTACGGCAAATGATCGATGTGTAGCCGGTGGCGGAGCAGCCAAGATTGCTCGCCTGCTTTAGCTTGTCATGACGGTGCGGTTGTCAGGCGCCCGAGACATGCCGGGCCATCAGCCCAGGCGAAGGCTGGCCGCTCCAGGTCGCTCGCCGCAGGCGTGACGTGGAGGCTTCCCGCGTCTGGTGAGGGTCACCTGTACGGCTCCCAAGCTGACAGTGAGGTTCGATTCCCTTCACCCGGTCGGACCTAGAGGCCCTCTGTTCGCGGAAAGCACGAACTGGGATCTCGCTATTCCAGCCCGGGGCCCGAGGCCCAGATCACACGATCTGTGGTCCTCGCCGTCGTGGCTGGCCGTACTTTGCCTCGCCCTCGCGAGTCGGGTGCAGGCATCTAACTGGAAGCGGTCGGATCGACATCGAGCAGTTCGTGGCGCCAGTCGGCGAAGCGGGCTCGGAGGGCGGTGAGGTGGTCTGGGTCGGCGCCGTAGAACGCGAAGCGCTTGTCGGGATAGCGCTCCAGCATGGCGAAGAGGTCTGCGAGGATACGGCGCTCGAAGCCGGCGTCTGCCTGTTCGGCGAGTTCGCAGAGGCGTTGCCGGGTGTAGCGGCCCGATGTGATTGCGGCGTCGACGTCGAGGAAGTCGCGTGGTTCGGCTCTGGTGTAGAGGGCGGACATTTTGCCGGCGACGGACGTCATCGGCGTGCAGGACTGGGCCGATGTCCATTTGGACGGGCGGTCGGGCTCGCCAGTTCGCGGCCAGTTCGACCTTGTATGAGTGCACAGGGTCGGTGGACTCGGCAACCATGAGCCGCGCAAAAGTCTCGAATCGCTGGGTGACTTCGACGGCGTAACCATGCTGAGTGTAGGCGCCGACCACGGCTTCGACCGCGGCTGCGAAGTCGGCACGACGTTCCCAGGCGGTGAACAGGTCGACGTCTTCGCTTGGCCTGTGCAGGATGCCGTGTGCCTGCACGGCGTAACCGCCGGCGAGCGCGAATCCGTACTGACCGGCGACCTGCAGCCCGATTTCCGCCAGCCGGAGATGGACTGGCTCCACTAGTCGGCCAGTGCCGTCGGAGGTGCCCCGAGTTCCGGGAAGCGGGCCTGCCAGAGCGCTCGCAGCCGGCCAGGAAGCCAGAGGTCGTGCCAGACCCGGCGCAGCGTGGCCTCGTCGATCCATCGACTGAGCTCGTCCGCGGCGGAGGCCTGGTTGAGGACGGTCTGGTACATGAGCTGCAGGTCACCTGGGTCGTCGAGGTCGTATCGAGCGTCGCCCGACCAGTCCAGTTGCTGATTCAGAGCGACCACACCAGTTGTGGGTCCGCGCAGGTCGGCGAGGCGGGCGGGGACCATGTAGTGCCGCTGATCGGCATACGTCGACCCGGGCGGTGCGACCCTCCCAGCCGTCATGGCTTCCTCCTACTCCACCTCTCTCAGATCGTACGACGGCTGCCGCAGCGGAGACGGCGTGCCATTACGTCAGGCGTTCGGAGATTTCCTCCAGTCGGACGAAGGGGCACTGGTCAGGGCGGAAGTGGCAATGCCTCGCCGCCGGCAAACGGCTGTCCGACGTCAGCTGCTGAGTTTGGCGCGGACCTCGGCGGCGTCGGGGTGGTCGAGCTCGTCGAAGATTTCCAGGGAGCGGCGCCACGTGGCGCGGGCGGTCTTCGCGTCGCCCGCGGCCAGTTGCGTGTCGCCGAGGTGGTGCAGGGTGTCGGCCTCGAAGCCGCGGTCGCCGGTGACCCGGAACAGCTCCAGGGCGCGGTCGAAGCAGGCCGCGGCGTCCGCGTGTTCGCCGAGGTGGTGGTGGGCGAAGCCGAGGCTGTCCCAGGTCTCCGCCTCGCCCTGGCGGTTGTCGAGCTCCTGGTGCAGCGCGAGCGCCTGACGGCAGCTCGCCACCGCCTCCCGGTGGTTGCCGAGTTGGGCGTGCAGCCAGCCCATCGCGTTGAGGGCGTTCGCCTCGCCGCTGCGGCTGCCGGCGGTGTGGAAGAGCGTGCGGGCCTGTGCCGCCTGCTGGAAGCTCTCGTCGTGCCGGCCCTGGTGGACGGCGATCTCGGCGAGGCCCATGTGACCCTGCGCCTGAGGGCCGGGGTCGCCGAGCTTCTCGTACAACGCCAGGGCCTGCGTCGAATGCGAGTGGGCGTCGTCGATCCGGCTGAGCTTCAGGTAGGCGTGGGCGAGGAGCCGGTGCAGGTGCGCGGCGCCCTTCCGGTCGGCGGCCCGTTCGGCGGCGGCGAGGCCGAGCAGCGACGTTTGCAGCCACTCCCGCCACAGGCCCTGCCGGTCCAGGAACGTCGCCAGCGACCATGCCAGCTGCCAGGTGTGCGCGTCGAATCCGAGCCGGGCGGCCTGGTCGACGGCGGCGAGCAGCACGGACCGCTCGGCGATGAACCACGCGAGACCCTGCTCAGCCAACGGCGCAGCCAGCAGGGGGTCGAGGTCGAGGGTCTCCCGGTGCGGGCTCAGCAGCCGCGAACCCACGTAGGCGGTGTGCAGGTAGTGCTCCAGCATCCGCTCCTGCGCGGCCCGCCGGTCCGCGGGTGCGTCGACCGCTTCGGCCAGTTCGCCGGCGTAGGCGCGGAGCAGGTCATGGAAGGTGTACCGGCCCGGGACGGGTGAGGTCAACAGGTGCGCCCGGGTGAGGTCGAGCAGCAGCACCTCCACGTCACCCGAGCCGACGGCATCGATCGCCGCCGCGGTGAAGTCCGGGCCCGGGTGCAGGCCGAGCAGCCGGAACAGCCGGGCCGCCGCCGGGCTCAGCGCCGCATACGACCACGACAGCACCGCCCGCGCGTTGACGTCCTGCTCGGCGCCGGTGAACGCGTCGAGCTGCCGCGCGGCGGTCCGCAGCGACGCCGCAATCTCAGCGAAAGGCACATGAGCGGCGCGGGCGGCCACGATCGCCAGCGCGAGGGGAAGCCCGGCGCATGCCTCGACGATCTCGTCGGCCGCCGCGGGTTCGGCCGCGATCCGGGCCGCGCCGAGCCTGGCGGCCAGGAGCTGCCGGGCGTCGCCGCCGGGCAGCAGGTCCAGCGGCAGCGGCTCGGCGCCCTCCGCGGTGTGCAGCCCGGACAGCTCATTGCGGCTGGTCACCAGCACCAGGCTGCCGCCGGCGCCGGGCAGCAGCGGCCGGACCTGCTCGGAGTCGCGGGCGTTGTCGAGCACGACGAGCATCCGGCGGCCGGCGAGTCGGCTGCGGAACAGCGCGACCTGCGCGTCGAAGCCCGCCGGCACCCGCTGCGGCGGCACGTCGAGCGCGTCGAGGAACCCACGGACGGCCTCGGCCGGGTCGGTCGGCGGCGCGGCACGGTCGAAGCCGCGCAGGTTCACGTACAACTGACCGTCCGGGAACTGCTCGGCGACCTGATGTGCCCAGTGCACGACGAGCGTGGTCTTGCCCACGCCCGCGGTGCCGGCGACGGTGCAGATCACGGTCTGCCGCCCGGTCTGCGCGACGAGCGCGTCGAGGCGGGCGAGCTCGCTGCCGCGACCGACGAACCCGCGCACGGCCGGCGGCAGTTGCGCGGGCACGAGCCGCGGCGCGGCGGCCGGCGGCCGGCCCCGCAGCACCGCCAGGTGCAGGCTTTGGAGCTCGGGGCCGGGATCCAGGCCGAACTCGTCCGCCAGTCGCTGCTGATGCCGCCGGTACGCCGCGAGCGCCTCGATGCTGCGCCCGGTGGCGTGCAGCGCGCGCATCGACAGGCCGAGAAGCCCTTCCCGGGTGGGGTGCGCGGCGGTCAGCCGGGTCAGTTCGGGCAGCGCCCCGGCGTGCCGGCCGACGGCGATCTCGCAGGCCAGCCACTCCTCGGTCACGACCAGCCGCAGCTCGTCGAGGTCGCCGACGAGCCGGGGCCGCAGCCACGGCGACACGGTGTCGTCGAGCGCGTCGCCGCGCCACAGCGCGAGGGCGTCCCGCAGCAGCGCGCCGCGGTCCGCCGGGTCCGTCACGCCGCGGGCCGCCGCGACCATCGCGCTGAAGCGCCGGGCGTCGATCTCGTCGTCGTCGACGTCGATCTGGTACGAGGTCCCGGTGCTGCTCAGCGTCACCACCGGGTCCCGCAGGGCGCCCCGGACGCGCGAGACGTGACTGTGCAACTGCTGACGGGCGGTCGGCGCCGGTTCGCCGTCCCACAACAGGTACACCAGACGCTCCACGGGAACGGGCGCGTGGTTGTG
The DNA here is from genome assembly GCF_040605635.1 of Dactylosporangium sp. NPDC005555. Lineage (NCBI taxonomy): Bacteria > Bacillati > Actinomycetota > Actinomycetes > Micromonosporales > Micromonosporaceae > Dactylosporangium > Dactylosporangium sp. NPDC005555. The sequence goes on from NZ_JBEXDG010000023.1 coordinate 5,388, forward strand.
CAGCAGGAGCACCGCAAGAAGGCACCGCTCACGGCGGCGGCGAAGCACGACCGGGCCGTCGGACGAGTCGATCGTCAGCGGACCCAGCAGCCGGAACCTCACAGCGGCACACCGTAGCCGGTCGTCTTGGCCGGTCCGGCGTGGGCGTGTCAAGCGTGGCGCAAGCGACTGCCTCCATATTCGTGATGGTCAACGACGACCCGAACGGGGGTGTGCGGTGGTCGGCGGTCAAGGGCCGGCCACCGTACGCGGTGTGGCATCAGCGAGCAGCCGCTCCCGGATGAGCGCGTCCGGTGCCTCGAACCATTCGTCGGCGTGCGTGGCCGGGCCTAGGGTCTCGACGGCGGTGACGTACGCCGCGCCGTCGACCTCCTGCCCGCTGCGCAGCCCCGCCAGCGCCCGCAGGTAATGGAAATCGCTGTTACCCGGGTAGGTCTCGACCCCGGACGCGGCGACCGCGGCCGCCTGCTCGCCGAGGCCGAGCTCCAGCAGCGTGAGGACGATCCACCGGCTGATGGACGGGCGGACCGCGTGGTCACCGCCGCGGTAGACGGCGAGGAACCCCTCCAGCGCGGCGTCGATCCGGCCCTCGGCGAGGTCCCGTAGCGCGGCCGCGTGCGGCATGCCCGACGGTAGGGCGTCGGCGTGGGCCGGCAGGTAGGCGCGGGCGACGCCGGTGCCGCCGGACCGGCGTCCCACGATCCGCCACCGCACGGCCCGGTGCCCCCCGAACGCGGGGAACGCCACCGGCACGGCGATGGCACCGGCGGCCGTCGCCGCGGCCCGCTCCCTGAGCCGAAGCTCGAAGGACGCTTCGGGAAGGTGCAGGCCGGAGAGGTCGAAATGCCAGTCGCCGGGCTGCGGGGGCGCCCAGGCGGTGCGGATCGCCCGGTAGGCGCTCTCGATCCGGGTGATGATCGTGTCCCACGAGTAGCCGGCCGCGGTCAGCAGCCCGCCGTCGCGCAGCCGCGCCGCCAGCCGCGGCTCGTCGAGGACCCGCCGCAGCCGCGTGAGCAGCCCTTCGGCGTCGCGGACGTCGGCGAGCAGCGCATTGTCGCCGTCGCGCGCGTACTCGCCGACGCCGGTGTTCCTCGTCGACACGACCGGAGTGCCCGACGCCATCGCCTCCAGGCACGGCAGTGAGAACGACTCGTAATGCGAGCAGCACACGTAGACGGCGGCGTTTCGGTACAGCTCGCCGAGCAGCGCCTGGTCGGGGGCGACGACGACCCGGCAGCGCGGCTCCAGCGGCTCCAGGGGCGGCTTCGGCGTGACCCAGACGAGCGCCAGCTCGGGCCGCTCGGCGCTGAGTGCCGCCCAGACCTGCCGCATCTCGGCCATGCCCTTGAAGTCCTTGCCGTCCCACCCGACGAACAACACATACGGCGTCCCGCCGGAGGGACCCGGCACGGCGGGGTGGAACACCGACGGGTCGACCGCGTTGCCGACGACCTTCGAGGCGACGCCGTACCGGTCGCGGATCACGTCGGCGACCGTGCCGCTCACGGTGAGCGTCAGGTCGGCGGCCTCCAGGTGCCGGGCCACGATCGCGTGCGTCGGCGGCTCGATCTCCTCGAACAGGTGGAAGTAGCCCTGCTCGAAGTGCGCGACCGGGGCGATGCCCAGGGCCCGGGCGGCCATGATCTGGTCCCAGTAGCCCGCGACGATCATGTCGCACGCCGGCACGGCCTCCGCGAGGTCCACACCGAAGGGCACCCGCACGAACGGCGTTCGCAGATCGTACCAACGCGGCGGCTGATAATGGCTGAGCACCGTCACCTCGTGCCCGCGATCGAGGAGCCGGTTCGCGTGCTCGAACAGGACCCGCGCCCCGCCGCCGACGTCGGTGCGGGGCATGAGGTAGCACAGCCGCATCGGGCCGGCACCGGCGCTTTTCGGCTTGTTCCGGCGCTCCCGGCGGCTCGGCCGCGGCGCGAGGTCCGGCATGTCGCGCCGGGTCACGAACTCGGCGTTGCGAGCGGCGGCGATCGCCACGGAAAGATCGGGCCGCAGCGGAGAGCTCACATCCGCCCATCGGCCGCGGGCCGCAACCACTTGAGGAATTCGCCTCGGCGGACGTGCAGCAGATCGGTGGAGGCAGGTCTCTACATGGGGGAGGCGATGCGAGTGAGCGACACGGCCGATGAGGCGTTCGTGCAGTTCGTGCGAATGCGCGGGGCGACCTTGATGCGGTATGGGTTCCTGCTCAGCGGCAGCGAGGCCGACGCGGCGGACCTGCTGCAGGAGGCGCTCATCGGGCTGCGCGCGAAGTGGGCACAGATCCGCAAGCAGGAGGCCGTCGAGGCCTACGTGCGGCGGTCGATGGCCCGGCAGTACATCAGGATCTGGCGCAGACGGAAGCGGGAGCAGCTCGTCGAGGTGCCACCCGATCGCGTCGCGCCAGAGGACCCGTTCGCGCGGGTGGAGGCCGACGACACGCTGTGGGTGGCGCTGCGGGACCTTGGCCGGCGCCAGCGGGCGGTGCTCGTGCTGCGCTACTACGAGGACCTGGACGACGACGAGATCGCGGTGCTGCTCGGCATCGCGAGGAGCACGGTGCGCAGCCAGGCGGCGCGCGGGTTGGAGACGCTGCGGGCGCGGCTGGACGCGCACCGCCCGGCCGAGGTCAGGAGCCGATGATGATGGAAGAGCAACTCAGAATGACCCTGGAGCGGGCCTCGACCGACGGGCCGCCGCCACCGGTCGACCTGCTGGAGCGGGTCGAGTCCGGCCATCGCCGCCGTCGTCGGAACCGGCAGGCGGGCTGGAGCGCCGTCGCCGGTGTCGCCGCGCTCGCGGTCGCCGGGGCGGCGGTGCTGCTGCCGCGTCCCACGACGGACCCCGTCGTGAGCACGACCCCGACCCCGACCCCGTCGCCGTCGGTGCACGAGCCGGCCGCGAAGGACGCGCCGCGGGCGGACGTGGTGTGGCCGCAGGCGGTGATCGAGATCCCGGCGAAGTTCGGGGCGGGCGCCAACGAGCCGATCACGATGCTCGACGAGCACCGGATGCTGCTGGCGGTCCGGGTCAGCGCCGACAAGGTGGTGTCCCTCGCCGTCTACGACGCACGCAACCGCACGGAGAAGGTCCTGACCGACCTGCCGGACCCGCCGGGGGTGCGCGGCTACTGGCCGGGTGCCTTCACCGCCGGCGACGGGATGATCGTCTGGACGGCGTATGCCTACGGCAAGGACGGCTCGCAGACGACCGAGTATTGGACGATGCGCGACGACGGCACCGGGAAGCGGCGGTCCCTGCAGGCGAGCGTCGGTGAGCGGGTCATCGTCGTCGACGGCACGCTGTATGGCTCGGACGTCAACCGCGGGGGCATCAAGCGGATGCCGGTCACCGGTGGCACGCCGCAGAAGGTCGCCGGATCGGAAGGCTTCGAGATCACGAGCTGGCCGTGGGCGGTCTCCGCGGCGCCGATGGGCACCGACGATCCGGTGGCGTGGAATCTGGTCACCGGCGAGCGGCGCACCCCGAAGCAGCGCCCGCAGCCGACGCGCTGGTGGACGGTCGCGGACCAGGACGTGTGGCTCGGGCTCGACCACAACGGGCTCACGTTCGCCCAGGCCACGGACGGCTCGTGGCAGGTGACCACCAGCTGGTTCGACGCGAGGAGCATTAACGGCGGCCGGTTCGTCGCCGGCAACGTCAAGAACTGGCTGCATCCGAACGATCCGAAACCGCGGGCGCTCTGGGACCTGCGCACCGGGCTGGTCGGCACGTATGAGGACGGGGGTGACTCCTTCCGGCAGCAGGTGGCTCATCCGTTGGCGTGGGTGACCGACGGGGACCGGCTGAAGGTGATCGACCCGGCGCGAATCTGAGGTCGGTGGCGTGGCTGTCGGGGAAAACCCGATAGTCACGCACCGGAGTCGTACGGGTATCGTCGCCGAAGGCCTGTTTGAGAAGTAAGGCGGAAACCCGATGGTGCTGAAGATGTCCACGCTGTTCCTGCGGACGCTCCGTGAGGATCCCGCGGATGCCGAGGTGACGAGCCACCGGCTGCTGGTGCGCGCCGGCTACGTCCGCCGCGTCGCCCCGGGCATCTTCACGCTGCTGCCGATGGGTCTCCGCCTGCTGCGCAACGTCGAGCGGATCATCCGCGACGAGATGGACGCCATCGGCGGGCAGGAGCTGACGTTTCCCGCGCTGCTGCCCCGCGAGCCCTACCAGGCGACCGGCCGCTGGACCGAGTATGGCGCGAACCTGTTCCGGTTGAAGGACCGCCGCGGCAACGACTACCTCCTCGGCCCCACCCACGAGGAGATGTTCACGCTCGCTGTGAAGGACTTCTACTCCTCCTACAAGGACCTGCCGCTCACGCTGTACCAGGTCCAGACGAAGTACCGCGACGAGGCGCGCCCCCGGGCCGGCATCCTGCGCGGCCGTGAGTTCGTGATGAAGGACTCCTACTCCTTCGACGTCGACGACGACGGGCTGAGCGCCGCCTACCAGCGGCACCGGGTCGCGTACGGCAAGATCTTCGACCGGTTCGGCCTGGACTACGTCATCTGCTCGGCGACGAGCGGCGCGATGGGCGGCAGCGCGTCGGAGGAGTTCCTCGCGGTGTGCGACATCGGCGAGGACACGTTCGTCCGCTGTACGAACGGGGACTACGCCGCCAACGTCGAGGCGGTCACCACGCCCAGGCTCGAAGCTGTCGCGATCGAGGGCCAGCCCGCCGCCCAGGTCGTCGACACCCCGCAGACACCCACGATCGAGACGCTCGTCGACCTGTTCAACGCGCGCGACGACCTGCGCCGCGACGACCGCGCCTGGACGGCCGGCGACACGCTGAAGAACGTCATGCTGATGCTGACGCTGCCCGACGGCAAGCGCGAGCCCCTCGCCGTCGGTGTCCCCGGCGACCGCGAGGTCGACCTGCGCCGGCTCGAGGCCCAGGTCGCGCCCGCCGAGGTCGCGCCGATGTCGGAGGCGGAGTTCCAGCAGCACCCCGCGCTGGTCAAGGGCTACATCGGCCCCGGCGTCCTCGGTGAGAAGGCGTCGTCGGGCATCCGGTATCTCGTCGACCCCCGGGTCGTGGACGGCACCAGCTGGATCACCGGTGCCGACCAGCCGGGCAAGCACGTGATGCACCTGGTCGCCGGACGGGACTTCACCCCCGACGGCACCGTCGAGGCGGTCCGCATCCAGGACGGCGACCGCTGCCCCGTCGACGGCGGCACCCTCGCCCTGGAGCGCGGCATCGAGATCGGCCACATCTTCCAGCTCGGCCGCAAGTACGCCAAGGCGCTCGGTCTGACCGTGCTCGACCAGAACGGCAAGGCCGTCACGGTCACCATGGGCTCCTACGGCGTCGGCGTGTCCCGCGCCATCGCCGTCATCGCCGAGCAGACCGCCGACGACCGCGGCCTGTGCTGGCCCCGCGAGCTCGCGCCCGCCGACGTGCACGTGGTCGCCGCCGGCAAGACCGAGGAGATCAAGGCCGGGGCCGCCCAGCTCGCCGACGCGCTCGCCGCGACCGGCCTGGAGGTGCTGCTCGACGACCGCAAGGACGTCTCGCCCGGGGTGAAGTTCAACGACTCGGAGCTGCTCGGCGTCCCGACGATCGTCGTGGTCGGCAAGCGGCTGGCCGACGGCATGGTGGAGATCCGCGACCGCAAGACCGGCGAGAAAGAGGAGATCCCGGCCGAAGGCGCTGCGGAGCGTATCGCCGGGATCATCCGCGTTGCGTGACAGAGCGGTGACAGCGCAGGAAGGGTCGGCCGTTCGGCTCCTTGTCGGATCAGCCGTTCGGTCGGACCTATCCCGCCAAATCCCCGCACGTACGGCACTTCGGTTTGACTGGCGCCTGGGAGAGACCGATACGTTCGGTCACGGCCTTGCTGTCGACGAAGGGTGCTGACGTTGTCCGGCCGACACATCGCAATGAGCCGACGTCACCTCATTCCATTGATCGCCGGCACCGTCGCGGCGGTCGCCCTGATCGGCGGCGCAGTCGCGACCGTCAATATGGGATCCGATGACGGGAAGCCGGCCGCGGCGAGCGACCTGATCGACGGCAGCCGCAGCGCCGACACCCGAGCGGACCGCGGCGACCGGCCGTCCCCTTCGGACTCGGCCGTGCCGTCGGCGTCCCCGTCCGCATCGCCGCAGGTCAGCAAGTCTCCCGAGGCGACCAAGACGCCGACGAAGAAGCCGTCGACATCGACGACGAGCAAGGCGCCGGTGCCGACCACCGTGACGAGCACCGGCACCTGCAAGGCGTCCTACTACGCCACCGGGTCACGCACCGCCAACGGTGAGAGCTACAACCCCGACGGGATCACCGCCGCGCACAAGACGCTGCCGTTCAACACGAAGGTCAAGGTCACCAACACGGCCAACGGGAAGTCGGTCGTCGTGCGGATCAACGACCGCGGGCCGTTCGTCGCCGGGCGCTGTCTCGACCTGTCCCGCGGCGCGTTCGTAACGATCGCTTCGGTGAGTGCCGGCGTGATCAACGCTCAGTACGAGGTACTCAAGTAACCGCGAGACCGGCCGTTTGTTTGAGCGGTTCAGCGGCCGGTTGGTGGCATGCTGTCGATCGGACCTATGAAACGACCGTTGCTTCCCGAAGCCCGCGCCGGAGTCGGCGCGGCCTTCGTGCTGCTCTGCCTGGTCCTGGCCGCTGAGGTCGCCGACGGCGTCGACGCCAACTACGTCGGCCTGCTCGCCGCCGCGCCGTTCCTCGCCGCCGCGTTCGCGTCCTGGCCCGAGGTCCTCGCCGTCGGCAGCGCCTCCACGGTGCTCGCGGTCGTGTTCTGCAGCGTCGAGCTCATGCACACCCGGGAACGGACCCTGGTGATGCTGCTCAACCTCGGCGCGGTCATCCTGGCCGCCGGCATCGCCTCCGCCGTCGGCGCCATCAGGCAGCGGCAGATCGCCCGCTATGCCGAGCTGTCCAAGCTCGCCTCCGTGGCGCAGCAGGCCGTCCTGCGCCCGCTGGGGCCGCAGCTGGGACCGCTGACGATCGCCGCCCGCTACATCTCGGCCAGCGCGGCCGCGGACATCGGCGGCGACCTGTACGAGGCGCTCGACACCCCGTACGGCGTCCGCATGATCATCGGTGACGTGCGCGGCAAGGGCCTCGACGCGGTCCGGCTCGCCAGCATCGTCCTCGGCTCCTACCGGCACGTGGCCTTCGAGCGGGCCGACCTGCGCGCGATCGTCGCCGACCTCGACCGGGCCGTGGCGCGGTCCGTGGGTGACGAGGACTTCGTCACCGCGGCACTGATCGAGGAGCGCGGCGGCACCCTCACGATCGTCAACTGCGGGCACCCGGCGCCGCTGCTGCTGCGCCGCGGGCAGGTCATCCCGCTCGACCCGCCCTCCAATGCGCCGCCGCTGGGCTTCATGCCGGTGGTCAAGCCGCGCGTCGAGCGCCTGGAGCCGGGCGACCGCCTGCTGTTCTTCACCGACGGTCTGGCGGAGGCGCGGCGCGACGGGCAGTTCTTCCCGACGGCGGAGCGGGCGCAGCGGCTGCTGGGGCACGGCACCGTCGGCGACGGTCTGGCCTCGCTGGAGAGCGCGCTGCTGGAGTGGGTGCGCGGCCGCCTCGACGACGACATCGCGCTGGTCCTGGTCGAATACCAGGGTGTCAAGGCTCCGGCGACGGTCCCCAGCTGGGAGATCGGCGGCGCCGGAGCGACAGCCGTCGGCTGACTAGTCCGTCACGACCCGGGGGCGTGAGACGAAGCGCCGCATCGGCGCCCGGTGCCGGCCCGTGTAGAAGCGCGGGTACTTGGGTGCGAACAGAGAGCCCATCATCCTGACGATCATCGCGGTGCCCTCCTGTTGACTGCGAGTAACCGCTCAACGATCACGTCACCCGCGGGTGACGGCGTGTCGTGCGCACGTAACCCCCTTGTGCTACTCATCTGCCACCCTCCGCTACTCATGGATCACCCTGACCTGCCGAGATAGGTGACACCTCGACTCAGGAGGGTGTGACCGCTGTCACCCGCCTGGGCGGGTTGCCGGAGGTTACTCGCAAGTAATAAGATTCCTGTTACCGACTGGTAACCTCGGTCGTCCATGCTCGATCTACAAAAGCGACCCAGAGACGGGGGCCACTCCGCGATGAGCCATTACAAGAGCAACCTGCGGGACCTCGAGTTCAACCTCTTCGAGGTCTTCGGCGTCGACAAGGTCCTGGGCCAGGGTCCCTACGGCGACATCGACGTCGACACCGCCCGCAGCATCCTCGCGGAGGTCGACCGGCTCGCCCGCGAAGACCTCGCCGCGAGCTACACCGACGCCGACCGCAACCCGCCCGTCTACGACCCCGCGACCTACTCGGTGAAGATGCCCGAGTCGTTCCGCAAGTCGTATGAGGCGTTCATGGCGTCCGAGTTCTGGCGCCTCGACCTGCCCGCCGAGCTCGACGGCACCGCCGCGCCGCGCGCCCTGTGGTGGTCCCTCGCCGAAATGGTGCTGGGCTCCAACGCCCCCATCTGGATGTATGCGTCCGGCCCCTCCTTCGCCAACACGCTGCGCGTCGAGGGCACCGAGGAGCAGAAGCGCTGGGCGAAGATCCTCGTCGACCGGCAGTGGGGCTCCACCATGGTGCTCACCGAGCCCGACGCCGGCTCCGACGTCGGGGCCGGCCGCACCAAGGCGATCCCGCAGGCCGACGGCTCCTGGCACATCGAGGGCGTCAAGCGCTTCATCACCAGCGCCGAGCACGACCTGTCCGAGAACATCATCCACTACGTCCTCGCCCGCCCGGTCGACACGCCCGGCGCCGGCGGCCCCGGCACCAAGGGCCTCTCGCTCTTCGTCGTGCCGAAGTTCCACTTCGACGGCGAGACCGGTGAGCTCAAGGACCGCAACGGCGCCTTCGTCACCAACGTCGAGCACAAGATGGGCCTCAAGGTCTCCACGACCTGCGAGGTCACCTTCGGCGGGCACGGCGTCCCGGCCAAGGGCTGGCTCCTCGGCGACGTGCACGAGGGCATCCGCCAGATGTTCCTCATCATCGAATACGCGCGGATGATGGTCGGCACGAAGGCCATCGCCACCCTGTCCACCGGCTACCTCAACGCGCTGGACTACGCCAAGAGCCGCGTCCAGGGTGCCGACCTCGCCAGCACCGACAAGGCCGCGCCGCGCGTCACGATCACCCACCACCCCGACGTGCGCCGGTCGCTGCTGCTGCAGAAGTCCTATGCCGAAGGCCTGCGCGCGCTGGTCCTCTACACCGCGTCGTGGCAGGACAAGGTCGCCCTGGCCGAGGCGGCCGGCGACGAGAAGGCCGCGAAGATCGCGAAGCGGGTCAACGACCTGCTGCTGCCCCTGGTCAAGGGCGTCGGCTCCGAGCGGGCGTATGAGCTGCTCGGCCACGAGTCGCTGCAGACCTTCGGCGGCTCCGGCTTCCTGCAGGACTACCCGCTCGAGCAGTACATCCGCGACTCGAAGATCGACACGCTCTACGAGGGCACGACCGCGATCCAGAGCCTCGACCTCGTCTTCCGCAAGATCGTGAAGGACCAGGGCAAGGCGCTGCTCACCGTCGCCGCCGAGATCCAGCAGTTCCTGGAAGCCGAGGGCGGCAACGGCCAGCTCAAGGTCGAGCGGGTCGCGCTGGGCAAGGCGCTCGCCGAGGTGCAGAACATGCTGGGCATCTTCACCGGCTGGCTCGGCGAGGCCCAGGCCGGCGACCCTCGGGCGCTGTACAAGGTCGGCCTCAACAGCCGCCGCTTCCTGCTCGCCCTCGGCGACGTCGTCGTCGGCTGGCTGCTGCAGCGGCAGGCAGAGGTCGCACTGACGGCACTGGCCGGCGAGACCACGGAGACCGCCTTCTACGAGGGCAAGATCGCCGCGGCGAAGTTCTTCGCCCGCGAGGTGCTGCCGCGGACCGGCTCGGACCGCCGCATCGTCGAGGCCACCACCCTCGACGCGATGGACCTCTCCGAGGACGCGTTCTAAGGCTCGCCGAAACAGAAAGCTGGCGGGAGGGCAATGGCGCCCTCCCGCTTTTCTGTTTCAACCGCGGGCCGTGTGATGCGTCCTCAGCGGTGCGGTCTCCAGATCGCGCCACTCGCCCGCGACCGTGTGGACCGCGATCCCGCTGGTGGCCAGGCCCTCGTCCGGCAGCGCGTCGGGAGCGAGCAGGTCCGACAGCATCGACAGCGTCGGGTTGTGGCCGATCAGCAGCAGCGTCGCCACGTCCGGCGAGCCCTGCAGCAGGTCGAGCGTGTCGTGCGCCGGACCGAGGTACACCCGGTGCTCGAAGACGACGGGGACGTCCCCGAGCTTGAGCCCCTCCAGGGTCTCCCGGGTGCGCACCGCCGTCGAGCACACGATCAGGTCGGGCAGGAGGCTCCGCTCACGCAGCCAGTCGCCGGCCGCAGCGGCGTCCCGGCGGCCGCGCGGGCTCAGCGGTCGTTCGAGGTCGGTGGGGAACGGGTCCGGGTCGACGGACTTCGCGTGCCGGAGCAGAATCAGCGTGCGGTCGGTCATGTGCTCAAGCGTGCCCGATTGAGCGGCGTCGTAGGTGGGTAACCCGGCCATACAGACGGTTACCTACCCAACGCCCTGGAGGCCCTCGATGGGTATCGGCGGCAGCATCCTTCTCATCGTCGTCGGAGCGATCCTGACGTTCGGCCTGGACGACACCGATCTCGGGCCGTTCAATCTGGACACGATCGGCTGGATCTTCCAGCTCGCGGGCCTGTTCGGCCTGCTCCTGACGCTCTACTTCTGGAACACCCGCCGGCGCACCGTGGTGCGTCAGGTCCCGCCGCCGCCCCCGGCCGGCGGCACCGTGATCCCGCCGTCCGCGGACGAGGTCATCGAGCAGCGCCGCACCTACTGACGGTCCTTCCCTGTCACCAGCTACTTGGACTTTTCACCACCACATCGCCATCTACTTCGCATAGAGCGCGAAGTAGATGGCGATGTGGTGCAGGATCGCCGCGACCAGCGTGCACGCGTGGAAGAACTCGTGATGGCCGAACACCGTCGGCCACGGGTTGGGCCGGCGCAGCGCGTAGAAGATCGCGCCGATCGTGTAGAACGCGCCGCCCACGATCGTCAGCACCAGCGCGGTCACGCCGCCCGCGTGCAGGATGTCCGGCAGGACCACGACGGCGACCCAGCCCAGCGCGATGTACAGCGGCGCAGACAGCCACCGCGGCGCGTGCGGCCAGATCAGCTTCATGCCGACGCCGAGCAGTGCCCCGCCCCAGACGACCGCCAGGATCACGTCGCCGGTGCGCCCCGACAGCAGCAGGACGCTGAACGGCGTGTACGTGCCCGCGATGAACACGAAGATCATCGAGTGGTCGAGGCGGCGCATCAGCTTGTAGCCCTTGGGTGACCAGACCCGACGGTGATACAGCGCGCTCGTGCCGAACAGTGCGCACACCGTGAGGCTGTACACCAGACAACTCGCGAACGGCGACCAACCCGGACGCGCGGCGGCCAGCGAACACAGCACGATGCCGCAGATGATCGCGACGCCGAACGCATAGGTGTGCAGCCAGCCGCGCATTCTGGGTTTGCCGAGGTCGACCGGGCGCAGGCGGGTCTCGGTGTTCATGGTCACGCCCTCCAGGTTACGGTACCGTAGGTTACTGGCAAGTATAGAAGTGGCGACCAACTATGGTGTCGGTCATGGAGATCCGCCCTGTCGGGAGATCCGCGCTGTTGATCGAGGTCGACGATCCCCTCGCGTGGTTCGCCGCGCTGGACGCCGAGCGGGCCGCCGGGCGTCTCGCGGTCACCGACATCGTCCCCGGTGCGCGGACCGTCCTGCTCGACGGGGTGTCCTCGATCGCCGCCGTCGCCGCGACCCTGCGCTCCTGGCCCCCGCCGCCCCGCTCCGCGCGGGACGCGGACGCGATCAGCATCCCGGTCACGTTCGACGGACCGGATCTCTCCACGGTGGCTCGTTGTGCCGACCTCTCGGTCGACGCCTTGATCGCGGCCTTGACCGGGACCACGTTCACCGTCGCGTTCGGCGGGTTCGCGCCCGGGTTCGCATATCTCAGCGGCCTGCCGTGGTCGGTGCCGCGGCTCGACAACCCGCGACCCCGGGTCCCCGCCGGGTCGGTGGCGCTTGCCGCGGAGTTCGCCGGCATCTATCCGACCGCGTCCCCGGGCGGCTGGCAGCTCGTCGGCCGCACCGACACCGTCCTGTTCGGCATCGACCGCGACCCGCCTGCCCTGCTGACCCCGGGGCTTTGCGTGCGATTTGTCGCATCATGAGAACGCTTTCCGTGACGGTCGCCGGCCCGCTGACCACCGTGCAGGACCTGGGCCGGCCCGGCTTCGCGCACCTCGGCGTCCCGCGGTCCGGCGCCCTCGACCAGCCCGCACTCCTGCTCGGCAACCGACTCGTCGGCAACCCACCCTCCAGCGCCGCCCTGGAGATCACGCTCGGCCCGTTCGCCGCGACGATGTCCTTCGCCGGCACCCTCGCGCTCACCGGCGCCGCCGCCCCGCTGCGCGTCGGAGGCCGCCCCGCGCCGCTCAACGCCCCCGTGGCCTTCCGTCGCGGCGACCGCATCGAGGTCGGTCGTGCCGTCGCGGGGTTGCGCGGATACCTGGCCGTCTCAGGAGGCTTTTCCGCGGCGTCGGTACTGGGTAGCCGCTCCACCGACACCCTTTCGGCGCTCGGTCCCGCGGTCGTGCGGCCGACCGCCTCCCTATCCGTCGGCCCACGTGCCGACGAACCATCCACTGTGGACGTCGCCCCGCGCCCCGCCCTCGGCGGCCCGATTGTGCTCGGCCTTTCCTGGGGTCCCCGCGACGACTATTTCACCGCGGCGTCCGCGTTGCTGACTGGCTCGTACACCATCGGCAACGACAGCAACCGGGTCGGCGCGCGGCTCAGCGGCCCCACCCTCACCCGAGCCCACCACCGCGAACTCCCGAGCGAGGGCATCGTCCTCGGCGCCGTGCAGGTCCCGGCCTCCGGCCAGCCGCTCGTCTTCCTCGCCGACCACCCGACCACCGGCGGCTACCCGGTCGTCGCCGTCGTCGACCCCTCGGACCTGCCGCTCCTCGCCCAGGCCCGCCCCGGCGACACCGTCCGTTTCCGCGCCCCCCGCCGGTGACCTCGGCGCTCGCCGGCGGCGGGTCCCGGTCGTGGGGATCTACTGTCGCTCGCCCCGGCGGGACCGTCCGTTTCGGTGCCCCGCGCCGGTGACCTCGGCGTTCGCCGGCGGCGGGTCCCGGTCGTGGGGATCTACTATCGCTCGCCCCGGCGGGACCGTCCGTTTCGGTGCCCCCCGCCGGTGACCTCGGCGTTCGCCGGCGGCGGGTCCCGGTCGTGGGGATCTACTGTCGCTCGCCCTGGGAGATACCGTTCGTTTTCGTGGACCTCAACAGTGACCTCGGCGAAGGCTTCGGTATCTGGACCCTGAGCGACGACGACGCCCTCCTGGAGCTCGTCACCAGCGCCAACGTGGCCTGCGGCTTCCACGCCGGCGACCCCACCACGATGCGCCGCGTCTGCACCCGCGCCCTTGCCCTCGGCGTCCGCGTCGGCGCCCAGGTCAGCTACCGCGACCTGGCCGGCTTCGGCCGCCGCCGCATCGACGTGGATCCCCAGACCCTGACCGACGAACTCCGCTACCAGATCGGAGCCCTGTCGGCCTTCGCCCCGATCTCCTACATCAAGCCCCACGGCGCCCTCTACAACACCGCCGCCACCGACCCCGCCCACGCCTCCGCCGTAGTAGCCGCAGCGAGTGTCGCGGGAGTAGGTGACGCGAGCGTTGGGAGTGCTGCGACGCTGGGGCTTCCGGTGCTGTGCCAGCCAGGTTCGGTGCTGGCCCGCCTCGCGGCCGACGCGGGTCTCCGAGTCGTCGGCGAGGGCTTCGTCGACCGCGGCTACCTCCCGGACGGCCGCCTCGTCCCCCGCGGCACCGACGGCGCGATCCTGACCGACATCGCCGCCGTCGCCGAACGCGCTGTCCGCATGGCCCGGGACGGCGAGGTCGTCGCGGTCGACGGCTCCGTGCTGCATCTGCCGTTCGAATCCTTGTGCGTCCACGGCGACACCCCAGGCGCGGTCGCGATGGCCACCGCGGTCCGCGCCGCCCTCATCGCCGCAGGCCTCCCACCGACCCCCTTCGCCTGACTCACTCCGCCCGGCCAGCGTGTCACCCGTGATCCGGAAGACTCTTTGTCGCCAGAACAGCAAAAAGTCTTCCGGATCACGGGACGGGTGGCGGCGGGGCTCGGGGTCGTCAGGCGTCCAGGCCTCGCAGGACCAAGGGGAGGCGGGCGGCGCCGTCCTTCGTCACCCGGATCGGGACGCCCCAGTCCTGGCGGGTGAGGTGACAGGCGGGGAACTCCGCGTCGATGTCGCACGTTGCGGCCTGAGCGACGACCTGCAGGACACCCTCGGCGACGTCGGGGGAGAGGACCAGGCGGCGGCGCAAGGTCTGCGTCACGCCGGCGCCCTCCAGGAGCAGCTCCGGCGGCGAGGCCGACACCTCCAGGCGGGTCGACGGGCCGAACGACTCGTCGAGCTTCTGGCCCGGGGCCGGTTCGAAGATGAGGTCGAGCTCGACCTCGCCGGGGGAGAGCACGGTCGAGGGACGTTCGGTGCGGTGGCGGACGCCCGCGACGTCGACGCCCGCCGCGGTCAGGGCGCCGGGGGCGAGGCGGACGAGGCGGTGGGCGCCCGACTCGACGACCACGATGTCGCCGGTCGCGCTCAGCACCAGGTCACTCGGCTCCTTCAAGCCCTCGACGACCGTGGTGACGGCGTCGCCGGCGATGCTGCGGATGGCGCCGTTGTACGTGTCGGCGACCAGCACGCTGCCGTCGGCGAGAGCGAGCAGGCCGAGCGGGTGCTGCAGCAGCGCCTGCGCGGCGGGACCGTCGACGTGCCCGAAGTCGAACAGGCCCTGCCCGGCGACCGTGTGCATCTGGCTGCCCTCGACATACCGCACCGCGCTGGCCTCGCTGTCGGCGATCCACAGCTTCGTGCCGTCGGGCGGCACGGACAGGCCGGACGGCTGCGCCATCCACACCTCGTGCAACGGGCCGTCGCGGAGCGCCTCGACGGTCGTGCCCGCATAGACGCCGGCGGTGCGCTGCACCGGGTTGAACCACCACAGCTGGTGGATGCCCGCCATCGCGATCACGACCCGGTCGTCGAACCACGCCACGTCCCACGGCGACGACAGGTCGACGGCGAGGGAGTCGTGGGCGTCGAAGTCGACGCTGCCGCGCCACTGGCGGCCGGTGCCGGCGACGGTGGTGACCTCGCCGGTGGCCAGCTTCAGGCCGCGTAGCAGGTGATTGACGGTGTCGGCGATGACCACGTCATAGCCCGCGACGTCGGCCACGTGCGGGGGCAGCAGGCACAACCCGCCGGGCTCGGAGAACTCGGGATCCGTGCCGTCCTTGCTTCCGCGCTGACCGGTGCCGATCCGGCGGACCAGGGTCTCGTTGTCGGCGTCGAGCTCCACGAGGGACTGGTGCGTCGAGTCGGCGACCAGGAAATGTCCGTCGGCGAGCGCCAGCGCCTTGCCGGGGAACCGCAGCACTGTCTGCTCCGTGCTGGGCGCGGCGTGCGGTGCGGAGCCCCGCCGCAGGGTGCCCCGCGCGTCGTGGACGCGGACGAGCTCCTCGACCAGCCGGGCCAGCCCCTCGGCGTGTCCTTCGCCGGCCATCGTCGCCACGACATAACCCTCGGGGTCGATGACGGTCAGTGTGGGCCAGGCCTTCGCCGCATACTGCTGCCACATGTCCATCTCGGGGTCGTCCAGCACGGGGTGGTCGACCCCATATCGCTCGACGGCCGCCGCGAGCGCCGCCGCGTCCTTCTCGTGCTCGAACTTCGGCGAGTGCACACCAATGGTCACCAGCACGTCGGCGAAGCGCTCTTCGAGGGGGCGCAGCTCATCCAGGACGTGCAGGCAGTTGATGCAGCAGAAGGTCCAGAAATCGAGCAGGACGATCTTTCCGCGCAGATCGGACAGGGTGAGTCCGTCTGTGTTGAGCCATCCACGGCCCCGCAGTTCGGGAGCGCGGACGCGGGCCTTGAGCAGTGGCGACTGCGCCGGGTCGGTCATGCCCCAAGTCTGCCCGAGCACCCCGGTCCGATGCTGGACCAGGGCGCTCGCGTCACGATCTGTCTACTTCGCCGCTGCGGGGCGTAGGCAGAGGACCTCGTCCTTCTGCCCCTTGTGCTGCAGCACGACGTACGGCTGGCTGGCGTCCGAGCAGCTCTCCGGCTTCTCGACCTTCTGCACGATGGTGAACGCGTCCTTGTCCGAGCAACTGGCCTTCTTCGCCGAGCCGCCGTCCTGCTTGACGCACGAGTTGACCGCGAAGCTGGTGCTGCCGGCGTTGTTCAGCGCCACCACGATCCCGGTGCCGGCGACCGCGAGAAGGAACACGACCACCACCACGACGAGGCCGAGCACGAGTCCTCGCTTGCTCTTCGTTGCCGGCGGCGGCGTCGGTACGACCGGATCCCCGCCCGCCGGCTGCGCTGCCTGCGGCGGCGGTGGGTCACCGGGCATGGTGACGAGGTCGCTGTAGTGCGGCCCGGCCGGCGCGGTCGGCACGGAGGCCTGATACACGCCGGTCGCCGGGGGAGGGGCGGCCTGGTAGATGCCGGTCGCGGGCGGTGCCGAGGTCGGACCGGCCGCCGGGGGGCCGCTCGCGGGTGGGACCGAGACCTGGGCGCGTGCCGCGTACGCCGCCGGCGGGATCTTGCCGAGGTTCGGCGGTGCCGGGACCGCTCCGGCGGACTCCTCAACGGCGCCGTAGGCCGCGGGCGGCGCGGACGTGGGCGAACCGTACGCGGGCGGCGCGGACGTCGGCGAACCGTACGTGGCCGGCGGCGCGGAGGTCGGGGAGCCGTAGGCGGCGGCAGGCGGAGCGGAGATCGGGGCGCCGTAGGCCGGGGCGCCGTACGCGGCGGGCGGCGCTGAAGCGGGCGGTGCGGACATCGGCGGGGCAGCGGCGGGCGGGGCGCCGTACGCGGACGCGGCGGGGGTCGGCGTGCCATACGTCGCCGGAGGGGCGGACGTCGGCGGGGTGCCGTACGTGGCAGGCGGCGCGGACGTCGGCGGGGCGGCGGAGCCGGGGACCTGAGCGGTGCCGTACGACGACGGCTGGCCCGGGGTCTGCGGCGCGCCGGACGTCGGCGGCTGGATGGCGCCCGGGACCTGAGCGCTGCCGGAAACCTGGGCGGTGCCGTAGGTCCGGGCACTGCCGGAGACGGGGGCGGCGGAGACGGGAGCGTTGCCGTGCTGCGCGCCGGGCACCTGAGCGGCGCCAGCCGACCCACCCGACGCCGGCCCGCCGGAGACCGGGTAGCTGGGGACCTGGGCGTAGCCGCCGGACGGGTTGTTTCCGGAGGCCGGCTGGACAGGCACTTGTGCGGAGCCGGCCGGGCCGCCTGACGCCGGGTAGCCGGGGACCTGCGCGTAGCCGCCGGACGGGTTGTTGCCGGAGGCCGGCTGGCCGGGGACCTGGGCGGTGCCGCCCGGCCCGCCGGAGGTCGGATAACCGGGGACCTGGGCGTAGCCGCCGGTCACTTGTGCGGAGCCGGCCGCGGGCACCTGCGCACCGCCGGAACCACCACCAAAAGCCGGACCGGAACCACCACCAAAAGCCGGACCGGAAACACCATCGGAAACCGGGCCGGAAGCGACCCCGAAAGCCGGACCGGAAGCCGCGGGGCCGAACGGCGGGCCGGAGGCCGGGCTGCTCAGCGCCGGTCCAGCCGGTGCGCCCGGAGCCTGGACGTCGGCCGGAGGGGCGGGCGGAGCGGATGGTGGCGGTGGAGTGTCAGAGGCCTGCGGAGCGGGTGTGAAACCGGGGAAACTGCCCGCCGGACCCGCCGGCACAGGCGGCGGCACGCGGGCCGGCAGCGGGCTGACCGGCGGGGCGAACGGCCCGGCCGGCGGGAACGGCCCAGGCCGCGCAGGTTGCTCGTCGTCTTCGGCGGTTTCACCCGAAGGGGCGGCGGGAGAGCCATACGTGGCCGGCACAGGAGGCGCAGCCGGGGAGGTCGGCTGGGCGGGGGGCCTGGAAGGCATCGGGACCGACGCGGTGGCTCGCACGGTGCCGGCCGCCGGTGGCGTGCCGGGCGGGGGTGAGCTCGGCGCGCTCGCCGCACTCTCGTCCGCTTCGGACGGGTGGGGCTGGTCGGGCGTCATCGTGCCTCCTGTGGGTCAGACCCTTGCGACCGTAGTAGACCCGAACCGTACATGGCAGATCGGAGGCTCAGGTTCGCACGAGCTGCGCTCCCAGGATAGGTGAACAAAGAGGAGCCGCCCCGGTCCGGGGAGGGCGGACCAGGGCGGCAAGAGGGCGGCGCAACAGGCTCAACTTCTGCTGAGCATGGCGTGGAGTTCGTCGCGCAGGGCGCTGGACGGGTTCTTGGCGATGGCGCGCTCGATCGCGTCGAGACGACGGGCGGCGCTGCGGCGGGCGCGGTAACGCTCGATGAAGGTGCTCACGGCTGGCTCCTCAGGATGTAAGGACGAAACTTGCCTCGCATCCATTACACGCCCGGCGGAAGATCCATAGCCAGCGAATAGCAGGTGATGCGGCGCACGTACCGACGATTCGTAGGCACATGGGCTGCGCAAATGCCCAGTTCGTCGGCCATATGACAACGGCCCGGCGCCGAAGCGCCGGGCCACCTGCCGTGAATTGGACTGCTCAGCTCCAGGCCAGGAGCGATCCCTCGGGGTCTTCGAGGAAGGCGCCGACGTCGCGCAGGAACTTCGAGCCCAGCTCGCCGTCGATGATCCGGTGGTCGAACGACAGGCCGAGCGTCGTCACCTGCCGGATCTTGATCTTGCCCTTGTGGACCCAGGGGGTGTCGCGGACGGCGCCGAACACCAGGATCGCCGACTCGCCCGGGGGCAGGATCGGTGTGCCCGTGTCGATGCCGAACATGCCGACGCTCGTGATCGTGAACGTGCCGCCGCTCATCGCCGCCGGGGACGTCTTGCCCTCGCGGGCGGTGGTGACCAGGGCGTTGAGCGCGTCGGCGAGCTCCCGTGTGGTGAGCGCGTCGGCGTCCTTGACGTTGGGCACGATCAGGCCGCGCTCCGTCGCCGCGGCGATGCCGAGGTTGACGTAGTGCTTGACCACGATTTCAGAGCCCTGCCACGACGAGTTGACCATCGGGTGGCGCTTGAGCGCGACCAGGGCCGCCTTGGCGACCATGAGCAGCGGCGATACCCGGACGTCGCGCCAGTCGCGCTTGCCCTTCAGCCGCTCGAGGGCCTTCATCGACCGGGTGACGTCGACCGTCAGGAACTCGGTGACGTGCGGCGCGGTGAACGCGCTGGCCACCATGTTCTCGGCGGTCAGCTTCCGCACGCCCTTGACGGGGATCCGCTCCTCGCGGCCGACCCGGGGCGCCGCCGTGACAGCCGGAGCCGGCGCGGCCGGAGCGGCCGAGACGGACATGACGTCGTCCCGCGTGATCGAGCCGTTCGGGCCTGAGCCGGAGATGCCGGCCAGGTCGATCCCCAGGTCTCTCGCCAGCTTGCGGACGGGAGGCTTGGCGAGCACCGGTCCCGCCTGAACCCCGGTCCGGCCCACGGGCTCCGCCTGAACCGTAGGCACCGGATCCTCCGTCGGGGCCACGCGCTCCGCCTCGACCGGAGGCGACGCTACGGGCGGGGCGGCGGGCGCAGGCTGTACACCTGCTGCGGCCGCTCGAGGACGGCGCTTCGCGGCAGCCGTCTTCGGGCCGTAGCCCACGAGCACCGCGGTGCGGCCGCCCGGTGCGGGACCGCCGATCATCCCGGGCTCGACCGGCTGGTCACCGGCGATCTCGACGGCCGCCAGCGACGCCGCGGAGGGCATCGCGGCCGACTCGACCGGCGCGCCACCGGGGTCGGTGTCGATCGCGATGATCGGGGCGCCGACCTCGACGGTCGTGCCCTCGGGGTGGAAGATCTTGGCGACCTGGCCGGCCCACTTGGCGGGGATCTCGACCGCGGCCTTGGCGGTCTCGACCTCGACGATCGGCTGGTTGAGCTCGATCGTGTCGCCGACGTTGACCAGCCACTTCAGGATTTCGCCCTCGGTGAGGCCTTCGCCCAGATCGGGAAGGTTGAACTCTTTGACCCGTGTCACCGCGCGTCCCCCTAGAACCCGAACGAGCGGTCGACGGCGTCGAGCACCCGGTCGAGGTCGGGCAGATACTCTTCCTCGACGCGGGCCGCCGGGTAGGGCGTGTCGAAGCCGGTGACGCGCAGGACCGGCGCCTCGAGGGAGTAGAAGCACTCCTCGGTGATCCGGGCCGAGATCTCCGACCCGAGGCCCAGGTTGCCGGGCGCCTCGTGCACGACGATCGCGCGACCGGTGCGCCGCACCGACTCGTACACCGGGCGCATGTCCAGTGGCGAGAGCGTGCGCAGGTCGATGACCTCCAGCTGGCGCCCGTCCTCGGCGGCGGCGGTCGCGGCGTCCAGCGCGGTGCGGACCATCGGGCCATAGGCGAGCAGGGTGGCGTCGGTGCCGGGGCGCACGGTCCGCGAGACGTGCAGCGGTGCGCTCGCGGTGTCGACGTTGACCTGGCCCTTCTCCCAGTAGCGGCGCTTGGGCTCCATGAAGATGATCGGGTCGTCGGACTCGATCGACTGCTGGATCATCCAGTACGCGTCGTCGGGGTTGGAGCAGGAGACGACCTTGAGGCCGGCCGTGTGCGCGAAGTAGGCCTCGGGTGACTCGGAGTGGTGCTCGACCGCGCCGATGCCGCCACCGAAGGGGATCCGGATGACGATGGGCAGGCTGACCTTGCCCTGGGAGCGGTAGTGCATCTTCGCGACCTGCGACACGATCTGGTCGTAGGCCGGGTAGACGAACCCGTCGAACTGGATCTCGCACACCGGCCGGTAGCCGCGGATCGCGAGGCCGACGGCGGTGCCGATGATGCCCGACTCCGCCAGGGGCGTGTCGATGACGCGCTCGTCGCCGAAGTCCTTCTGCAGGCCGTCGGTGATGCGGAAGACGCCGCCGAGCTTGCCGACGTCCTCGCCCATGATGAGGACCTTCGGGTCGCGCTCCATCGCCCGGCGCAGGCCGGTGTTGAGCGCCTTGCCGATCGTCAGGGTCTCGGCCATCAGTGCCCACTCCCCTCGAACGACGAAAGGTACTTGTCGAACTGCTCCCGTTGCTGGTCGAGCTCCGGCGAGCCGTGCGGGTAGACGTGGTCGAACAGGGTCCGCGGGTCGGGGTCGGGCATGTTGAGGACGCGCTCGCGCAGGTCGGCCGCGGCGACCCGGGCCTCCTCGTCGATCGCGGCGAAGAAGTCGTCGCCCGAGATGCCCTGCTTGGCCAGGAACGCGCGCAGCCGCGTGATCGGGTCCTTCGCCTGCCACGCCTCGACCTCGCTGGCGATGCGGTAGCGGGTCGGGTCGTCCGACGTCGTGTGGGCGCCCATCCGGTACGTGTACGCCTCGATCAGCGACGGGCCCTGGCCGTGCCGGGCGTCGTCGAGCGCCTTGCGGGTGACCGCGTAGCAGGCGAGGACGTCGTTGCCGTCGACCCGCAGGCCGGGGAAGCCGAAGCCGCTGGCCCGGTGATACAGGGGGACGCGCGTCTGCCGCTCGAGCGGCTCGGAGATCGCGTACTGGTTGTTCTGGCAGAAGAACACCATCGGGGCGTTGAAGACCGAGGCCCAGATGAACGCCTCGTTGACGTCGCCCTGGCTGGTCGCGCCGTCGCCGAAGTAGGCGATGACGGCCTCGCCGTCGTCGGAGCCGACCTTGCCGTCCTTGGTGATGCCCATCGCGTATCCGGTCGCGTGCAGCGTCTGTGCGCCGATGACGATCGTGTACATACCGAAGTTGAACTCGTTCGGGTCCCAGGCGCCCTGGTCGACGCCGCGGAACAGCGTCAGCGGAGCGATCGGGTCGACGCCGCGGGTGTAGAGCACACCGTGCTCGCGGTAGGTGGGGAACGCCATGTCCTGCTTGCGCAGCGCCCGGCCCGAGCCGACCTGCGCGGCTTCCTGGCCCAGCAGGCTCGCCCAGATGCCCAGCTCGCCCTGGCGCTGCAGGGCGGTCGCCTCGGCGTCGAGCTTCCGGACCACGACCAGGTCGTGGTAGAGCGAGCGGTATTCCTCATCGGTGAAGTCGACCGAGTAGTCGGGGTGTTCGACCCGGTCTCCCTCAGGGGTGAGCAGCTGCACGAACGCGGGTTCAGGCGCGGCCCGTGTTGTGTGCGTCCGGGCCTTTGCTTCGCCCTTCGCCATCCGTTTCTCCCTGTCGTCTCTCGCGTCGGCAGCGGGGGTGACCGTGCCGCGCAGCGGGGGTGGCTGCTACGCGGCTGCCCTGTTGAGGCCGGCGCGTCGCGGTGGGTGTGACTGGATCACGCCCGGGAGCCGGCCCTGAGGCTCAGTCGCAGGGTATGCGGACGATTCAGCCCCGTTGCCGGTGTGTGTCCAGCATCGCAGAAGCCGTGTCGATCGACACCATGGAGTCCGCCTTCACTAGGGGTTGAAGGTCAAAAAATCCCTCCAGACCGGGCAGATCCCCGCCCGGCGTGCGGCAGTTGTCCCTATGAGCTTCGTACTGCCTTCCCCCGCACACTGGAGCGCACCGAGTTGGAATCCGACGTCCGCACGCACCGCATACTCTCGCCGAACCGGCGCCCGCTGCTCATTTCCGCCCTGCTCGTGGCCCTGACCTCGGTGCCGACCCTCATCGTGGTCGCCGCCGGCAGCGCCTCGCTGGACACGGCGCCATCCGTCCGTCCGCCGATCGTCGCCGAGCCGCGCCCCGGCCCGCTCGTGCTCGCGCCGACGCCCAGCAGTGGGCTGCACAGCACGGACGTGCCGTCGCTCGCGGCGGAGCCGACCGCGCCGCAGCCCCCGGTGACCATCTCGAGGTCGCGCGCGAGCGTGCGTGCCTCGGGTGGCTCCGGTGGTGGTTTCTCCGTCGGTACAGGTGGCAAGACGCCTGTCAAGGTGCCGGCCGCACCGGCACCGGCTCCATCGCCGCCCGCGCCCGAGGCGGAGGCGCCGCCGGCCACCACCCCTCCGCCGCCCGCCCGGGATCCGATCCAGAACAAGGCGTGGCCGGGCTGGGACGGCAAGCTCAAGGGCAAGAAGGAAGCGGTGAAACTGCACCGTGGTCAGCGGCCCCGAACGGGGTCGGCCGATCAGTCAGATCCGGCGGACCGTGTTTAGCGTTGGGTG
This sequence comes from Dactylosporangium sp. NPDC005555, assembly GCF_040605635.1. Lineage (NCBI taxonomy): Bacteria > Bacillati > Actinomycetota > Actinomycetes > Micromonosporales > Micromonosporaceae > Dactylosporangium > Dactylosporangium sp. NPDC005555. The sequence continues at coordinate 28,546 of NZ_JBEXDG010000023.1, forward strand.
ATTTTGTGCGCGCGGGTCAGCGGCCGGCGCGGGTGTTGGAGTTGCGGGTCACCACTGCCCAGGCGGTGGAGAACGGCTTGCAGGGCCAGTGCGCGCAGCCGGCCGCGCAGCGGGTGACCTGCTGGACCCGCAACGGCTGGTGACGTGCCACGAGGCGGCGTGCGTCGGTCACGGCGTGGTCGTAGATGACGGCCATCAGAACCCCTGCGCGGCTGGCGCGGTCCACAGGATCCGGGCGGGATAGAGCTGCTGGGCGGTCGCGAGCGCGGCCTCCGCGGACTGGAAAACGGCGATCTCGGACTTCCCATTCCCCAGACGCCACGTGAGCACGGCCTGATCCGGCAGCTCGTGACCCCAGGCGACAACTTGAGGGTGGTCGTCGTCGCAGGGATCGGCGACAATGCCGAAGAGCCGTGGAGCGCCTTCGAGCAGGATCACGTCGTCTTCGATCACGACGGATCTCCCTCCGGCAGAGGAACCATCTCTGACCGCCTCAGAATGCATGTGCAGGTTTCGCCCGGCAATACGTTCCGTCAAAGTTGAGTAGAGCAACCCAATCGCTCACTGACGGACGTGCTTGCGCGACAACCCGGTAACGGACACACTCGTCCTGAGTAATGGAGGTGAGTGGTGTCGCAGGTGCACAGCCCCACGTTCCCCCGCTTCCAGTTGGGCAAACAGCTCCGGCGACTGCGTGAGCAGGCAAGGCTCACCACCGAGGACGTCGGCCTGCAACTTGACTGCTCGCCCAGCACGATCAGCCGCATGGAAGGCGGGAAGGTCGGCATCCGCCGCAGCACCCTCGAACAGTTGCTCAAGATTTACGACGTTGATGATCGCGATCTCACGGAGACATTGATCGCACTCGCGAAGGAAGGCAAGACGCGGGGGTGGTTCGCCCGCTTCGGCGACCTGCCGAGCCACTACTCCCGCTACATCGGGCTGGAGTCCAACGCGATCGAGATGCGGGACTACGAGGCGCTGGTCGTGCCGGGCATGCTCCAGACCGAGGAGTACACCCGGGCGCTGCTCGCCGCCGCGTCCCCCTCGGGCGAGTCGGAGGACGCCGTTCAGGCGCACGTCAGCGCCCGTCGTGAGCGGCAGGAGCTGCTCACCAAGGCCGAAGATCCATTGCAGTTCATCGCGGTCCTCGACGAGAGCGTCATCCGGCGCCTCATCGGCGGACCCGACGTCATGCGGTCGCAGCTCAAGCACCTGGCCGACATGGGCCGGGCGAGGAACGTGACGGTCCAGATCCTTCCGTTCAGCGGAGGGGCCTATGCCGGCATGGCTGGGTCCTTCGCGATCCTCAAGTTCCAAGGTGCACCAAGTGTCGTGTATGCCGAAGCCATGGCAGGGGACATCTACCAGGAAGCCGGGGATGTCCAGCGGTATCACGACGTGTTCGAAAGCCTGCGAGCCGCCGCGCTCAGCCCATTCGAGTCGGTCAAGTTGATCGAGTCCGTGGGTGCTGAGACGGCCTGACAACGAAGGAGTGCGCAGATGGCTGCGCTGAACGAGGGGTGGCACAAGCCCACCCGAAGCGGTAACAACGGACAGTGCGTCGAAGCACGGTTCGTCGACGGCGTCGTCGAGGTCCGCAACTCCAACGCCCCGGACGCGGGGTCGGTGCGCTTCACCCGCGCCGAATGGGAGACCTTCATCGCCGCGGTCGACACCGACGGTGAATTCCGCCTGCCGTAGGTCCGCCTTATTCACCACCAGTCTGAGCAAACAGCGAAGGGGCCGCCCCGACCGGCGGTCCCTTCGTCGTAGCTGCGAGCCGTTTCTGATGTTATCGCTAACCGGCCTGATCCATAACCTTCTGGTCGCGATCCGCGTGATGCTACAAAAGGCGTGAAACGGTCGGGGGGCGGTCAGCCCGGGTGCAATACCGCGATGTGGGTGTCGCGGAGGCTCGCACCGGAGTAAGCATGGATGCATGGTGACTGTTCGCGCAGATCACGGCGTGGGTGGCAGTGTCGCGACGCTGCAGCCGACGATCCGGGCGTACCGACCGACGGACCATCGAGAGTGCCGCCAGCTGTGGGCCGAACTGACCGAGGAGCACCACCACCTCTACCCGGCCGCACCGCCCGCGAGCGGCGATCCGGGTGCCGCGTTCGAGGAGTACCTCACCCGGCTCGACCTGTCGGGGATGTGGGTCGCCGAGATCCTCGGGGTCGGGGTGGTCGGCATGGTCGGCCTCATCCTCGACGGCCGCGGCGGGCAGGTCGAGCCGCTGGTCGTGGCGTCGGCCCGGCGCGGGGAAGGCATCGGGCGGGCACTGCTGTCGCACGTCGCCGATCAGGCGCGGCGGCGAGGCCTCGGGCAGCTGAGCATCTCGCCGGCGGCCCGCAACCTCGACGCCATCCGGTGCCTGCACGCGGCGGGATACGACGCGCTGGCCAGGGTCACGCTCGCCATCGACCTGCACCCGGGCGGGCAGGACTGGCAGGACGGTATCGACCTGCACGAGCAGCGCTTCCGGTATTAGGTGTCAACTGGTTCTTCGTGACTGTGGATCAAATCGGACGTTGTCCACAGCCGAAAACCGCTAGTTCCCGTGCGTGGCGGCGACCGCCAGGCTCGGGTGCATGACGACCGTGTCCTCCACCCTCGCGCAGCCCCGGCTGCGGCTGCGCACACCCGCCGACATCCTCGCCGGCACGCCTTACCTCTTCGGGTTCCACCCGGCCGACAGCCTCGTCGCCCTCGGCGTGCGCGACAAGCGGCTGTGCTTCCACATGCGCGACGACCTGCCCGACCCCGGCGACGACATCGGGCCCCGCGCCGAGAGCTATGGCGCGATGTTCGGGCGCCAGCACGTCGACCACGTCGTCCTCATCGGCTACGGGCCGCCCGAGCGCGTCGAGCCCCTCATCGCCGCGACCACCGCGGCGATGCGCCGCCACGGCATCGCCGTGCACGAGATGCTCTGGGCGCACGAGGGGCGCTATCGGTCGTTCATCTGCGAGTCGCCGCACTGCTGCCCGGCGGAGGGCCAGCCCTATGACGTGTCCGCATCGTCGGTCGCGGCGACCGCCACGCTGATCGGCATGGTCGCGCTGCCCGACCGCGCCACCCTCGTCGACAGCCTCGCCGGCCCGACCGGCCCGGCCCTGGACACGGCCGAGCGCGCGACCCGGCACGCCCAGACCCGCCTCGCCCGCTCCGCCGGCGCACCGGCCGACGGCGAGACCGCCCTCGACGCGGCACTTCGACACACCCGGTCCGGCGACCGCCTCACCGACGACGAGGTCGCCTGGGTCGCCCTCCTCATCCACAACCTGGCGCTGCGCGACGAGGCGTGGATGCGCATCGACCGTGACCTCGACACCGCTCTCGAGGTCCACGAGCGGCTGTGGACCGACGTGCTGCGCCGCTGCGTGCCCGCCTTCGCCGCGCCCGCCGCGATGCTCGTCGCCTACGCGGCCTGGCGCTCCGGCAACGGGGTCCGCTCCCGCATCGCGCTGGACCGCGCCTTCGACGCCGACCCCGGCTATCGCGCCGCCAGGCTCATGGCCGAGATCCTGGACCGGGGGCTGTCGCCGCAGTCGCTCCCGCCGATCGTGCGACGGGACCGGCGACCTGCTCCAGCCCGGCGACGCGTTGTGCGCCGCAGTAAACGTTGAAGGTCGGCCCGCGCAGGAAGCCGATAAGCGTCAGCCCGGCCTCCGCGGCGAGGTCCACGGCGAGCGTGCTCGGCGCCGACACCGCGGCGAGCACCGGGATGCCGGCCATCCACGCCTTCTGGGCCAGCTCGAAGCTGGCCCGACCGCTCACCATCAGCACGTGACCGGCGAGCGGGAGCCTTCCCTGGCGCGCCGCCCACCCGATGACCTTGTCCACCGCGTTGTGCCGCCCCACGTCCTCCCGGAGGCAGACCAGCGTTCCGTTCGCGTCGAAGAGCCCAGCCGCGTGCAGCCCACCCGTCGTCTTGAAGGCCCGCTGTCCCTCCCGCAGCGTGTCCGGCAGCGCGGCCAGCACGACCGGCTCGACCGTGACCGGGTCCGCAGCCACGTCGAACCGTGACCGGGTCCGCACCGCGTCGATGCTCGCCTTCCCGCACACGCCGCACGAGGAGGTGGTGTAGAAGTTCCTGGCCGGATCGACCTCGGGCGCCGGCACCCCGGCGGCCAGGACCACGTCCACGACGTTGTACGTGTTGGGTTCCTGATCCCCGGCACACAGCTGCGCCGTCCGGACGTCGTCGATCGCCCTGATGACCCCCTCGGTCATGAGGAAGCCGATGGCCAGATCGAGGTCGTCCCCGGGCGTGCGCATGGTGACCGCCAGCGGTGGCCTGGGCGTGCCGCCCGTCCCGACCCTGATCTCGAGCGGCTCCTCCGCCACCAGTGTGTCCGGCCCTACCTTGACCACAACTCCGCCCCGCGGCGCGGCGCGGAGGTCGCGCTGGTTTCCGGCCGGGGCCGCCGCGTGGTTCTGAGCGTGGCCTGCCGCGTGGTCCGCGACCTGGCCGAGGGCCTGCACCGCACCTTGAGCCGTTGGGTGGGGCTCGTCCTGGTGCGGGGTGAGGGTGACCCGGGCGATCGTGCGCCGTTGCGTGACGCGTCCCATGGGTGGGCCTCCGGGGAGCGGGGAGTGGTTCCGGTCGTTGCCCGGTCGACGGTACGTTCTGGGCATGGGTGCAGCCACCGCATGGCCTGAACTCGCGGCCGTGATCCTTGCCGGGGGTGGTGGCACGCGGGTCGGGGGCAGGGACAAGCCGTCGCTGCTCGTCGGCGGGGTGGCGATGCTCGACACGGTGCTCGGGGCGGTCGCGGGGGCGGGGCTGCGGATCGTGGTCGGGCCGCCAAGGGACGGGTTGCCCGAAGGGGTGCGCACCGTCAGGGAGAGTCCGGCAGGAGCAGGGCCGGCGGCCGCCACCGCGGTTGCGCTCGCGCTCATTCCGCCCGAGGGTCCGGAGCTGGTCGGGGTGTTCGCCGCGGATCTGCCGCACCTGACCGCGGCGGCCGTGGGAGTGCTGATCGGCGCGATCAGTGACGGCGTGGACGGGGCGGTGTTCGTCGACGGGCGGGGGAAGCGGCAGCTGCTGTGTGGGGTGTGGCGCGCCGAGGCGTTGCGAGGCGCGGTTGAGCGGCTTGGAGAGGCCGAAGGAAAGTCGATGCGAGCGGTGTTCGAAGGGCTGGTCGTGGCGGAGGTCGGATGGGGCAGGGCAGGACCGGCGCCGTACTACGACTGCGACACCGACGAAGACCTGCGCCGGGCAGAAGGAGCAAGCGCATGAGTGAGGGCACGACGGAGCAGGACCTCAGAGCCTGGGTGGTGCGGGCGTGTGCGGAGCTCGGGTTGGAGCCGCTGGAGGCCGGGGCGCAGGCCGCGATCCTCGACCTCGCGCGGGACGTGGCGCACAACGTGGCCAGGCCGGGAGCGCCCGTGACGGCGTTCCTGCTGGGCGTCGCCGTCGGGCGCGGTGCCGACCTGCACGAAACGCAGGCGCGACTGGTGGCGATGACGGAAAACGCCTGAAGGGCCCAGAGGGCACGGGGAGTGCATCGTCTGGATAGGGTGAGGCCCGGGGGGATTGGAGGCGGTCATGGCGGATGATCAGGACTACGAGGCAGCGCTGTTCGACGATGAGGACCCTATCGGCGGGGACCTCAAGGAGAAGGTTGCCGAGGCCTGGCGCGACTTCGCGCGGCACCTGGTCGACGCGCTGCGGCAGCTCGACCCGGGCACGACGCTCGATCTGACGCTCGACCCGACGGCGTCGGGGACCGGGGACGCCATCTATTCGGTGCAGGTGACCGGTGAGGACGGCGACATGCTCGCCGCGACCGCGGTCGGCAACGCGGACCTGCCCACGGCCTATCGGCTGGGCCGGACCGTGATCGCGCAGACGGTGGCGCTGGGGTGGTCGCCGCCCGGTGTGGTGCCCGGGTCGGGTGAGGCCTTCGGGATCCGGGTGCCGAAGAGCGACGCCGTGCAGCTCAGCCGGCTCATCATGCGGACGTTGCGCGACATCTACGGCACGCCGCATCCCGCGTTCCTCACCTATCTCGCCCACGACGCGCAGGGGCTGGTGGCGGCGCTGCCGTCGCTCGGGGTGGCGCGGTCGCTCGCGTCGATCGTCGAGACCGACGGTGACGGGCCGGTGGCCGTGGTGCGGGCCAAGCACAACCAGGTCGGCGAGGAGCAGGACGATCTGCCGCTGCACGACAAGGTGATCACGGTCGTCGCCCGGCTGATGAAGACGACGCCGGAAGAGCTGACGATCGACCCCGACGGGGACATCGGCATCCGGTCGGGGTCGGCGATGGTGTTCGTCCGGGTGCGGGACAACCCGCCGCTGGTGGACGTGTTCTCGCCGATCCTGACCGAGATCGAGCCCACCGAGCGGCTCTACGTGAAGCTGTCCGAGCTCACCAACCGGATGCCGATCGGCCGGCTGTATTGCACCAACGACACGGTGTGGGCGTCGGTGCCCGTGTTCGGCCGGGACTTCCAGGCGACCCACCTGATGCTCGCCGTGCAGGTGATGACCGGGCTCGCGGACGAGCTCGACGACCGCCTGCAGGGCGAGTTCGGCGGGAAGCGCTTCTTCGGTGAGAACGACGCCCCCAAGCAGGTCGAGGGCGAGCGCACGGGGATGTATCTCTAACCAGCGGAACGCTAGAGACCGCACGAGCGGCGCAGCGCCCGGGACACCCGCCCGAAGAGGTCGGCGTCCCGGGTGCGCAGCAGGGTGACCCGCGTGCCGCGGTAGTCGGCGAGCAGCATGTGCTGCCGGGGCCAGCGGCGCGCGTAGACGAGTCCCACGATCCAGGTGATCAGCAACGCCGACAGGGCGACCAGGATGACAGGGACCGATCCGGTGGTCGCCGCCGCGCCGAGGACTACGACGTTGGCGATCCCGACCGCGATGCAGGCCCGGACCCCCGGGTGCAGGGCGCCGGTGCCGTGCGTCGGACGCGTCAGTTCAGCGATCTCGTAGCGGACGCTGTCAGTGGCGAAGATCCGGTCGGTCACCAGGATCCCGTGCTGGTTGAAGTGGATGATGGGCCGCTGAGGTGCGTAGGAACTCATGGGATGCGCTCCTTGCTGCTGTGTCGGCGTCCGGATCGCGGACGCCGACGCGACGAAAAAGGAGGCGGCAACCGGCCACGGTGACGGCCGCCGTCCAGGAGAAGCTTTCGCGTCGCCGTCGCTGGGTGAGGCGGATCATGCAGTCTCACCGGTAAGCTTCTGTATCTATTGCGCATCAACTGGCCCAGAGATGCAAGTGCAACCCTGTGCCGAAAGTTCTCAGTTTTTGTGCGTCGATGCGGTACGGTGTGCATGATGTCGTCGAAGCCGAGCCCGACTCTGCTCCGTCGTCAGCTCGGGGCAGAGCTGCGACGGTTGCGTGAGGCTGCCCGGAAGACGGCGGCCGAGGTCGCCGCCGAGCTCAAGTGGTCCGAATCCAAGGTCAGCCGGATCGAGACCGCCAACAGCAGTGTCCGCAACCCGGACCTGGTGAAGCTGTTCGACCTCTACAAGACCTCTGATACCGATCGGAGCCGGATCACCGCTCTCGCCGCCCAGTCCCGCCAGCGGGCGTGGTGGGAAGCGTATGGTGAGGCACTGCTCGGCGCCTATGAGACGTATATCGGGTTCGAATCCGAGGCGTCCGACGTCTTCATTTACGACGCGGTCATTCTCAACGGATTGTTGCAGACCGTGGAATACGCCGGGGCGATCATCAATTCGGTGTCCGCCGGGGAGCGGCCCGATGTGGTGAATCAGCGGGTAAGTGTCCGGATGGCACGGCAGGCGGTCCTGACCCGGGACCCACCGCCGAGGATCTGGGCAGTGCTCGACGAGGCCGTCCTCAAGCGGCCCGTCGGCGGCACCAGCGTCATGAAACGGCAGCTCATGAGGCTGCTGGAGATCGCCGACAGACCGACGGTGACGCTGCAGATGGTGCCGTTCGAGGCAGGTGCGCACCGCGGGATCGACGGTGTGTTCACCATTCTCGAGTTCGCCGGCGCGACCGAGCAGTCGATCGTCTATTGCGACGGTATGACCGGCGGGGTGTTCCGCACCCGGCCGGAGGAGGTCCGGCGCTATCTGATGGCGTTCGAATCGCTGCGGACGGTGGCACTGAGTCACGCCGAGACACTCGAATACATTCAGCGGGCCATTCGCGAATACGAGTAGCCCGGGCATTTCCGCGAAGGGACAACGAACGATCATGAGCATTATGTGGCGGAAGAGCACGCGCAGCGGAGCCAGCGGCTGCGTCGAGGTGCTGCTCGACCCCAGGGCCGTCGGCATCCGCGACTCGAAGGACGCGAACAGTCCCGAGATCTTCGTCGAAGCGGCAGCGTGGCGTGCGTTCGTGCAGCACGTCGTCACCCCGCTGACCAAGTAAAAGGAGCAGAACCGAAAAATCGGTTTATAGCGTGATCCAGGCCTGTTCGGCCAGGGTCGCCGCGTCGGTCGCCTTCAGGCCCTGCTCAGACAGCGTCCACAGGGTGCCACCGACGATCAGTGAACGACGGATCATCGTGTAGCGACCGGGGTGGGTGATCGCACCCGCCTCGGTGATCGCCGTCTCGCTCACCTTCAGTACCAGCACGCTCGGCTGCCGATCGTTCCAGACCGGCACCGCGAGCAGCCCCAGCGGCTGCCAGAACAGGAACGCGTGCGGATCGTATTCGGCCTCCGAGCCGCCGCCCTTCCGCTGGTGCTGGGCCACCCGCGAAGGATGCGCCGGGTCCCGCACGTCGAACAGCGACACCTGCAGGCCCTGCACCCGGCCCTGCGCGCTGGCGTCCTGCCCCAGACCCAGCAGCCGCCCGTCGCCGGCCGGATGGAGATATGCGGAGTACCCCGGAATCTTCAGCTCCCCGACGACCTTCGGTGCCGAAGGATCGCGCAGGTCGAGCGTGTAGAGCGGGTCGGTCTGCCGGAACGTGACCACGTAGCCGGCCGTGCCGATGAAGCGCACCGAGTAGATCCGCTCACCCTTGCCGAGGCCGTCGACCTTCCCGACCTGCGTCAGCCGGCCACCGTTCAGCCGCAGCACGTAGACCGCCGACGATGTCGTGTTGTCCAGCGAGTTGGTGGTCGCGATGCGCAGATGACCGTCCCACTCGGACATCGAATACTGGTTGAGCAGCCAGCCCGGCACCTCACCCGACGCCACGAACCGCGGTTTTCCCGCGCCGCTGATGTCGAACCTGAAGACCTGCGTCACAGGAGCGGGAGGAGACGCGGTCCTTCTGAATGACATGACCCGCCAGCGCTGGTCGTTGGCGATGTACAGGCTGGGCCCGTTGGCATACACCGTGTCGCCGTCGGCCACGACCGACACCGGGTCGCCACCGCCGAGCGCCGCCCCGGTCAGGTCGAAGGTCAGCACCGTCAGCATCGCCGTCGCCGAATAGGTGGCGGGCCGGCTCACCGCGCCACAGTCGACGCGGCCCTCGGTGCGCTTGCCGGCGGCATCCGTCGCGGTCCACCGCGGCAGCCACGCGTCGACGGGCGCGGCGTTGACCGCCGACCGGTTCGCCGCGATCCGCGCCTCGTCGCTGTCGAACTTCGACACGTCGGGGAACGCCACCTGCGGACGGGACGCCACGACGACCCGGGCGGTGCCGCCGACCTGCCGGGCGTCGAGCAGGCCGCCCTCGATCGTGAAGCGGCCGACCACCTTCGGCGCACCAGCGAGGTCGACGAGCGTCATCTGCGCGCCCGCGACGCCCGGCACCCCGTCGAGGTCCGACTTGTAGTCGTAGCCGAGCACGAGCGCGCGGTCGCCGGCCAGCAGCAGCTCGGTGACGTTGACAGCGCTCTTGCCGCTGGCGTCGTCGACGGTGCCGAGTGCGAGCGACCCCGAAACGGCGCGGGTCGCCACGTCGACGACCTTCAGGGACCCGTGCGCGAGGGTCACGATCCGCTTGCCGTCGGTCTTCACGAGATCGGGCTCCTCGACCCCGGCCTCATGGTTGTTGGTGCCCGAATACTCCTGCCCGGCCACCGGCGCCGCGCCCTTGCTGAGCATGTTGGTGTCGCCCTGCATCGCCGCGCGACTGTCCGCGACCCCGCCGCCGCGCCACATGCCGCCCATGGCGGCGAAGCCCCACGGCCCGACCGCGTCCGCCGCGGCGCCCCGCAGCGACCGCAGCAGCTCTTCGCACGAGTCGAAGGCGACCAGCTTGAACGCCGGCGCCGGCCCGGGCACCGTCGAGCCTGCGGGCGAAGCCGGTTCCGGCGCGGTGGAGGTACACCCGGCGACAACCAGGCAAAGGGCACTCAACGCGGCGAGCGAGCGTCTCATGCGTGCTAGGACGTGGCGGGTGTCGATCCGGTTCCCGGCCCGGTGACGACTTTCGACCCGGTGACGACTTTCGGCGCGAGCCGCTCGACCAGCCTGGACAGCACGATCATGCTGCGGGTCGACGTCACGAAGGGCTCGGCACGCAGCCGCTCGAGCGCCTCCTCGAGGCCCGCCATGTCGACCGCCCGCAGGTGCACGAGCGCGTCGGCCTCACCGGAGATCGTGTACGCGCCGACGACCGCCGAGTGCCGCTTCGCGGCGTCCCGCAACTGCTGCGGCGAGGTGCGCCCGGTGCAGAACAGCTCGACGAACGCCTCCGTCGTCCAGCCCAGCGCGTCGGGGTCGACGAGCGCCGTATAGCCCCGGATCACTCCCGTCGATCGAAGGCGGTCGACACGTCGCTTGACGGCCGGCGCGGACAGCGCCACCTGGGATCCGATGTCTGCATACGATGAGCGGGCGTCCTCCTGGAGCAACGCAATGATCTGCTGGTCGATCGGGTCGAGGCGCAACGATTCCCTCCTCGAAAGCAAGTTTTTTAGCTGTTTTGTACAACCCCGCAAATCTACCGTTTGATCTCGTGACCCACGTCGAGCGGCTGCCGCGAGAGCGCACCTACCTGATGTCGCCACCCGAGCACTTCGTGGTGGAATACGCGATCAACCCGTGGATGGACGTGTCCACGCCGGTCGACACCGAGCTCGCCCTGAAGCAGTGGGAGGGCCTGCGCGAGACCCTCGTCCGGCTCGGCCACCAGGTGCACGTGCTCCCACCGGAGATCGGCCTGCCGGACATGGTCTACGCGGCCAACGGCGCGTTCAGCGTCGACGGCGTCGTCTACGGCGCGCGGTTCAAATACCCGCAGCGCATCGCCGAGGCGGCCGCGCACCGGCGGTTCTACGACAACCACGGCTGGAAGTTCGTCGCGCCCGTGGAGACCAACGAGGGCGAGGGTGACTTCGCCTACCTGCCCGACGCTCTCGGCGGCGGCGTGATCCTTGCCGGGCACGGCTTCCGGACCGAAGCGGCCGCGCACTCGGAGGCGCAGGAGACGCTCGGCCGGCCGGTGATCTCGCTGCGCCTGGTCGACCCGCGCTTCTACCACCTGGACGTGGCGCTGGCGTCGCTGGACGACCGCACGATCGTCTACTACCCGGGCGCGTTCTCCACCGCGTCGCAGCGGGTGCTCGCGCAGCTCTTCCCGGACGCGGTCGTCGCCGACGAGGAGGACGCGCTGTCCTTCGGGCTCAACCTCGTCTCCGACGGCCGCAGCGTGGTCCTCAACAGCGAAGCCACCGCCCTCGCGGCGAAGCTCCGCCAGGCCGGCTACGTGCCGGTCCCGGTGGAACTGACCGAACTCAAGAAGGGCGGCGGCAGCGTGAAGTGCTGTATCGCGGAGTTGCGGGTCTAAGACGGCGACCCGGCCGGGGCGCTGGGCGAAGACTGCACCAGCACGATCTGCGCCGTGTAGATCGTGCTGGGCTTCGCCGTGCCGCCGCTCGTCGTGATCGGGCCGCCGACCACCACGTCGCTGCCCGCCTGCAACGCCTCGGGCTGCGGACCCTTGCGCTTGTCGAGCACCTTGACGTTCTTGTCCAGGGCCCACGTCTTCGTGTAGCCGTCCGCCGACCGGACCGTCAGCGACCTGCTCGTGGCCGCGGTCGCCGTGCCCTTCTGCATGGCGACCCTGACCGGGCCCTTCTTCGTCTGCACGGTGCCTTCACCGTGCAGCACGCTCGAGAGCATGTCGTGCTGGCTGGTCTGACCCGACGGCGTCGGATCCGCCAGGGCGATCCCTGGCAGGGAGCCCAAGACCACCAGGATCACCGCGCTGACCAGCAGGCCTACCCGTGAGCGTCGCATCGGGGGGGAACCTCCTCGAACTGGGCCGACGGGTGCACTACCTCCGATCGCCCAGGCCCAAACCGTGCGTCACAACGGGATCGTCACCGTGAAGCGTGCCCCGCCCTCGGGGGCGTGGCCGGCCTCGATGCCGCCGCCGAGCCGCCGTGACATCCGCGCCGCGAGCGCCAGTCCCAGCCCGCTGCCGACCTTCCTTTCGCCCTGGTACCGCCGCGACAGCGCCCCACGCTCGAACGCCACCGCCAGGTCGTCGTCGGTGAATCCCGGCCCGCCGTCCCGGATCTCGATCGAGGCGGCGCCGGCCCGCCACACCAGCGCCAGCACGACCGGCGCCCCCGACGGCACGACCCGCAGCGCGTTCTCCAGCAGCCCGTCGACGATCTGCCGGATCCGGCCCGGATCGGTGCGCGCCGGCACCGGCATCGGTGGCAGCTCCGTGCGCAGCGGCAGTCCGGCCGCCGCGAGCCGTCCGCCCCACGCCTCGGCCGTCGTCGCCACCAGCTGGGTCAGGTCCACGTCGACCACCTCGATCGGCAGGTCCGCGGCCTGCAGGCGGGCCAGCACCAGCAGGTCGGCGATCAGCCGGTCCAGCCGCTCCGCCTCGTCGAGCACCGTCTGCCCGGCCCGCTGAGCGCCGTCGGGACCGACCACGCCGTCCGCGAGCGCCTCCGCGTAGCCACGGATCGTCGTCAGCGGGGTCCGCAGCTCGTGCGACACCGACAGCAGGAACTCCCGCTCCCGCCCCTCGCTCGTGGTCAGGGCCGCCGTCAGCGCGTTGACCGCGTGCGCCAGGTCCGCGACCTCCGTCGGGCCGCGGGCGTCGAGGGTGACGGACCGGTCTCCGGCGCTGAGCCTGTTCGCGGCCGCTGCCACGGTACGGATGGGACGCGCGATCTTTCGTGCCAGCAGCACCCCGGCGAGCAGTCCGGCCGCCAACCCGGCCAGCAGGGCGATCCACAACTGCCCCCACAGGCGGGCCAGTGTCCTCGACGGCGGCTCCTCGGTCAGCACGACCCCGTTGCCGGCGTTGCCGATCGGCCGGCCCACCACCAGCTGGACCTTCTTGTCGACCATCGCCCGGCGGACCGGCACCTGGCGTCCGGCCCCGACCGTCCTGACCACCCCGTCGGGGAGGCCCGCCCGATCCGGCTGGCCCGCCCGGATCAGGTAGACCTCGATCCCGCGCGCCCGCAGCCGCTTCACGATCACCTGCTCGTCGGCGCTCTTGGCGGTGTTGAACCGCGGTCGCAGCAGCTCCGCGGTCAGCGTCGCCTCGTCGGCGAGCCGGGTCCGCGCCGACGTGTTCGCCTCCTGGATGGCCAGCGGCGCCCCGACGAGCGCGGTGACCAGCACCGAGATGACGGCGACCGCGCAGGTCACCAGCGCGCTGCGCCCGACGATGGACCTAAGCACCCGCGGTGTACCCGACACCCCGCACCGTCCTGAGCACGTTCGCCGCGTCGCCGAGCTTGCCGCGCACCTGTGCCACGTGCACGTCCACCGTCCGCGTCCCCGAGTGCGCGGCGTATCCCCACACCGAGCCGAGCAGCTCCTCCCTGGTGAACACCCGGCCGGGCCGGTTCATCAGGTGCGCCAGCAGCGCGAACTCCGTCGACGTCAGCACCACGAGCTCGCCGTCCACCCGGCATTCCCGCCGGGCCGGGTCGAGCGTCACCGGCCCGACGGTGCGGACCTGCTCGACGTCCGGCGGCCCCTGCGTGCGGCGCAGCACCGCCTTGACCCGCGACACCAGCTCCCGCGGGCTGAAGGGCTTGGTCACGTAGTCGTCGCCGCCGAGCTCCAGGCCCAGGATCCGGTCGACCTCGTCGTCCCGTGCGGTCAGGAACAGCACCGGCGTCCAGTCGCCGGCCTCCCGCAGCCGCCGGCAGATCTCGGTGCCGTCGAGGCCGGGCAGCGCGATGTCGAGCACACACGCGACCGGCCGCAGCTTCCGCGCCGCGGCCAGCCCGGCGGTGCCGTCGTGCTCGACGTGCACCCCGAAGCCGTCGCGCGCCAGATACATGCGCAGCAGATCGGCGATCGGCCGCTCGTCCTCGACGACCAGCACCAGCCCTTTGCCCTGATCCACCGCCCCATTCTGCCGCCGTCACGGCCCCCGCGGTGTTCGGGTGATGTTTGGATCTGCGATCAGACGGATACAAGAACATCGATCGGTCCACCCCTGCGGCACGCCAGCGCCCGCATGGGGTGGACCGACCTCGGTGCTAGGCGAAGCGCAGGACCGCTCGGGCCAGGGCGGGGACCCGCTGGGTCGAAGCCGCCGCGATCACGCCGAACGGAGTGCGGAAGGCCTGCTTGAGGGCTTCGTCGAGGCGCCACATCTCGACCTTGTCCGGCAGCCGGACCCACACGTTCTCGCGGACGCCGTCGATGGCGGTCACGCCGAGCTGGATGCCGGTGCGGTCGGGCTCCGGCGTCCAGGTGACGTCGGCGAGCTGGTGCAGGTCGGCGTTGAGGTGCAGCGAGACCCGGCGCAGCAGCGGCGACTCGGTGGTGATCACGAGCCGGTTGCGGGTCAGCATCAGCACGCCGCGGCGGGTGGCGCGGGACGTGCAGCGGGCGACGACGGCGACCGAATCGCGGTCGCCGGCGCAGCCACGCAGCACCTGCACGTGGCGGCGGATGGTTGCGGCGGACAGGCTCGCCAGTGCCGTGGCCGGCAGGAAGGTGCACGAGAAGGTGTCCAGCGTCTCCATACCGAAGGCAACGAGGGTTCGCGCTCAGCGACACGCGTCGCCGACCCGATTCAGCGCCGATCTTGCGGGCGTAGTGCCGGGACGCTCCCACAGTGTCCCTTTTGCCACCACCACGACCGCAAGACCGGCGCACACCCTGTCCGGTGTTACGACGTGGACGGGCGAGGGCTGGGCTTGAGCGGCGCGCAGGCGGTCACGGCGGCGGCGACCTTCGCGTCGGCGGTGTCGAGCTGGTCGACCGGGCCGCTGACAGTGACGCCGTGCTCGGTCAGGCAGTTGCGGTACGCGGCGTCGCGGCCGCCACCCCCGCCGTTACCGTTGCCGCCGAACCCGCCGCTGGGGAACGCGGTCGGGCGCAGCGACTCGCACGCCTTCTGCGCCTTCTCCCAGGTCTGCTGGTCGACGCCCTCGGGCGCCGCGGTGCCGAAGAAGCCACCGCCACCCCCACGGAAGCCACCGCTGCCGGACGGCCGCGGCTGCCCTGAAGGGAACGCCGTCGGGCGACCGGAAGCGTTGCCGTCCGGCCGGGCGGTCGGGCGACCCGAGCCGTTCATCTGCGGCAGGTTGACGCCGTTGTTGCGCAGGCACGACGCATAGTCGGTGCCGCCCGAGGCGACCGCTGCGGGCGCCGCGGGGTCCGACGACCCGCACGCCGTGGCGAAGACCGCCACCACGGCGAACGCGAGCGCGACGCCGCCGATCCGCTTGTTCATCACTCGCGCCATGGAACGGCCCCAACCTCGACGGCGCGTGGGCTGAACCTCAAAATTCGGTAATAACGCCTTCCCAGGGAACTTTGAGGTCCGGTCGAGCTGACGGGGAGCCGGGACCGGTCCACTTGCAGGCATGAAGGTCTGGTGGCTGGCCGGAGGGGCCGCCGTGCTCGCGGTCGCGGTTGTCGTGGGTGTCATGTTGACCGGCGGCGAGAAGGCCGCGCCGGCGAAGGTGAGCACGTCCAAGGTGACCCGCGGGTCGGTCACCACGACGATCTCGGCCTCGGGGACGGTGCAGGCGCAGCAGAGCCGCACGCTCGGGTTCTCCAGCAGCGGCACGCTGACCGAGCTCACCGTGAAGCCCGGCGACGAGGTCGCCGCCGGCGTGGTCCTGGCCCGCATCGACGCGACCTCGGCGCAGGAGTCGGTGGACGCCGCGCAGGAGAGCGTCGACAGCGCCGCGGACGCCCTCGACCGCGCCCAGACCGCGCAGGCGAGCGCGACCAGTACCCCGTCGGCATCCGCGTCGGCGAGCCGGGCACCCGGGGGTGGTGGGCAGCAGCAGCAAGGCGCCAACAGCGGCAACGCCGTGCAGAACGCTTCCGACAACCTCCTGTCCGCGCAGCAGCGGCTGAACAACGCCAAGCTGACCCTGACCCAGGCCAACGCCAAACTCGCCGGAACGGTGATCACCGCTCCGGTGGCCGGGAAGATCCTCGCGGTGAACGGCACGGTCGGCTCCAACGCCGGTTCGAGTGTCATCACGCTCGCCGGCACCGGCGACGTCGTCGTCAAGGCGCAGTTCACCGAGGCGGAGGTGGCGCACCTGAAGCTCGACCAGGTCGCGCGGATCACGCTGCCGGACAACGCGAGCGCCAAGTACCAAGGCAAGGTCATCCAGATCGACCCGGCGGGCACCGTGTCCAACCGGCTGGTGCGCTACGCGGCGCTGATCTCCTTCGACAAGGTGCCGGACACGCTGCTGTACGGCCAGAGCGCTACTGTCGCAGTGGTCACCGCATCCGCGGACGGCGTGCTGTCGGTGCCCTCCACCGCTGTGCACGACGGCAAAGTCGTGGTGAGGGTCAACGGGCGGGACGAGGCGCGCGCCGTCGAGACGGGTCTGCGCGGCGACGTCAACACCGAGATCAAGAGCGGGCTTGCCGAAGGCGACGAAATCCTGACAGCGGGCCAGTGACGATGGAGCCGATGACCGCACAACTGCCGAGCGGCCAGCCGCTGCCGAAGGTCCTCGTCGTGGACGACGAGGCGAGCATCCGCGCCCTGCTGTCGGCGACGCTGCGGCTCACGGGCTTCGACGTCAAGGTCGCCACGGGCGGGCGGGAGGCCCTCACGGCCGCCGCCGACTTCGCCCCCGACCTGGTCGTGCTCGACGTGATGATGCCGGACCTGGACGGCTTCGAGGTGGCGCGGCGGCTGCGCGGCGGCAACCGGCCCGTGCCGGTGCTGTTCCTGACCGCCCGCGACTCGGTGGAGGACCGGATCTCGGGCCTGACGGTCGGCGCCGACGACTACGTGGCGAAGCCGTTCAGCCTGGAGGAGGTCGTGCTGCGGATCCGGGCGATCCTGCGGCGCAGCCTGGGCGAGCAGCAGCAGCTCGTCGACGGCGGGGTGCTGCGCTACGCGGACCTGGAGATGGACGAGGACGCCCACGAGGTGCGCCGCGGCGGCCACCGGGTCGACCTGTCCCCGACCGAGTTCAACCTGCTGCGGTACCTGCTGACGAACGCGGGCCGGGTGGTCAGCAAGGCGCAGATCCTCGACCGCGTCTGGAACTACGACTTCGGCGGCGACGGGCGCATCGTCGAGTCGTACGTCTACTACCTGCGCCGCAAGGTCGACAAGTGGGACCCGCCGCTGATCCACACGGTCCGCGGGGTCGGCTACGCGCTGCGCCTGCCACAGAAATGAGGCCCTGGCGGCAGTGGGCGGTCCGGACCAGGATCGTCGTCTCCGTGGTGGCCCTGGCCGGGGTCGCGCTCATCGCCGCGAACGCGATCGGCGTCGGACTGCTCAACTGGTACCTGATGCAACGCATCGACGACCAGCTGGAGCACTCGGCCCGGCCGCCGGGCTTCGTCAACCCGAACCGCACCGCGAACCCCAACCCGTTCGCGACCCCTTCGGTCAACCCCAGCGTGAGCCCGAGCGCGGGCGTGCGCCGCGACGGCTATCCGCGGGAGCGCGGTGAGTTCTTCCCCGGCCCGCTGTATCAGATCTACCGCTTCGACAGCACCGGCAAGCTGCAGAACCCCGAGCCGGTCGTCCTGGATCCCGCGCTGTTCGGGGACCTGAAGCAGCGGGCCGCGCAGCCGACGCCCTTCACCGTCACCACGCCCGCCGGCGAGGACTGGCGGGTCATCGTGTTCCCCGCCAACTTCCAGGGCAACGGCGGCTACGGCGCCAACGCGGTCGCCCTGGTCGACGTCCAGGACACCCGGGACCGGATGCTGCAGTACTCGCTGCTGGTCAGCCTGATCCTGCTGGGCTTCGTCGGGCTGGCGACCGCGACCCTGGTCCGGGTCGGCCTGAGCCCGCTGACCCGCATGGAGGAGACCGCGGTCGAGATCGCGGACGGCAACCTGTCGAGCCGGATCGTGGACGCCGACCCGCACACCGAGTCAGGGCGGCTCGGCATCGCGCTGAACACGATGCTGACCCGGATCGAGGAGGCCGTCGACGACAGCGCCGACTCGGAGCGCAGGCTGCGCCAGTTCCTCGCCGACGCCGCGCACGAGCTGAGGACGCCACTGACCTCGGTGCAGGGTTTCGCCGAGTTGTACCGCCGCGGCGGCGCCCCGCCCGGACCGGCGCTCGACGAGGCGATGGAGTGCATCGAGGCCGAGGTGAGCAGGATGCGGCTGCTCGTCAACGACCTGCTGACGCTGGCCCGGATGGACGAGGAGCGAGCGCTGCAACTGCACCCCGTCGACCTGCTCGCCGTCGCCGCCGACTCCGTCAGGGACGCGCACGTGCGGGTGCCGACGCGCTTCGTGCAGCTCTCGGCGCTCGACGACCGGTCGGTGACGTTCGAGCCGGTGACGGTGGAGGGCGACGAGGCGCGCATCCGGCAGGTCGTCGCCAACCTGGTCAGCAACGCGTTGCAGCACACGCCGGAGGACACCCGGGTGGTCGTGCGGGTCGGGCGGGCCACCCCCGGCGGGCCACCGCCGACCGCCACCATCGGCGCGCCGCCGGACGGGGTGCCGCTCGCCGCGATCGAGGTCAGCGACACGGGACCCGGCATGAAGCAGGACGATGCCGTCCGCGTGTTCGAGCGCCTGTACCGCGCGGAAGGCTCCCGCTCGCGCAGGCACGGCGGTGCCGGGCTCGGCCTGGCCATCGTGGCGGCGATCGTGCAGGCGCACGGCGGTCGGGTCGAGCTGTGGACGGCACCCGGCGAGGGCGCGCGCTTCCGCGTGCTGCTCCCGGCGACGGACGAACCCGACTTCAGCGAGGACTTTTCCGACGAAGCCGAGGAAAGTAGATTCCGAGGTAACTCCGAGGGAAGCTGAGGGTCGCTCCGAGCGGCACCCTCCACGATTCCCTTCATGCGTTTGTCGCTGCCGTCTCTGCCACGGCTCAACTCCGTGGGCCTGATCAACGCCGCGCTCGCGGTCGCCGCGGTCGGCGGTGGGTTCTGGGCCTACCAGATCGTCTCCGGTCCGGCCGAGGCTCAGGCCTCGCAGACCAACACCCGGACCCGGGTCGTCGCGGCGACGCAGGGCACGGTGTCGCAGACGGTGTCGGCGTCCGGATCAGTGGCCAGCTCCGCGACCGCCAGCGCCAACTTCGCCGCCTCGGGCACCGTCACCGAGGTCGACGTGAAGGTCGGCGACGTGGTCACCAAGGGTCAGGTCCTCGCCAAGGTCGACCCGACGGCCGCGAACGCGTCGCTGAACACGGCGAAGGCCAACCTGACCGCGGCGAAGGCGGCGCTCACGCGGGCGGAGAACAACAACGCCGACGACGCCACGATCGCGTCCGCCGAGGCGCAGGTCGCCACCGCGCAGGCCAGTGTCACCTCGGCGCAGACGACGGTCAACGGCACGGTCCTGACCGCCCCGATCGCGGGCACGGTCACCGCGGTCAACGGCGCGGTCGGCTCGACCTCCTCCTCGTCGGGCTCTTCGTCGGGTGGCGGCGGCGCCACCACCGGCGGCACCACCTCGACGTCCTCCTCCGGCTTCATCCAGCTCGCCGACCTCACGAAGCTGCAGATCAACGCCGGCTTCGCCGAGGCCGACGCGACGAAGCTCAAGGCCGGGCAGACCGCGGAGATCAGCTGGAGCGCGCTGAGCGGCACCCGCGCGACCGGCAAGGTCAGCGCGATCTCGCCGACCGCCACGACCACCAACAACGTCAACTCCTACGCGGTGGTCATCGGGCTGGACACGCTGCCGGAGGGGGTGCGGCTCGGACAGAGCACCACCGCGGTCGTGACGATCGCCGAGGCGCAGAACGCGGTGCGCATCCCGACCGCGGCCCTCCGCACGGCCGGCGGCCAGCGCACGGTCGAGGTGCAGGTCAACGGCCAGGTGGAGACCCGGACCGTCGAGGTCGGCATCACCGGCGGCTCGTTCGTGGAGATCAGGTCCGGCCTCACCGCCGGTGAACAGGTCGTGATCACCACGACCACGACGAACTCCACGACCGGCACCACCAACCAGTTCCCCGGCGGTGGCAACTTCCCCGGCGGCGGAGGCGGCTTCACCGGCGGTGGCGGCGGCGCCCGCCCGGGCAACTGATGGGAGCCGTGGACATGGGCGTTCCGGTGCACGAGACGGCGGCGTCGCAGGGCACGGGCCCGAGCCCGGTGCTCGACGTGCAGCACGTCCGAAAGATCTACGGACAGGGCGAGACCGAGGTCCAGGCCCTGCGCGGGGTGTCGCTCACCGTCGAGCGCGGCGACTACGTGGCGATCATGGGCTCGTCGGGGTCCGGCAAGTCGACGCTGATGAACATCCTCGGCTGCCTCGACATCCCGACGACCGGCAGGTATCTCCTCGACGGCGTCGACGTGAGCCGGCTCAACGACCGGCAGCTCGCGCTCGTGCGCAACCGGCGGATCGGCTTCGTGTTCCAGGCGTTCAACCTCATCGCCCGGACCACCGCGCTCGCCAACGTCGAGCTGCCGCTCGCCTACGCGGGGGTCAAGGGCGCCGAGCGCCGCCGACGGGCCAACCTCGCGCTCGCCATGGTCGGGCTCGCCGACCGCGCCGACCACGAGCCCAACCAGCTCTCCGGCGGCCAGCAGCAGCGGGTCGCGGTCGCCAGGGCGCTGGTCACCGCGCCGGCGCTCGTCCTCGCCGACGAGCCCACCGGCAACCTCGACACGCAGTCCACCAACGACGTCCTCGCCGTTTTCGACCGGCTCAGCGCGTCGGGCCGGACGATCGTGCTGATCACCCACGAGCCGGACGTCGCCGAGCGGGCGAAGCGACTGATCCGGCTCGTCGACGGACACATCGTCCAGGATGAGCGGCTGAAGTGAACCTCTTCGAGACGATCCGCTTCGCGCTGCGCGCGATCACCGCCAACAAGCTGCGCTCCAGCCTCACCGTGCTGGGCATCCTCATCGGCGTCGCCGCGGTCATCCTGCTCGTCGCGGTCGGCAACGGCTCCGCGCAGGCGGTCCAGCGGCAGATCGAGGCGCTCGGCACCAACACGCTGACGGTCACCGCCGGCGGTGGCGGTGGCGCCCGCGGCGCGGCCTCGACGACGAGCACCGCGCTCAACATGGACCTGGTGCCGGCACTGGAGGACAAGGCCGAGGCGCCGCATGTGCGCAGCGTCTCGCCGGTCGTCACCGGCTCCCAGTCGGCCACCTACGAGGGCACCGACCACACGATCGCGCAGTTCGTCGGCACGTACCCGGGCTGGGTCGCGGCCTCGAACTTCAAGGTCGCCAAGGGTTCGCTCTTCACCGACGAGGACGTCAAGGACTCCCGCAAGGTCGTCGTGATCGGCAAGACCGTCGCCGAGGAGCTCTTCGGCACCGTCGACCCGCTGTCGAAGCAGGTCACCGTCGCCGGCAAGCTCTTCACCGTCGTCGGGGTCCTCGCCGACAAGGGCGGCACGGGCTTCACCGACCCCAACGACGTCGCGGTCGCGCCCGTCAGCGCGGTGCAGGAGTCGCTGACCGGCTACGGCTCGCTGAACCAGCTGCTGATCCAGGCCACCTCGCCGGAGGACGTCACCGACGCGCAGAGCGAGGTGACCGCGATCCTCAACGCCAAGCTCAACATCACCGGGTCGAGCACCAGCGCATACCGCATCCAGAACGCCTCGCAGCTGCTGGAGACCCGGGCGAACACCGCGGAGACCTTCACCCTACTGCTCGGCGCCGTCGCCGGGATCAGCCTGCTGGTCGGCGGGATCGGCATCACCAACATCATGATGGTCACCGTCACCGAGCGGACCCGGGAGATCGGCATCCGTAAGGCGCTCGGCGCGCCGAAGCGCACGATCCTCACCCAGTTCCTGGTCGAGGCGACCGTGCTCAGCCTGATAGGCGGGCTGCTGGGCGTCGCCGCCGCGGTGATCGGCAGCCGCTTCACCATTGTCAGCATCCAGCCTGTCATCGTGCCCAGCTCGGTCTTCCTGGCGCTGGGGTTCTCGGTCGCGATCGGGCTGTTCTTCGGCAGCTACCCGGCCAGCCGCGCCGCCGGCCTGCGCCCCATCGAAGCACTTCGCTATGAGTAGGTCCGTCCGTGCGGGCCGGTCCGGGTTGTGGTGCCTGACCCCTCGCGGGCATCGCAACCCGGTCCGCTCCGCACGGCAGTCGACGAGGAGATTCCTGTGAGCCACGCCTTTCGCCGGCCGAACGCGTCCGCCTCGATCGACGAGATCGACAATTCGGACACGGAGATCCTTGAACCGGTGCTCTTCGAGGAGTCGGACGACCTTCTCGCGCAGCCGCTCGACGACGACCTGAACGAGCGGATCACCAAGGCGGCGCCGCGCCGGCTGGCCAACCGCGCAACCTTCGTCCTGGCCGGGCTGGCGCTGCTGGTCGCGGGCTTCGTCGGCGGCGCGCAGGTGCAGAAGAGCTACGGGACCGCGCCGGCCGCGACCGGTGTGCCCGGCGGCGCCAACCCGGCCGCCCTGGCCAGCCAGTTCGCGGGCCGCGGCGGGTTCAACAACGGGGGGCAGGCCGGCACCGGCACGCAGACCGGGGCCCGCGGCGGCGGGATCACGGGCACCGTCAAGCTCGTCGACGGCACCACCGTCTATGTGGAGACCGCCGACGGTCAGACGCTGATCGTGAAGACCAGCGGCACGACCACCGTCTCGGCGCCCGGCGCGCTGAAGGACCTCACCGCCGGCTCCAGCGTGACGATCGTCGGCCAGAACGCCGACGGTACGGTCACCGCCACCTCGATCACGAAGACGAAATAGCGCATGCTGGTGGCATGGACATCCGCAGCGGCGCCTTCTCCGGCTCGACACCGCGGCCGGCCGAGGCCGGCACCGACCTGCGGTGGCGGGTGTCGAAGGGGTTCACGGCGCTGAAAGGCTGCGCGGCGATCGGCCTGCTGCTCGCGGGCTTCTTCGCCGCAGGCGACCGCCGGGCGTTCGCCGCCGCGCTGATCGCCGCGGTCATCCTCGCCGTCTATGCGCTGCGTGACGTCGTCGCGCCCGTCCGGCTCGCCGCGGACCTCGAAGGGATCACCGTCGTCAGCGGCTACGCGGGGCGCCGCCGGCTCGACTGGGCGCAGGTGGAGCGGATGCGGGTCGACGCCCGCTCCCGGGGCGGCATGCGCAGCGAGCTCCTCGAAATCGACGCGGGCGAGCATTTGTTCCTGCTCAGCCGGTACGACCTCAACGCGCACCCCGCCGACGTCTACGAAGAGCTGCTACGGCTGCGCGGTTTCTAGGTGTCGTTGCGGACGGCGAAGATGGCGATGTCGTCGCGGGGGGACTCCGGGGAGAAGCCCAGCGTCGTCGCGCGCAGGCGGGCCACCACCACGTCGGCGGGGAAGCCGGCCAGCAGCGCCGCCTCCTCACGCAGCCGGTCGACGCCGAACAGCTCCGTGCCGCGGCGGCGCTCGGTGACGCCGTCGGTGTAGAAGATCAGCGTGTCGCCGGGCCGCAGCGTGATCTGCGTGCGCGGGGTGCTGATCCTGTCGAGCAGACCCAGGGCGGTGCCGCACTTGCCGGCCAGCTCGGTGCTGCCGTCGGCCCGCAGCAGCACCGGCTGGTCGTGCCCGGCCAGGTGCAGGGCCACGTCGAGCGTGCCGTCGGGCCGGCGCAGGATCTCCGCCAGGCAGAGGGTGCAGAAGCGGCCGGCCCCGCGCTCCAGCAGCGTCTCGTTGATCCGCTTGAGCGTCTCGGGCATCGGCCGGCCGTCGCGCACCAGGACGCGGGTCACGTCTCGTACCAACCCTGTCACCGTCGCCGCCTGCACGCCCTTGCCCGACACGTCGCCGACGACGACCAGCCACCGGCGGCCGGACAGCGGCACCACGTCATAGAAGTCGCCGCCGACGTCGACCCCTTCGCCGGTCGGCACGTATTCGGCGCCGAACTCCACGCCGTCGGCCTTCGGCAGCTGCGGCGGTAGCAGCGAGCGCTGCAGCTCCTGGGCGATGCTGCGCCGCTCGGCGTGGATGTTCGCGTTGTCGATCGCGAGCGCGGCGCGCCGGGCCACGTCCTCGACGACGGCGACCTCCTCGCTGCGCTGCCACGTGTCCCGGCCGCCGCCGACGGTCAGCGTGCCCAGGTGCTGCCCGCGGGCGATGAGCGCGACGACATAACCCTCCAGCGGAGGGCCGAGCGGCACCACCGCGTCGGTGCCCATCGCCTCCTTCAGCTGCGGGCCCGCCTCCGCGAGCGTGTCGAGCAGCTCGGTGAGCATCGCCTCGTCGGCGTGCGCGGCTGCGGCCAGCCGCAGCTCACCGCCGGCGTCGGCGGCGTGGATCGCGCACCAGGTGCCGAGCCGGGGCACCACCAGGCGCGGGATCAGCGCCAGGGTCAGCTCGACGTCGAGGGACTGGGCGAGCAGCTCGCTGGCGTCGGCGAGGAACGTCAGCCAGGTGCGCCGCTCCGAGTCGGCGCGGCGCAGCCGGTGGTTCTCGACCAGCAGCATCAGCCGGTCGGCGGCGAGGGAGGTCAGTGGGCGCGCGTAGGGGTTGCCGCCACCGCCGGCGACGAGCAGCTCCGCCCGCCACGGCTTGGTGACCCGCAGCGGGACGCGCCGTCCGCTGTCGACGGTGCCGGTGAGCCGGCCGACGGCGGCGACCGTGTGCGGGCCGGCACCCTCGTCGAGGGTCAGCGCGGCGCCGGACGCGTTGATCACGCCGACGAGCCGCTGCAGCAGCTCCTCGGCGACCTCGGTCAGGGAAGTGCCGGTGCCGGACCAGCCCAGCGCGCCGAGCGCCTCCGGGGCCGGCGCGACGGGTGCCTCGAAGGCGGGTGGCGCGATGTCGCTTTTCCCGAAAGGCGCGCCCGGCTTGTCGAGCCGGAACCAGACGCCCTTGCCACCGCCGAAGTGCAGCGTGCCCCAGGAGGACGCCAGCTGGTTGACCAGCAGCAGCCCGCGCCCGCGCTCGTCCAGATCCGTGACGGTGGCGCCGGGCACGGGGATGTTGGGCGTCACGGTGCCCGGCTTGAAGTCCAGGACCGTGACCGTCAGCGAGGTGTCGATGGCGGTCATCTCGACGTCGACCTCGGTGCGGGCGTGCACGACGCTGTTGGTGGTCAGCTCGGTCACGAGCAGCAGCGCCTCGTCGAGGATCGCGCCCAGGTCCCGTTCGTGCACGATCGTCCGGATCGCTTCGCGGGCCAGCCCAGGAGAGCTATGGTCGGCCGGGAGTCGGATCCTCCGGACGGTCGGGGCGTTCACACCTCGCAGTCTCTACCGAACGGTGGTAACAATCCAACCTGGAGACGACGATGGGTGGACACCGCCTGCCCCCGAGACCGGTGGAGACGCTATGACCACAGTCGAAGAAGTCACCCAGAAGAGTCCCGAGACGCTGCTGCTCGAGGAGCTGTCCGCCGGTCTGGACCGGTTGGCGTCCGGCGACCTCAAGTTTCGGCTGAGCCGCCGCGACGGGCTGCCCGGCGAGGTGGTCGAGCGCTTCAACCGGCTCGCCGAGCTCAAGCTGCGGCACACCCGCGAAGTGATGCGGATCAGCCGGGTCGTCGGCCGCGAGGGCCGCATGACCGAGCGCCTCGACGAGGAGGGCTTCGAGGGGGCGTGGCTGGACCGCATCCACGCGGTCAACAGCCTCATCGACGACCTGGGCCGGCCCACCACGGAGATCGCCCGGGTCATCGTCGCCGTCGCCGAGGGCGACCTGTCGCAGCAGCTGGCGCTGGAGATCGACGGCCGCCCGCTGCGCGGTGAGTTCCTCACCATCGGCCGCACCGTCAACACGATGGTCGACCAGCTGTCGTCGTTCGCCGACGAGGTCACCCGGGTGGCCCGCGAGGTCGGCACGGAGGGCAAGCTCGGCGGCCAGGCGCAGGTCACCGGCGTCGCCGGCACCTGGCGCGACCTCACCGACTCGGTCAACTCGATGGCCGCCAACCTCACCGGCCAGGTCCGGTCGATCTCCACCGCGGCGACGGCGCTGGCCCGCGGCGACCTGTCGCAGAAGATCACGGTGACGGCCAAGGGCGAGGTCGCCGAGCTCGCCGAGACGATCAACTCGCTCGTCGACACGCTGCGGATCTTCGCCGAGCAGGTGACCCGGGTGGCCCGCGAGGTCGGCACGGAGGGCAAGCTCGGCGGCCAGGCCGACGTGCCGGGCGTGGCCGGCACCTGGAAGGACCTCACCGACAACGTCAACTCGATGGCGTCCAGCCTCACCGGCCAGGTCCGCAACATCGCCCAGGTCGCCACCGCCGTGGCGCGGGGCGACCTGTCGCAGAAGATCACCGTTGTCGCGCAGGGCGAGATCCTGGAGCTCAAGGACACCGTCAACACGATGGTGGACCAGCTGTCGTCGTTCGCCGACGAGGTGACGCGTGTGGCCCGTGAGGTCGGCACTGAGGGGAAGCTCGGTGGTCAGGCGCAGGTGACGGGTGTTGCCGGCACGTGGCGGGACCTGACGGACAACGTGAACTTCATGGCGTCGAACCTGACGTCGCAGGTGCGGAACATCGCGCAGGTCGCGACGGCGGTGGCGCGGGGTGACCTGTCGCAGAAGATCACGGTCGATGCCCGGGGCGAGATCCTGGAGCTGAAGTCGACGGTCAACACGATGGTGGACCAGCTGTCGTCGTTCGCCGACGAGGTGACGCGTGTGGCCCGTGAGGTCGGCACTGAGGGGAAGCTCGGTGGTCAGGCGCAGGTGACGGGTGTTGCCGGCACGTGGCGGGACCTGACGGACAACGTGAACTTCATGGCGTCGAACCTGACGTCGCAGGTGCGGAACATCGCGCAGGTCGCGACGGCGGTGGCGCGGGGTGACCTGTCGCAGAAGATCACGGTCGATGCCCGGGGCGAGATCCTGGAGCTGAAGTCGACGGTCAACACGATGGTGGACCAGCTGTCGTCGTTCGCCGACGAGGTGACCCGTGTGGCCCGTGAGGTCGGCACCGAAGGCAAGCTCGGTGGCCAGGCGCAGGTGCGTGGCGTCGCCGGCACGTGGCGGGACCTCACCGACAACGTCAACTTCATGGCCTCCAACCTCACCGCCCAGGTCCGCAACATCGCGCAGGTCGCCACCGCCGTGGCCCGCGGCGACCTGTCGCAGAAGATCACCGTCGATGCACAGGGCGAGATCCTGGCCCTCAAGTCGACGGTCAACACGATGGTGGACCAGCTGTCGTCGTTCGCCGACGAGGTGACCCGTGTCGCGCGGGAGGTCGGCACCGAAGGCAAGCTCGGCGGCCAGGCCCAGGTCAAGGGCGTCTCCGGCACCTGGCGCGACCTGACGGACAACGTCAACTCGATGGCGTCCAACCTCACCTCCCAGGTCCGCAACATCGCGCAGGTCACCACGGCCGTGGCCCGCGGCGACCTCTCGCAGAAGATCACCGTCGACGCGCACGGCGAGATCCTGGAGCTGAAGTCGACGGTCAACACGATGGTCGACCAGCTGTCCTCCTTCGCCGACGAGGTCACGCGCGTGGCCCGTGAGGTCGGCTCCGAGGGCAAGCTCGGCGGTCAGGCGCAGGTCCGCGGCGTCTCCGGCACCTGGCGCGACCTGACGGAGAATGTCAACCAGCTCGCCTCCACGCTGACCACCCAGCTGCGCGCCATCTCGCAGGTGTCCACCGCCGTGACCCGCGGCGACCTGACCCAGCGGATCGCGGTCGAGGCGCTCGGTGAGGTCGCCGAGCTCAAGGACAACATCAACCAGATGATCGTCACGCTGCGCGAGACGACGAAGAAGAACGCCGAGCAGGGCTGGCTCGACTCCAACCTGGCCCGCGTCGGCGGCCTCCTGCAGGGCCAGCGCGACCTCGGCGAGGTCTGCCGCATGATCATGGCCGAGGTGACGCCGCTGGTCGACGCGCAGATCGGCGCGTTCTTCCTGGCCGGCGCCGACCCTGGGGCTGGCTCTGGGTCCGGCCTGCGGCTGCGCCTGGAGGCGTCCTACGGCTACATGGCGCCCGGCGCCGAGGTCAGCTTCGCGCCCGGCGAGGGGCTGATCGGGCAGGCGTCGCTGTCGCGGCGCGCGATCCGGGTCAGCGCCCCGCGGGACGGCCGGCTCCAGGTCCGCTCCGGGGTCGCCGCGACCCCGCCCGCCGACCTCGTCGTCCTGCCGGTGCTGTTCGAGGGCGAGCCGCTCGGCGTCATCGAGTTCGCCGGTGTCGCCTCGTTCTCCGAGCTGCACCTGGCGTTCCTCGACCGGCTCGTGGTCACCATCGGTGTGGCGCTCAAGACGATCCTCGCCAACCGGCGGACCGAGGAGCTGCTGTCGCAGTCGCAGCGCCTCGCCCTGGAGCTGCAGGACCAGTCGGCCGAGCTGCAGCGCACCAACGCCGAGCTGGAGGAGAAGGCGACGCTGCTGTCGGAGCAGAAGGGCAACATCGAGAAGCAGAACCGCGAGATCGAGATGGCCCGCCTCGGCCTCGAGGAGAAGGCGCAGCAGCTGGCGCAGGCGTCGCAGTACAAGTCGGAGTTCCTCGCCAACATGAGCCACGAGCTGCGCACCCCGCTCAACTCGATGCTGCTGCTGTCCCGGCTGCTCGCCGACAACCCGGACACGAACCTCACCGCGAAGCAGATCGAGTTCGCCGCGACGATCCACAACGCGGGCTCCGACCTGCTCGCGCTCATCGACGACATCCTCGACCTGTCGAAGATCGAGGCCGGTCGCATGGACGTGGAGCCCGGCGAGGTCTCCTTCGACGAGATCCGCTCCTACGTGGAGCAGGCGTTCGCGCCGCAGGCCGAGGACAAGGGGCTGGACTTCACGGTCAGCACCGCCGAGGAGCTGCCGCCCGCGATCGTCACCGACCCGCAGCGGCTCCAGCAGATCCTGCGCAACCTGATCTCCAACGCGGTGAAGTTCACCGAGAAGGGCGCGGTCACGCTGGCCATCAGCGTCGCGACGCCCGACCTGCAGTTCACGTCGCCGACCCTGGCCGGCGCCCGGCGGGTGATCGCGTTCGCGGTCCGCGACACGGGCATCGGCATCTCCAACGACAAGGTCGCCCTGATCTTCGAGGCGTTCCAGCAGGCCGACGGCACCACCAGCCGCAAATACGGTGGCACCGGCCTCGGCCTGTCGATCAGCCGCGAGCTCGCCCGGCTGCTCGGCGGCGCGATCGGGGTCACCTCGGACGTCGGGCGGGGTGCCACCTTCACGCTGTACCTGCCGGACGTCATCGCGACCGAGGTCACCCAGACCATCCACGCGGTGCCGATGCAGCAGCTGCCGCCGGTGCGCAGCCTGCCGCCCGGCCCGGCGATGCTGCGCGCGCTGCCCGCCCCGGAGCGCCGCCCGACCGCGGCCGCGCACCAGCTCGACGGCGCGACCGTGCTCATCGTCGACGACGACGTCCGCAACGTCTTCGCCCTGACCAGTGCCCTGGAGCTGCACGGCATGACGGTGCTGTACGCCGACACCGGCGCCGACGGGGTGCGTGTGCTGTCCGAGCACCCCGGCGTCGACATCGTGCTGATGGACGCGATGATGCCGGACCAGGACGGCAACGAGACGACCCGCGCGATCCGGCGCAACCGGCGCTTCGCGAAGCTGCCGGTGGTGTTCCTGACCGCCAAGGCGATGCCCGGCGATCGCGAGTCGTCACTGGCCGCCGGCGCCAGCGACTACATCACCAAGCCGGTCGATCTCGACGAACTGCTTGACGTGATGGCCGCGTGGGTAAACGGGGAGGGTCGCGCGGTGTAGGTTGATCGATGACGTCAGAAAGGGGCCGCATCCTTGACTGGACCGGACCGGCCGGCGAAGGTGCTGCTCGTCGACGACCGACGCGACAATCTCCTCGCCCTGGAGGCCATCCTGCAGGGGTTGCCGGTCCAGACCGTCGGCGCCGACAGCGGCGAGGACGCCCTCAAGCACCTGCTGGTGGACGACTTCGCCCTGATCCTGCTCGACGCGCAGATGCCGACGATGGACGGCTTCGAGACCGCCCGGCACATCAAGCGCCGCGAGCGGACCCGGCACGTGCCGATCATCTTCCTCACCGCGGCCGACCGTGACTCGCACCTGGCGCTGCGGGGCTATGCCGCCGGTGCCGTCGACTACCTCACGAAGCCGTTCGACCCGTGGGTCCTGCGGGCGAAGGTGTCCGTGTTCGTCGAGCTGTGGACGAAGACTCAGCAGCTCGCGGCGCAGTCCGATCTGGTCCGCGTCCGCGACGGCGAACTGCGGGCCGCGGGCGTCGCCGTCGACGAGGCGACCGCGCTGCTCAAGGCGGGACTCGCCGCCGGCGGTGAGGTCGGCCGCTCCCAGGTGGAGAAGGCGATGGAGACCCTGACCAGGGCGGTCAGGCATGCTCCTGGATCATCAGCGCGCCCCTGAGGCCCGTGATGTCCAGGACCCGGATCAGGAACGCGCCGACATTGACCAGCACCAGATAGCTCTGTGCCATGGTCGCCTTGCGACTGAGCACGACCAGCGTGCCGAGCCCCTGTGAGTCGCAGAACGTCACGCCGGCCATGTCCAGGACCACCCGCGTCGGGGTGTCGCCGCCGAGGATCTCATCGACGGCCGTCGCCAGCCGCTGGACCGTGGACATGTCGATCTCGCCGGCGAGCACCACTACGGTCTCGGTCGGCGCGCGCCGCACGGTCACGGAAAGATCCGGTCGATCCACGCTGACAGCCTAACGTGGACAAGCGCCCGCAGTGGCGTCGGGCACAGGGCGCCCGGGGGCGGTCGGCGCCGTCCTGGGCAGGCTGTCAGAATGGGCAGGCTGTGACAGGTATTGACTCCGTCGGCCTCGGCCCCTATGCGGGTGACGCTCCGGCTTCGCAGGCACTGTTCGACCGCGCTCAAGCCATCGTGCCGGGCGGGGTGAATTCACCTGTCCGGGCGTTCCGCGCGGTCGGTGGCACCCCCAGGTTCATGGTCGGTGGCGAGGGCTGCTGGCTCACGGACGCCGACGGGCGACGCTATGTCGACCTCGTCTGCTCGTGGGGACCGCTGATCCTCGGCCACGCGCACCCCGAGGTGATCGGTGCGATCACCGCCGCGGCCGCGCACGGCACCAGCTTCGGCACCCCGACCCCTGGCGAGGTGGCACTCGGCGAGGAGATCGTCGCGCGCACCCCGGTCGAGCAGGTCCGCCTGGTCAACTCGGGCACTGAGGCCACGATGAGCGCGCTGCGGCTCGCCCGCGGCTTCACCGGCCGGTCCAAGGTGGTCAAGTTCGCCGGCTGCTACCACGGCCACGTCGACGCGCTGCTCGCCGCCGCCGGCTCCGGCGTGGCGACGCTCGCGCTGCCCGACTCGCCCGGTGTCACCGGCGCGGCGGCAGGGGACACCATCGTGCTGCCGTACAACGACATCGCCGCGGTCGAAGCGGCCTTCGCGGCGGAGGGCCAGTCGATCGCCGCCGTCATCACCGAGGCCGCCTGCGGCAACATGGGCGTCGTCGCGCCCCGCGACGGGTTCAACGCGAAGCTCGCCGAGATCGCCCACCGGCACGGCGCGCTGCTCATCCTCGACGAGGTCATGACCGGCTTCCGGGTCAGCTCCGCGGGCTGGGCCGGCCTCGAGCCCGTCGACGCCGACCTGTGGACCTTCGGCAAGGTCATGGGCGGCGGCCTGCCCGCCGCCGCGTTCGGCGGCCGCGCCACGATCATGGCGCAGCTCGCCCCCGCCGGCCCCGTCTACCAGGCAGGCACCCTGTCGGGCAATCCGCTGGCCTGCGCCGCCGGCCTTGCGACCCTGCGCCTCGCGACCCCCGAGGTCTACGCGCAGCTCGACGCGACGGCCGCCACGATCGGCAAGCTGTCCTCCGATGCGTTGGCGGCGGCGGGTGTACCGCACACGCTCGCCACAGCGGGCAGCATGTTCTCGATCTTCTTCACCGCACAGCCGGTGCACGACTACGATGACGCCCGCACCCAGGACGTCGCCGCCTTCAAGGCCTTCTTCCACACGATGCTGTCCCGCGGCGTCTACCTGCCGCCGAGCGCCTACGAGTCGTGGTTCGTCTCCACCGCGATCGGCGCCGAGGCACTGGACGTCATCTCGGCCGCACTGCCGTCCGCCGCGCGCGCCGCGGCCGCCGCATCGGCCGGCCTGTCATGACGGTTGGGGGGCTCTCATGACCGCTGCAGGTCGGCGCCGGAGCGTCGCGGAGGTGGTGGCATGACGACGAAGACGATCGTGCATGTGCTGCGCCACGGCGAGGTGCACAACCCGGAGAAGGTCCTCTACGGCCGCCTCCCCGGCTACCGGCTCTCCGAGCTCGGCGTGCAGATGGCCAAGGCCGCCGCCCAGGCCGTCGCGGTGAAGGACATCACCTACGTGGTGGCCAGCCCGCTGGAGCGCGCCCAGCAGACCGCGTCGCCGATCGCCGAGCAGTTCGGGCTGTCGACCGCCGTCGACGAGCGGCTCATCGAGAGCGGCAACTTCTTCGAGGGCAAGCGGGTCGGCGCCGGCGACGGGGCGCTGCGCGACCCGCGCAACTGGTGGGTGCTGCGCGACCCGGTGACCCCGTCGTGGGGCGAGCCCTACACGGCGATCGCCTCGCGCATGTTCGCCGCGCTGATGGCCGCCAGGGAGGCCGCCGAGGGCCATCAGGCCGTGTGCGTGTCGCACCAGCTGCCGATCTGGACGCTGCGCCGGCACGTCGAGCGCAAGCGGCTCTGGCACGACCCCCGCAAGCGCGAGTGCAACCTCGCCAGTTACACCAGCTTCCACTTCGAGGACACGAAGATCGTCGGGGTGGCGTACAGCGAACCGGCCGCGCACCTGGTCGCCATGTCGCCGACGGCACGTGACGCGAAGGGCGCCTGATGTTGTACCGGTTCTTAGGGGCTTTCGTCGCCCTTGCCCTGCTGGCCGCCTGCGACAGCGCCACCCCGCAGAACGCCCTCGGCAGCCGCAAGATCTCCGTCTCGGACCGGGTCGCCGCGCCCGCGGTGCGCGGCGACTACATGGACATCGCCGGCTCGTTCGACCTCGCCGCGCAAAAAGGCAAGGTCGTCGTGGTCAACTTCTGGGCGTCGTACTGCGCGCCGTGCCGCACCGAGGCTCCGGAGCTGGAGAAGGTGTACGCCGCGACTCGCGCCGACGGGGTCTTCTTCGTCGGCGTCAACGTGCACGACCAGCGCGACCCGGCCAAGGCGTTCCTCGCCGACATCAAGCCGACGTACGGCAGCATCTTCGACCCCTCCGCGTCGATCGCGCAGGAGTTCGCGGTGCCGCCCAACTCGATCCCGGCGACCCTCGTCATCGACCGCGCCGGCCGGATCGCCGCCGTGATCCGTATGCAGGTCGACCAGAAGCTCCTTGAGCCGATCGTGCGCGACCTGCTCGCCGAGCAGGCCTGACCGATGCTGCTCGCCGGCGTCTTCGACTTCGCCACCAGCGGACCGCTGGTGGGTGCGGTCGCGGTCGCCGTCCTCGCCGGGCTGGCCAGCTTCCTGTCGCCGTGCATCCTGCCGCTGGTGCCCGGCTACCTCTCCTACGTCACCGGCCTGGCGGGCGCCGACCTCGACTCCGGGCAGCGCCGCGGCCGGGTCATCGCCGGGATCTCGCTCTTCATCGCCGGGTTCACGGCCGTCTTCGTCACCCTCATCGTCCTGGCCACCAGCGCCGCGATGCAGCTCATGGTCCACCGCCGCACGATCGAGATCGTCGCGGGTGTGATCGTCATCGTCCTCGGTCTGGCCTTCATCGGTCTCGTGCCAGGGCTGGAGCGGCAATGGCGGATCCAGCGGTTACCTGCCGCGGGGCTGGTCGGGGCGCCCGTCTTCGGGGTGGTCTTCGCGCTGTCGTGGGCGCCGTGCACCGGCCCGACGCTCGCCGCGATGATCGCGCTCGGCTCCACCAGCGGCTCCCAGGCCCGGGCGGTGACCCTCGCCGTCGCGTACAGCCTGGGCATCGGCCTGCCGTTCATCGCCGTGGGGCTGGGCTTCCAGCGGCTCATCGGCGTCATCAAGTTCATCCGGCGCAACAGCCGCTGGGTGACCCGCATCGGCGGCGCGCTGCTCGTCCTCGTCGGCGTCGCGCTCATCACCGGCGTCTGGCACGACCTCATGATCGCCCTCACGGCCAACCTCGGGCCCGGATTGGTGCCGCTCTGATGATGCGCTGGATCATCTCCGTGTGCCGGCGCGCGTGGCGCCAGCTCACCTCGATGCGCACCGCGCTGGTGTTGCTGTTCCTGCTGGCCGTGGCCGCGATCCCGGGCTCGGTGCTGCCGCAGCGCAACGTGTCGCCGGAGCAGGTCCGCCAGTATCTGCGGGACAACATCGAATGGGGTCCGACGCTCGACCGGTTCTTCTTCTTCGACGTGTACGCGTCGCCGTGGTTCTCCGCGATCTACATCCTGCTGTTCATCTCGCTCGTGGGCTGCCTGGTGCCCCGCTTCCGGGCGCACTTCGTGGCGATGCTGCGCAAACCGCCGCCCGCTCCCGCGCGATTCTCCCGGCTTCCGGCGTCGTCCGGCGACCTGCCCGTCGCGTCTGCCGCATCGGTTGTTTCCGTTCTGCGGCGCCGCCGGTTCCGGACCGTTGTCCGGGTCACGGGCGATGTCACCGAGATCAGCGCGGAGAAGGGCTACCTGAAGGAGACCGGCAACCTCGTCTTCCACGTCGCGCTGCTGTCGCTGCTGCTCGGGGTCGCCTACGGGTCGTGGTTCGGCTGGCACGGCAACCGGCTGCTGATCCAGGGGCAGGACTTCGCCTTCTGCAACACGCTGCTCAACTACGACGAGCACGCCCTCGGCGCCCAGGTCGGCGAGGGGGACCTGCCGCGCTTCTGCGTCCGGATGGACAAGTTCGCCGCGGCCTACCTCGACAACGGCCAGCCCGTCACCTACAAGGCCGACGTGACCGTCACGCAGAACGGCCGCTCCTCGAAGCACGTCCTGCAGGTCAACGACCCGGTGCGGCTCGACGGTGCCAACGTCTCCCTGCTCGGCCACGGCTACGCGCCGCGGTTGCGCTACACCGACAAGTACGGCAAAACGCACGAGCAGGTGGCCGCGTTCCTGCCCAAGGACGGCATGCTCACCAGCGACGGCGTCGCGACGTTCCCGGACGTGAACCTCAACCCTGCCACCGGTACACGCGACGAGAAAGCCCAGATCGGCTTCTCCGGCGTCTATCTGCCCACACTGCCGTCGGACCCGTCCGTTGCCTCGTCGGCCTTCCCGGCGGAGAACGACCCGCGCCTCATGCTGCAGGCGTACCAGGGTGTCCTCGGCTTCGACGCCGGCGCGCCCCTGTCGGTGTACACGCTCGACCAGCGCCAGATCGACGCCAAGCGCCTCACCAAGTTCGGCGACCCGGTCATGCTCAAGCCCGGCGACAAGGGCACCCTCCCCGACGGCACGACCGTCGAGTTCGTCGGCACCGAGCAGTGGATCAGCATCTCGATCCGGCACGACCCCGGCTCGCCGATCGTCCTGGCCGGCTCCGCCGCGCTGCTGATCGGCCTGCTCGGCTCGCTCACCGGCAAGCGCCGCCGCGTCTTCTTCCGCATCACCCCGACCGGCATGTCCGCGGGCGGCCTGCCCCGCGGCGACTACCCGGGCTTCGCGGAGGAGTTCGCCGCGATCGCCGCCGCGGTGGCCCCTGCCGTGACCGTGCCCGACCAGGTGGCGCAGACTGACGTCAAGGAGGTCGTTTGATGGGTGGATTGTCGAATCAGCTGCTGGTCGTCACGATCTTCAGCTACGTCCTGGCCATGCTGGCGTACGCCGTCGAATACGCCTTCGGCGCGCGAAGCGTGGTCGGCCAGCGGGTCCTGGTCGGCGCCGGCGGCCCTGACGTGGTCTCGGAGATTTCGGACACGGCCTTCCCTGTCGCTCGACGGGCGGGCCTCGCCGCTGTCGGCCTGACCGTCCTCGGTTACCTGGCCCACCTCGGCGCCCTCGTCACCCGCGGCATCGCCGCCGAGCGGGCGCCCTGGGGCAACATGTACGAGTTCGTCATGACCGCCACCCTGGTCGGCGTCTCGGCCTGGCTGGTCGTGCTGGCGAAGTGGCGCAACCTGCGCCACCTGGGCCTCTTCGTCACCCTCGTCGCATCGATCCTGCTCGCGATCGCCGGCATGACGCTGTACGTGCCGGTCGGCCCCCTCGTCCCGGCCCTGCAGTCCTACTGGCTGGTCATCCACGTCGGCGCCGCCTCGATCGCCTCGGGCATCTTCCTCGTCGGCTTCGTCGCCGCCGCCATGCATCTGATCCGCCTCGGCCACGACCAGGGCAAGCGCAACTTCCCGTACAGCCTCGGCGAACGCATCCCCCAGGCCGACGTCCTCGAACGCGTCACCTTCCGCGTCCATGCCTTCGCCTTCCCCATCTGGACCTTCGGCGTCATCGCCGGCGCCATCTGGGCCGAAGCCGCCTGGGGCCGATACTGGAACTGGGACCCCAAAGAGGTCTGGTCGTTCATCGCCTGGGTCGTCTACGCCTGCTACCTCCACGCCCGCTCGACCCCGAGCGTCAGCCGCCGCATCACCTCATGGATCGCCGTCCTCGGCTGGGTCACCATGCTGGTCAACCTCTTCGGCGTCAACCTCGTCGCCAGCGGCCTCCACTCGTACGCCGGCGTCTGACCGCGCTTCGAACCCCGGCGCCCACTCCCCGTGGCCGCCGGGGTTCCCCAAATCCACCCCGACGCCTTGGAACGCTGAGCCGGACTTCGACGACAACCACATCGTCGCAGCGGGCGCCCGTTTTACGGCGGTGCCGAGGTGGGTCGCGCCGCCGCTGAGGTGCGCGCCGAGTTCGCCAGGGGGTTGACGGCGGTGCTGAGGCGGGCCGCAGGTCACGTCCGCCTCGGTGGTGAGCGAGTGATCAGGTGCGCGGGGCTCGGGTCTGGCCGGTGATGGGTTCTCGATGATCCGGAAGAGTTTGTGCTGCTCTGGCGACACAGAGTCTTCCGGATCATGGGAAAATGGCCGGCGCCACTCGCACGCCACCAACGTGGACACGACCGGGCAGCACCAGATCCGGCCATGGCGTGGCGGCCTGAATGCGCAGCTCGTTGACTCAGCAGGCGTTGAGTCGGAAGCCCCGAAGCCCGTCGTGGCGAAGGTTGCGCAGAGTGGCCCACCGGGCGGGACCGAGCCAGCCAGGGCGGCACGGTCGTCAGAAGCGCGTCGACGCGACACGGTCCGGTGCGCGACGTCGGCGAATTCGGCCTTGGCAGCGTCGAGGTGCGCGCCGAGTTCGCCAGGGGGTTGACGGCGGTGCTGAGGTGCGCCGCGCCGCATCCGGCCGTGGCGTGGTGGCCCGTCAGCCTGTCGGTCCTTTCAGCCTGTTGGTCCCTTCAGCCTGTCGGTCCCTTCAGCCTGTCGGTCCCTTCAGCCTGTCGGCCCGGCGAGCCTTGTCGGCCTGGCAGCCCGTTGGGTTGAGCGGCTCGTCATCGTCATTGAGCACCCGGGCAGGCAGTCGGGGCGGAGGCTGCGCAGGCATGGTCAGGGCGACGGCCGACCAGCCTGGCCCGGCCGGCCGTCTGAGGTGGGTGGGCTTGTCAGGGGCGGAGGCCGCCCAGGATGGTCAGGTCGAGGAGGGCGAAAACGAACAGGGCGATGCCCACGAAGCCGTTTGCGGTGAAGAAGGCTCGGTTGACGCGGGACAGGTCGGTGGGGCGGACGATGGCGTGTTCGTAGATGAAGGCGGCGGCGGTGGCGGCGAGGCCGATCCACCAGAGCCAGCCGAGGCCGACGAGCTGGCCGAACCAGACGAACAGGGCGAACGTCACGACGTGGGCGGCGGTGGAGAGGTGGAGGGCGAAGGGGATGCCGTAGCGGGAGGGGACGGAGTGGACGCCGATCTCGCGGTCGACGGTGGCGTCCTGGCAGGCGTAGATGAGGTCGAAGCCGCCGATCCACAGGCCGACCGCGGCGCCGAGGACCCAGGCGGGGCCGGAGCCGTGCAGGTCGCCCGTGACGGCGAGCCAGGCGCCGACCGGGCCGACCATCTGGGCGAGGCCGAGCAGGGCGTGGGGCCAGTTGGTGAAGCGCTTGCCATACGGATAGAGGACCAGCGGCACGACGGCGAGCGGGGCGAGGGCCAGGCAGAGCCAGTTGAGCAGGGCGGCGGCGCCGAGGAACACGACCAGGGCCACGGCGGCGCCGGTCCAGGCGGTGCGGACGCTGACGGCGCCGGTGACGAGCTCGCGCTGGGAGGTGCGTGGGTTGCGGGCGTCGATGTGGCGGTCGATGATCCGGTTGGCGGCCATGGCGAACGTGCGGGCGCCGACCATGGCGATCGTCACCAGGAGCAGGTCGGTCCAGTTGACGTGGCCACCGTGGATGGTCATGGCGGTCAGCGCCGACAGGTAGGCGAACGGCAGCGCGAACACCGAGTGCTCGATCGCGACGAGCCGCAGGAATGCCTTGACCCGGCTCGGGGGTGCCTCAGCGAGCGTCACTTGAATCCATACTCTCTCCAGCGCTTGTCGACCCGCGCCACAACCTCGGGGGACATGATCATCTCTTCCGGCCAGCCGCGATGGTAGCCCTCGCTCGGGCCCTTGCGGGTCGCGTCGAGGCCGGCCTTGCCGCCCCAGAACTGCTGATAGGACGAGTGGTCGAGATGGTCGACCGGGCCTTCGGTGATCAGCAGGTCGTGCTTGTAGTCGACGTTGCCGAAGGCGCGGAAGGCGACCTCCGCATAGTCGTGCACGTCGCAGTCCTCGTCGACGACCACGATGAGCTTCGACAGCGACAGCAGGTGGGCGCCCCAGATGGCGCTCATCACCTTCTGCGCGTGCTTCGGATAGCGCTTGCGGATCGACACGATCACGCAGTTGTGGAAGACGCCGGCGGCGGGCAGGTCGTAGTCCACGATGTCGGGGATCATGATTTTCAGCAGGGGCAGGAAGATGCGCTCGGTCGCCTTGCCGAGGCCGAGGTCCTCCTGCGGCGGCTTCGACGTGATGATCGAGTGGTAGATCGGCTGCTTGCGGGTCGTCATGCACTCGATGTGCAGCACCGGGAAGTCCTCGACGGGCGTGTAGAACCCGGTGTGGTCGCCGAACGGGCCCTCGGGCAGGCGCTCGCCGGGCTCCAGATAGCCCTCGAGCACGATCTGCGCATTGGCCGGCACCTGCAGCGGCACGGTCAGGCAGTCGACCATCTCGACCCGCTCGCCGCGCAGGAACCCGGCGAACAGGTATTCGTCGATGTCGGACGGCAGCGGGGCGCTCGCCGAATAGGAGACGACCGGGTCGGCGCCGATGGCGATCGCCACCGGCAGGCGCTGACCGAGCCGCTCGGCCACCGCGTGGTGTGCGGTCGAGTCCTTGTGGATCTGCCAGTGCATGCCGAGCGTGTTGTGGCTGTGCTGCTGCAGGCGATAGAGCCCGAGATTGCGCTTGCCGGTCTCAGGGTGCTTGGTGTGGGTGAGGCCGAAGTTGTGGTAGATCCCGCCGTCGTCGGGCCAGATCTGCAGGCCCGGGAGCCGGTTGAGGTCGACCTGGTCGCCCTTGTAGACAACCTCCTGACACGGGGCGGTCTTCACGTGCTTCGGGGGCACGGCCTTGAGCTGGAGCAGCTTGCCGATGCCGTCGCGGATGCCCGCCCAGCCGACCGGGAGCTCCGGCTTGACCAACGCCCCGATGCGCTCGCCGACCTCGTCGAGGTGGGAGACGCCGAGCGCCATCGCCATGCGCCGCTCGGTGCCGAACAGGTTGATCGCGACCGGCATGTCGCCGCGCGTCGGCTTGTCGAACACCAGCGCGGGGCCGCCCGCCCGGACGGTCCGCGTGACGACCTCGCTGATCTCCAGGTGCGGGTCGACCGGCGCGGTCACGCGATGCAGCTCACCCGCCCGCTGGAGGGCGGCGAGGAACTCGTTGAGGTCTGCATATGGAAAGCCGCGTGCCATGTACCCATCCTGCCAACCCGGTATGACACTTTCCCGCGCGGGCCGGTCAGATGAGGCGCAGCTCAAAGAACGTGGCAGAGTTGACCGCGTGGTGGATCAGCGCAGGCCCTGGGTCGTCGGAGTTTCCGGGGCGTCGGGCACGCCATATGCGGCCGCGGTGATCCGAGCACTGTTCGATGCGGGCGAAGCCGTCGACCTGGTCGTGTCACGCGCCGCCCGGCTGACGATCCTCGACGAGACCGGCGTCGCCTTCCGGGATGCCCACTGGAAAGACGATCTTGCCGAGTGGCTGGAAGCGCCAATCGGCGGAGCGGACGTGACCTACTGGCCCGCCGGTGACCTTGCCGCCGGTCCGAGCAGCGGCTCGTATCAGGTCAAGGGCATGCTCATCGTGCCGGCGAGCACCGCGGCGTGCGCGGGCATCGCGATCGGGCTCTCCAAGGACCTGCTGCAGCGGGCGGCCGAAGTCAACCTCAAGGAGCGCCGGCCGGTGGTCGTCGTCCCGCGGGAGACCCCGGTGACCCGCAGCCACCTGGAGCACCTCATCGCCCTGCTCGACGCCGGCGCCGTGGTCCTCCCCGCCAGCCCCGGCTTCTACTCGGCCGGGGCGGCGGCCACGGCCGCCCAACTCGTCGACTTCATCGCCGGCAAAGTCCTCGACGCTGCCGGCGTGTCTCACACCTTGTTCACTCGTTGGTCGGGTGAACTCGGCCATTCCCGTTAGAGGTGTCGTCGAGCGCGTCGTCTCCTTCGAGCAGCGCCCGCACCTCGGATTCCCGGAACCGCCGGTGTCCTCCCGGGGTTCGGATGCTGCTGATCCGGCCGGCCGCCGCCCAGCGTGTCACCGTTTTAGGATCCACACGAAACAAGGCAGCGACCTCGCCGGGCGTCAGCAGACGATCTCCCGTCTCCACGGCCCCTCCTTAACCCATGGGTGGCTCGATCGGGCCCGCGCACCCCCATGCGGCAAGCTGAAAGCACGAGTCATCCTGGGATGTACGCCC
Source organism: Dactylosporangium sp. NPDC005555 (assembly GCF_040605635.1). Lineage (NCBI taxonomy): Bacteria > Bacillati > Actinomycetota > Actinomycetes > Micromonosporales > Micromonosporaceae > Dactylosporangium > Dactylosporangium sp. NPDC005555. The sequence goes on from NZ_JBEXDG010000023.1 coordinate 69,602, forward strand.
ATTACAGCACCGCTAGCGTGCCGTGTCCGGGAAACGAGGAAATCGCACGTGTTGGGTAATTAGCTGTGCTAAAACGCTGACCATTAGGCTGGACGGGATGGATGCGATCGATCGACAACTCATCGACCTGCTTCGAGACAACGCCCGTCTTCCATATGCGGAGCTGGCCCGGAAGGTCGGCCTGTCGGCGCCGGCCGTGCATGAACGCGTCGGCAAGCTCGAGTCCTCGGGCGTCATCCAGGGCTACCGGGCCGAGGTCCACCCGGAGGCCGTGGGGCTGCCGCTGACCGCCGTCATCGGCATCGTGCACGACAGCAGCGGCGACACCGACGACATCCTCGAGGCGCTGCGCGAGCATCAGGAGATCGAGTCCTGCTACTTCATGGCGGGCGAGGAATCGTTTCTGTGCAAGGCGCGCGTGAAGACGATCGGCGACCTGGAACGGCTCATCATCGACCTCAACCGCGTCAAAGGCGTCGCCCGCACCCGCACCGCGATCGCCCTCTCCACGAAATGGGAAGGCCGGCCTCAAGCCGCGAGCTAAGCCAGCGTCGCCAGCCCCTCATACTCCACGACGTAGCCATCGGCGTTCAGCTCCAGCTCCGCCGTGAAACCCTCCGACGAATAGCGCACCCGTCGGCCGGGCAGCACCTCATACACCTGCTGGAGGGGCAGCACCGCCAAGCTGGGCAGGAGGACCCAGGCCGCCTCGATCGTCGACGTGGTGCCGGGCTCGGCGCGGTGCAGGCCCAGCCGGCGCACCGGCAACGTGTTGGTCAGCGGGGAGTTGTAGAGGTCGACGTCGAGGACGTGATGCAACCGGTCAGGATCCTCGATGCCGGAGAACGGCGCCGTCGGCAGCACCCGCTCCAGGTCGCCCTGCTCGCCGGTGGTGACCCGCCAGCGCCCGGCGGCGCGCTCCATCCGCAGCGTCCGACGCCAGCCCGCTCCCTCGGCCGTCACCTCCAGCCGCGTGCTGGCCCAGCTCTCGTCGGTGTGCAGGTCATAGCGGCAGGAATACAACGCGTTGTCGGCGGCGAAGGCCACACCCTTCGCATAGAGGCCCCGGCGGTCGTCGAGGGTGACGAACTCACCGCCGGTCGTGTCGGTCCGCTGCCAAGCAAACGCCCGAGGAAGCACCGTCATGCATCGAAGTTATCCGACGGGTACGACAAAAAGGCGGTCCGCACCGTTCGCGGACCGCCCTGTCGTCACCTAACGCCGTGGACGACGATCATGTTCGTGACTCGGCCGCCGCGCCGGACGGCCACCGTGCGAAGGAGCGCTGCGTTGGATCCGCACCGGCACACCACTCGGCTGCTGGGCGCCCGTGACCTCGGCCAACGCCGGATCGCCGGCCCGCACCCGCAGCTCGGTCGGGGTGACCCCGGCCTTCGCGAGCAGTGCCGCAGCCCGCCGACGCTGCCGCGGCAGCACCAGCGTCACGACCGTGCCCGCCGCCCCGGCCCGCGCGGTGCGACCGGCGCGGTGCAGGTAGTCCTTCTGGTCCCGCGGGAGATCGACGTGTACGACCAGCGACACATCGTCGATGTGAATCCCACGGGCGGCGACGTCGGTCGCCACGAGCACGTCACACGTGCCCTCTTTGAACTCGGCCAGCGTGCGCGTGCGCACCCGCTGCGTCTTGCCGCCGTGCAGGGCGCCTGCCCGCACGCCGACGGCCGCGAACTGGTCGACCAGTTCGTCGACGGCCATCTGCGTCTTCACGAACAGGATCGTGCGCCCCTTGCGGGCGGCGATCGACGCGGCGATGGCGAACTTGTCATTCGGCGGGACCAGCAGCACGTGATGGTCCATGGAGCCGACCGAGGCCGTCGCAGGCTCGATCGAGTGCGTGACCGGGTCGATCAGGAAGCGGCGGACCAGCGAGTCGACGTCCTTGTCGAGGGTCGCGGAGAAGAGCAGGCGCTGGCCGGTGGCCGGGGTCTGCTGCAGGATCTCCGTGACCTCTGGGAGGAAGCCCATGTCGGCCATCTGGTCGGCCTCGTCGAGCACGGTGATCTCCACCGAGTCGAGCCGGCAGACGCCGCGCTTGATCAGGTCACCGAGGCGGCCGGGCGTCGCGACGAGCACGTCGACCCCCCGCTCGAGCGACCAGATCTGCCGGTCATAGGGCACACCGCCGACGGCGGTCTTGCAGAACAGGCCGAGCGTCTTCGCCAGCGGCGTCAACGCGTCATTGACCTGCATCGCGAGCTCGCGCGTCGGCACCAGGATCAGCGCCTTCGGCGAATGCGGACGGGACCGCCCGCTGACCGCCAGCCGGGCGAGCAGCGGCAGGCCGAAGGCGAGCGTCTTGCCCGAGCCGGTGCGCCCCCTGCCCAGCACGTCACGGCCCGCGAGCACGTCAGGGACGGTCGCGGTCTGGATCGGGAATGGATCGATGATGCCCTGGTTGGCAAGCACACGCACCAACTTGTTGGGCAGTCCTAGGCCAGCGAAACCGGGCCCGGCTTCGGGCTCGTCGGTGGCTTCGAAAATGGAGGGAAACGAACTGGGGTCAGCGAGCAGCAAGGAGCTGGGACCTTCCGATTGGAGACCCTTCAGCTTATCCGATCCCGCCCGCCAACCCCGCGTCGAGGTGTCGCGGTTCACTATTTCTGTGGTACGCCGCTGAACATGTCCTCCATGAACGACTTGGAGAGCGTGACGGCCAGGTAGCCGCCGAGCACGAGCACCACCACGATGACCGCGATGATGACCATGACTTTCAGATTGCTGGACTTGGCCGGCTCATCGTCGTCCTCGTCCTCTTCCTGCGTACCTTGGCTCAAGATGTGCCCGGTCAGTGAGCCGGAGTTCTCCAGAGGGCTGCTGCCGCCGTCGGCCGGGGCTGTTGTCACCGGGGTGACACCTTGCCCGCCATAGACTGTGCCCGCAGAGCCGCGATGGTTCCGTGCCCATGTTCCGTAGCTGTCGGCCGCGGGCGAAGGGCCCGCGTCACTCACCACCTGGGTCTCGTCGGCCGCAGGCGGGGGGATCGCGGGCGGCTGCTGGTGCGCCGGGGGCGCCGGGTTGGCCGGTGCTCCGCTCGACGGGTAGACCGTGCCGGGCGTCCTGTCGCTCTGCGGCCGGTCATCGCGCTCCGGGCCCGCGCCCGACGGCTCCTGGGCTCCCCAGCCGGTCTGGTGCAGCGGGGGCAGCTCGGGCCGGTCGGTCGGCAGGGAGTAGGCCTGCTGCTGCCCCTCACCGGGTGGAGGTGTCCAGCCGGGGGCGGCAGACGCCTCCTCGGCGGGCGCCGAAGGTGCGGCCCAGCCCGGCGCGAACGGAGCCGAGACCGAATCACCCGCCGGCGGGGGCGGTGCCCAACTCGGCGCGGCCTGCCCACCCGGCGCCCAGCTCGGGGGCGAGGAGACCGGCGGCGTCGACTCCGAAGGGCTCGCCGACGGGATCGAGAAGGCGGGCGGCGTCGACACGGGCGGCAATGCGTCCGACGGTGTCGAGGATGGCATGGTGTACGACCCGTGCCCACCCCCCGGCGGCGGCGCAAAAGCCGGCCCCCCTGAAACGGGTGGCATCGAGTCCGACGGCGACGCGGACGGCATGGTGAACGCAGGCGGCGCCGAAGCTGGCGGCGGCGCAAAAGCCGGCCCCCCTGAAACGGGTGGCATCGAGTCCGACGGCGACGCGGACGGCATGGTGAACGCAGGCGGCGCGGAAGCCGGCGGCCCCGAAACCGGTGGCGTCGACTCCGACGGCGACGCGGACGGCATGGTGTACGCCGGGGGCGCCGCGAACGCGGACGCACCGGACACAGGTGCTCCAGACGTCGGCGGCCCGAACGCAGGCGGCGCAGATGCCGGCGGCGCGAACGCAGGACCACCCGCTGACGGCGGTGCGAACGGCGGCGGTGCGAAAGGCGGCGCTGACGTCGGGGGTGCCGACGCCGGCGGCGCGAACGCGGGGCCGCCCGCGGATGGCGGCGCGAACGGCGGCGGTGCGTAAGGCGGCGCCGAGGCCGGGGGAGCCGACATCGGCGGTTCGAACGCGGGGCCGCCGGACGTGGGCGCTCCGGAGGTCGGCGGCGCGAACGCGGGTGGTGCCGAGGCCGGCGGCGCGAACGCTGAGCCACCTGCGGGTGGCGGTGCGAATGCCGGAGGGGCGGAGGCGGGTGCCGGGGGGCCGGAGGCGGGTGCGGTTGAGGCTGGTGGGGCGTACGCGGGTGGGGGCGAAGCCGGCTGGCCCGGCGCCGATGGCCAGGACGGTGCGGGCGGCGTCGAGGACTGGTCACCCGTGTGGCCCGCCTGCTGCCACGCCTGTGGGGCGGCGGGTGATTGCGGAGCTGCGGGCGGGGGCGCCCAGCCCTGGCCGGGCGCGGCTGCCCAACCCTGCTCACCCTGAGGGGCGGCGGGCGGCTGCTGCCAGCTGGGCTGCGCCGGCGCCGGAGGTGCGGCCCGGCCCTGCTGCGCCGGCGGCGTCGACGTGGGTGGTGCGTTCCAGCCCTGAGCGGGCGGCGTCGAGGCCGGAGGTGCGTTCCAACCGGGTGGCGTCGACACCGGTGGAGCCGTCCAGCCCTGCGCGGGCGGCGCGGACGCGGGCGGCGCGGACGCGGGCGGCGCGGACGCGGGCGGCGCGGACGCGGGCGGCGCGGAGGTCGGCGGCGCGGCCCAGCCCTGCCGACCCGGCGCACCTTGCGCAGGCGGTGCGGCCCAGCTCTGCTGACCAGGTGCGCCCGGCTGACCAGGTGCGCCCTGCGCGGGCGGTGCGGCCCAGTTCTGCTGACCAGGTGCACCTTGCGCGGGCGGTGCGGGCGGTGCGGCCCAGCCCTGCTGACCGGGCGCGGGGTGCTGGCCTGGCTGGCTCGGCGCTCCGTACACACCGGGCTGCGGCGGCGTGCCGTACTGGCCGGGGCCCGGCTGACCGGCAGCGGGCTGGCCCGGCGCACCGTACTGGCCCGGCGCACCGTACTGGCCCGGCTGACCCGGAGCGCCGTATTGACCCGGCTGGCCGGGGGCGCCGTAATGGCCCGGAGCAGGGTGCTGCTGACCCGCCGGGCCGTGCTGCGGCGGGGCGCCGTACTGGCCGGGCTGGGGGGTGCCGTACTGGGCCGGTGGCTGGTAGGCAGGCGGCTGGTGGGCGGGCGGTTGTTGGGCGGGGGTGCCGTACAGGCCGGGCGTCGGGTTCTGCTGGGCCGGGGGAGCCTGCCACTGCGGCGGCGCCGCGTGAGGCTGCTGCGGCGCGGTGGGCGGCGGCGCCCACGACGGTCCGGCGGCGGCGGCCTGGCCGGGGTCGGCGGTGCCCCACGGATGCTGGGAGGACGGCGTCGTGTACGGCGTCGGCGGCTGGAACGGGGAACCCGGCTGCGGCCCCGGGAACGGACCCGGCTCGGGCTGCGGCCCCGGACCCGGGAACGGCTGCGGAACCGGACCCGGACCCGGGAACGGCTGCGGAACCGGACCCGGACCCGGGAACGGCTGCGGACCTGGGAACGGGCCCGGCTCGGGCTGCGGACCCGGCCCCGGACCCGGCTGCGGTGCCGGCTCCGGGTCAGGCACGGGCACGGGCGCTGGCGGTGTTGGGGCCGGTGGGTACGGCGTCGGGATCGGCTCAGGCCCAGGCGCCGGCGGGAACGGGGTCGGCTCGGGCGTGGGCACCGGCTCCGGGCTCGGGAACGGCGACGGCTCCGGACTCGGGAACGGCTCGACCGGCGGCGCGGGCTCCTGCTCGCCATCACCCGACGCATCCGCACCGGCAAAGCCCGAGCCCCCGGCACCGGGGACACCGGCACCGGAGCCGTAGAGGCCGGCGCCGGAGCGGCCTGCCTCGGCGCCGCCCGGGGCGGACGTGCCGGGGGCGGCCATGGTGTGCGGGAGGGCCATGGAGGTGCGGTAGACGGTGGGTGTCGCGGTGGCGCGGGCGGCCTGTTCGGCCTCCTCGGCGCTCACCGAGTGGATGCCGGGCACCGAGGCGCTCGCCCGGGCGGCCACCACGGCGGCGGCGAACGTCCCGGCCACCGGCAGCACGACCGGCTCCGAGGCCGGCCCAGACGAGACCGGCGAAGAAGAGACCGGCGACGACGAGACGGGCACGGAGGAGGCCGGATCCGAGGACGCGGGCGCCATCAGCGGCTCAGCCGGCACGTCGACGACCGGGCGGTCGATCGGCGCCAGCAAGGGGTCAGCGGCAGGCGCGGCCTCAGCGACGGGTACAGCCGGAGAAGCGACCTCGCCGGGCCGGCGCTGCACCGAGAACGGGTGCACCACCTGCGGCTCCACGGGATCCGACGAGACCGCCGGATCGGCAGGTGCGCTCCAAGGCCGGGCGAACGCGTCCCACGAGGACTCCGGCAGTTGCCTGGGCGCCCGCGACCGGCTCGGCAGCGGCGGCAGCGGCTCCTCGGCAGCAGGCGCCGGCTCCGCAAAAAGCTCCCCAGGAGAAGCCGCGGAAGAACCCTCGGCAGGGTCCTCGATGGCCGCGGCAGGAGCGCCGAACCCCGAGACCGGCACCGGAGCGAACGGCGGCGCCGCCACGTCGGAGGACACCGGCTCCGAGGGGTGGATTCCCGAGTACGGCGTGGACCCGCCAGGCGGAGGGCCATACGTCTCGGAGACGGAGGCGGAGTCGACGCTCGGCAGCTGGAACGCGGGCGGCCCACCGGAGAGCGCGGCGGCGATCACGTCCGCCTCCGGCTCGGCCCGGCGCCGCGGCCCGTCAGGACCCGGGGCCGGCTGATCGGGCGCCTCGCTCAACCCGCTCGTGCCGCCGGAGCCAGGACCGACGGTGCCGGTCGAGGCGGGAGTCACCCCGGCCTCAACCCCGGAAGGCTCGTCGGGTGCCTCGGAAAGCCCTGAGGACCCGGCCGCGTCGGTGGAGTTGAACGCCGCGACCATCGCCGCGACCTCCGGGTCCTCCTCCTCGTCGTCGGCGTCCGCGAAGGGGTCGCCGCCGGGCCAGAGGGCACCGTCGACCGGGGTGGGCGGGAGCTCGTACGCCGCGTCGGGGACGACCTCCTCCTGAATGTCCGGAGGCAGCTCGGCACCGACCGGTGGCGGTGGCGGCAGCGGCGGCAGGTCGCTGTCGAGTACGTCCGGCTCGGAGGCCGCACCGGTCGTCTGCGGCTGCGCGCCGGGCGGGAACCCGTATGGGGAGTTGGTCCGCACCCCCTCGTCGCGCGCGCCGTCCCGTGTCTCCCGCTCGTCCATTGCTGCCCTCCATGACCGTGCCCTGCCCGGGCGTCATTGCGCTCCCGGCGTGCCCCCTCCGCCAGTCACGAGTTCCACGGTGCCACATCGAGTCACGGAACGCTGGACCGGACTGCGTCGGGTTTTCGATCACCAGCAGAACCATCCGCCGGAAAAGAACGGACCGGCCCACGGGTGACCCGTGAGCCGGTCCGAAGCGGCGAATTCAGTTACCCGATGCTGACGCTGTGCTCTGCGCGGTCGTGCTGGCGCCGGCGGTCGACGGCTTGACGGCCGACTTCGACGGCGCCGCGGCCGTGGTCGCCGGTGCGCTCGGCGCCTTCGACGTCTGCTCCTCCGAAGGCTCCGGGTTGGCCGGAGGCGTCGAGACCGGAGGTGTGGAGGCCGGCGGGGTTGAGGCCGGCGGCGTCGAAGGCGGCGGCGTCGTCTCGGTCGGTGTCGGCGACGCCGAGCCCGAGGACGAAGGTGAGGCCGTGGTCGACGAGGACGGCGACGTGGTGGTCGAGGAGGACGGCGAGCTGGGCGTCGCCGTGCTGGTCGAGTTCGGGGCCTTCACCGCGGGGAAGATCCGGGTGGCGCCGAAGAACCGCGACCACTTGACCTGCGCGGTCTTGACCTTCTCGCCCGTGGTCGGCGCGTGCACCATCTGACCACCGCCGATGTAGATGGCCATGTGGTAGATCGAGCGCCAGTCGCCGGAGTCGCTGGCGAAGAAGATCAGGTCGCCGGGGAGCAGTTGGTCGCCGAGGCGGACCTTGGTGGCCTGGATCGCGGGCGTGCCGTGGTACATGTCGTTGGCCACCCGCGGCACGCGGACCCCGACCTGCCCGTATGCCCAGTACGCCAGGCCCGAGCAGTCGAACGTGTTCGGGCCTTCGTCGCCCCACACGTACCAGCTGCCGATCTTGCCCATGGCGTAGTTCAGCGCCTGGAGCGCCTTCGGGTTTGCCACCATCCCCTCGACCGGGACGTTGGAGACGGTGCCGAGGCTCTGCTCGGCGGCGGCGTCGGCGGCGGCGATGGCGAGGACGGCGGCCTCGTTGTCCTTCTTGACCTTCTGGTACTCGGTGTCCTTGACCTGGAACTCGGCGTCGAGCGGCGAGAACACGCCCTGCGCTTTGAGGTAGGTGGACTGCGCCAGCTCGTACTGCTGCTTGGCGGCCGTCTCGTCCTGCTCGGCGCGCAGCAGGTCACGGGCGTCCTGCTGGCTGCCCGGCTGCTGACCGATACCGGGGGCGAGCAGGCCGAACTGGTGCAGGTCGTGCGCGTAGCCGTCGAGCGGGCCGAGACCCGTCGCGCGCTTGTACGCCTCGGCGGCGGCCGAGTCGGCCCGGCTGCGCAGCTCCGCGACCAGGGCGGTGGCGACGCGCAGCTTGTCCTGGGCGTCGGCGGCCGCGGTCTGCGACATCTCCAGGTCGAGCTGCGCCTGCAGGCGTTTCTGCCCCAGGGTGCTGACGTCGATCTCGAGTTTGGCGAGCTGGGTGGCGAGCGGGCCGCGCAGCGAGGTGTTGGCCCCGCCGACGGTCGTGGGCGCGGACGTGCCGCCTGCGCCGGGCATGAGGAGCGTGCCGGAGGCGATCGGCCGGGAGCCGGTGTCCGGGATCGCGCCGCCCGGATCCGCATACGCCGGGCGCGGGACGAGGGAGCACAGCAGGGTGCACACGATCGTGGCGACGAACATCCGCCCGCGCCGGTGCCGCCCTCGCTGCCGGGGGATCATCGCCGCGACCTGCGCGGATGCTTCAGCCTCGGCGGGCGGGACCCAACTTTCGCCGGGATAACTCGCCGCCCTCAATACCAGTCCGTCCATGCCACCGTCCCCAGTCGGTCCGCCCCGCCAATGGTCGATCAGGATCGATCGATCAGTCGGTCTGCCGCCCGACCGTGTTTCTGCCCACTTTTGTTTACCTCACCGAAGCAATCAGCGTCGAGACCTGATCAATGTCAGCTTCATCCCGACGAGATGAATCCCGCACTAACGCGGGGCCCTCTTCGGCGGGGGGCGGCCCGACGTACGCTGGCCCCGTGGATGCAGGTGTGAAGCGTGAACTCGAGGCCAAGGTCATCGCCGGCGAGCGGTTGAGCAGGGAAGACGGCGTCGCGCTGTACGAGAGCGACGATCTTGTCTGGCTGGGCCGGCTGGCCCACCACAAGCGCACCGAGCTCAACGGCGACCGGGTCATGTTCAACGTCAACCGGCACCTGAATCTCACCAATGTCTGTTCCGCAAGCTGCGCATACTGCTCATTCCAGCGCAAGCCGGGCGAAAAGGACGCGTACACGATGCGCATCCACGAGGCGGTCGCCAAGGCCAAGGAGATGGAGGACGAGCAGCTCACCGAGCTGCACATCGTCAACGGCCTGCACCCGACCCTGCCGTGGAAGTACTACCCGAAGGTCCTGCGCGAGCTGAAGGGCGCACTGCCCAACGTCAAGCTCAAGGCGTTCACCGCCACCGAGATCCAGTGGTTCGAGAAGATCAGCGGCCTGCCCGCCGACGAGATCTTCGACGAGCTCATCGACGCCGGCCTCGAGTCGCTCACCGGCGGTGGCGCGGAGATCTTCGACTGGGAGGTCCGCCAGCACATCGTCGACCACGCCTGCCACTGGGAGGACTGGTCGCGGATCCACCGGCTCGCCCACAGCAAGGGCCTGCGGACGCCCTCCACGATGCTGTACGGCCACATCGAGGAGCCGAAGCACCGCGTCGACCACGTCATGCGGCTGCGCGAGCTGCAGGACGAGACGGGCGGCTTCACCGTCTTCATCCCGCTGCGCTACCAGCACGACTTCGTCGACTCGGCCGACGGCAAGATCCGCAACAAGCTGCAGGCCCGCACGAAGATGGCCTCGCCCGCGGAGTCGCTCAAGACCTTCGCCGTGTCGCGGCTGATGTTCGACAACGTGCCGCACGTCAAGTGCTTCTGGGTCATGCACGGCCTGTCCGTCGCCCAGCTCTCGCTCAACTTCGGTGCCGACGACCTCGACGGCTCGGTCGTCGAGTACAAGATCACCCACGACGCCGACAGCTACGGCACGCCCAACACGATGCACCGTGAGGACCTGTTGCACCTGATCTGGGACGCCGGCTTCCAGCCCGTCGAGCGCAACACCCGGTATGAGGTCGTCCGGGAGTACGAGAAGCCGACGCCCCTCGCCGCGCGCCGGGCGGAGCCGCAGCAGGTTTGGGCGTAGAACGACATCATGTCCGCACTGCTGAAGTACACGCTCGCCCGGCTCGGGCTCTTCGTCCTGGTGGCCGGCGCGATGTTCGCCGTGCCGCTCGACATCAGCGTGCTCCTCAAGCTGATGATCGCCGTGACGGTCTCCGCCGCGCTCGCCTTCTTCCTGCTGAAGGGGCTCCGCGAGGAGGCCTCCGTGCAGGCGGTCGGCGCCGCCCAGCGCCGCACCGAAAAGCGCGAACGACTGCGCGCCGCGCTCAACGGGGATGATGATAGGGGTGAAAGCACCACCAAAGCGAACTAATAGCGCTTAAACCTTGGTTGGTGCAGACCACCCAGGGAGGCGCACGATGGGCCGCAGGCTGTCCGTTTCGCTCACGCTCGCCGGTGTGGGGCTGCTGCTGCTCGTGGGGGTCAACCCCGCCGGCGCGGCGCCCGCCGAGCGGTCCGGCAGCTACGTCGTCGACGGCGTGCGGACCCAGGAGGACCGCAACCGGGTCGCCCGCAGCGGCGCCGCCATCGACACGATCGATCACGGCCGGGCCGAGATCACCGCCCTGCCCTCCGAGGTCCGCAAGCTGCGCGGCCAGGGATACAAGGTCGCCGAGGTGCTGACCGAGGACTTCCCGGCCGCCGACGCCGGCTACCACAACTACACGGAAATGGTCGCCGAGCTGGACAAGATCGTCGCCGCCAATCCGAAGATCGCCAGCAAGAGCAGCATCGGCAAGTCGTACCAGGGCCGCGACATGCCATTGATCAAGATCTCCGACAACGTCGCGGTCGACGAGGACGAGCCGGAGGTGCTCTATGGCGCCCACCAGCACGCCCGCGAGCATTTGACCGTCGAGATGGCGTTGTACCTGGTGAAGCTGTACACCGACGGATACGGCAAGGATCCCCGCATCACGAAACTCGTCGACAGCCGCGAGCTGTGGATCGTGCCCGACCTCAACCCGGACGGCGGCGAATACGACATCGCCACCGGCAGCTACCGCAGCTGGCGCAAGAACCGCCAGCCCAACGCCGGGTCCAGCAGCATCGGCACCGACCTCAACCGCAACTGGAGCTTCAAGTTCGCCTGCTGCGGCGGCTCGTCGGGCAACCCGTCGTCGGAGACCTACCACGGCGACGCGGCCTTCTCCGCGCCGGAGACCCAGCACCTGCGCGACTTCGTGCTCAGCCGGCGCGTCGGCGGGGTCCAGCAGATCAAGGCGAGCATCGACTTCCACACGTTCTCGGAGCTGATCCTCTGGCCGTACGGGTACACCGGCACCGACACGGCGGCCGGGCTCAACGCCGACCAGGAGTCCGCGTTCCGGGCCCTCGGCACGGGGATGGCGAAGTCCAACGGCTACACGCCGGAGCAGTCCAGCGACCTGTACATCACCGACGGCTCGATCATCGACTGGCTGTGGGCGACGCAGGGCATCTTCGCCTACACGTTCGAGATGTACCCCGGGCCCAACTCCAGCGCCGGCTTCTACCCGCCGGCCAGCGTGATCTCCGCGCAGACGGCCCGCAACAAGGAGGCCAGCCTGCAGCTCGCGGAGTACGCCGACTGCGTCTACCGGATCATCGGCAAGCAGGCCCAGTACTGCGGCGCCGACACCGTCTGGTCCGACGACTTCGAGAGCGCGAGCGGCTGGACCGCCGCCGGCGGCACCGCGACCAGCGGCCTGTGGGAGCGCGGCGACCCGGAGGCGACCACGCAGAACGGCCCGAAACAGCTCGGCGACGCCGTCAGCGGCGACAACGACCTGGTGACCGGGCGCAGGGCGGGCACCTCGGCGGGCAGCTACGACGTCGACGGCGGCACCACCGGGATACGGTCGCCGTCCGTCGCGCTGCCGGCCAAGGGCCCGCTGAAGCTGAGCTGGTCCTGGTACTTCGCCCACGCCGCGAACGCGTCCGCCGCCGACAGTTTCAAGGTCAGCGTGCTGCAGAACGGCTCGAAAACCGCGATCTTCACCAAGGCCGGCGCCGCGAGCGACCGCGACGCCGTCTGGGACACCGCGGGCGCCGACCTGACTCCCTATGCGGGCAAGACGATCCAGCTGCTGATCGAGGCCACGGACGCCGCCGGCGCCAGTCTCATCGAGGCCGCCGTCGACGACGTTGTGATCAAGAGAGGTTGACGAAACCGCTCGCGAAGCCGACGGAGCTAAAAGCGGTATTCGTCGGAAATCTCGATCAGTGCGAAATGAGCGCCCATGGGATCGGCGACCCGGGCGTACCAACCCGCCGACGACACCATCGGCTTGCGGGCCACCGTGCCACCCAGCTCCGCCACCCGCTCACACGCCGTGACGGCGTCGTCGACCATGAAGCACACCGTCCAGTGCTCCGGCAGCCCCGGCGGGAACCTGTCGTCGATCGGCAGCAGCCCACCGACGGCGTCGTTGTGGTGGTGCAGCTCGAAATACGGCTCGGCGTTCTCCGTCTCGACGGCGTGCCAGCCGAAGACCTCGCTGTAGAAGGCGTTGGTCCGCGCCAGGTCGTGGGACGCCAGCTCGTACCAGCAGATCGCACCCGGCTCGAAGGACACCTGCGCCCCGCCGAACCTGCTGCGCTGCCAGGTCCCGAACACCGCCCCACCGGCGTCGGCGAACACGGCCATGGTGCCCAGGTCGCGCACGGTGGTCGGGGGCACCTTCACCGACCCGCCGGCCCGCTGGACCGCCTCCGCAGCGCCGGCCGGGTCGTCGGTGGAGATCGAGATCAGCCATGCGGGCCGGCCGGCGGTGCGCAGGCCGGCCACCGCGCGGCCGTTGTGCGTGAAATGCCCGTCGTCATTGAACTGCCAGCCGAAGAGGCCGCCGTAGAACGCCCGCGCGGCAACCGGATCGGGACTGCCGACCTCGGCCCAGCACGGCGTGCCCGGTGCGTAACCCCGTACTCGCATTCCGCGTCCTCCCGGTTGTCAGACTGTTTCGAGATAGTGACATCCGGGACGTGATCACGACACCCCATCCAACGGTGCAGGAAGCGGACGTTCGTGCAGAACGTCCAACCGCGAGACGGCCCGCGTCAGGACCACGAACAAGCGGTTGAGCCCGCGCGGCTCGGCCTCGACGATGTCGGCCGGCTCGACGACGATCACATGGTCGTACTCGAGACCCTTGGCCAGGCTCGCGGGCAGCACGGTGACCCGCTCGGGCTCGATCTCCCTGAGCTGGGCGGTGATCGCCGGGATCGTCGCGTCCGCCGCGATCACGCCGATCGACCCCTCGAACGCCAGCGCCCGGCGCACCGCCTCCCGCAGCGGCGTGGCGCCGATCGTCAGCGCCCCGTCGGTCCGCAGCGACCGCGCCTCCGGCACGTCGACCCCCAGTGCCGGCAGCAGCCGGTTGGCCAGCGCGACCACGGCGGCCGGCACGCGGAACCCCGTCGTCAGCGGCACCACCCGCGCGCCGGGCTTGCCGAGGTGCCCCAGCAGCGTCCGCCACTCCAGCGCCGCCCACGGCGCCGTGCCCTGCGCCAGGTCGCCGAGCAGCGTGATCGACCCGTGCTCCGACCGCCGGGCGATCACCCGCGCCTGCATCGGCGACAGGTCCTGCGCCTCGTCCAGCACCACGTGGCCGAACGACGGGACCCGGTCGATCAGTCCCGCGGCCTCGTCCACCAGTACCGCATCCGCGGCGGTCCAACGGGCCGACTTCGCCGTCTTCGGCGGCTTGGACCAGGTGATCGCCGCCCGCTCGGCCTCGGTGAGCAACTCGTCGGCCGGGTCGCTGAGCACCTCGAACACCAGCTGCTCAGGCGTGACCGCGGGCCACGCGTGATCCAGCACCTCGAGCACCGGCTGCGCCCTGCCCATCCGGCGCTGCCAGCCCTCGCTCGGCGAGTCGCCGCGCCGCGCCTCCGACTGCCGCATCAGCAGCGACACGATCCTCGCCCGCACACGCTCGCGGCCGATCCCGTACGGCGGCGCCTCCCGCCGCACGTCGTCGACCACCCGCCGCAGGGCGTCGGTGGACACCCGCCACCGGTATGACCCGTCGGAAACGGTCAGCGGCTCCTCGGGCTTCCGGATCTTGCCGTTGAGCCGCTTCGCGAGCACCGCGGCCATCCGGGGGTCGTGCTTGACCTCGGCGGCGGCTTCCTCGTCGACGGCTTTCACGGGTGTACCGAGCAGCCCGTCGATCGTCGACTGTCGCACCTCGATCTCGCCGAGGGCGGGCAGCACGCTGGCGATGTAGCTCAGGAACGCGCTGTTCGGCCCCACGATCAGCACCCCGGACCGCTTGAGCTGCTCGCGGTGCAGATACAGCAGGTACGCCGCCCGGTGCAGCCCCACGGCCGTCTTCCCGGTGCCGGGCGCCCCCTGGACGCAGATCGACTCGTCCAGCTCGGCGCGGACCAGTTCGTCCTGCTCGGGCTGGATGGTGGCGACGATGTCCCGCATCGGCCCGACGCGGGGTCGCTCGATCTCCTCCAGCAGGATCCGGCTGGTGCCGAGCTCCTCGCCGGCGCGCAGGTGCTCGTCCTCGAAGCTGGTCAGTTCGCCTTTGACGAACCCGAACCGACGTCTGGCTCTGACGTCCTGTGGGTCTTTGACGCTGGCCTGGTAGAACTTCCGGGAGATCGGTGCCCGCCAGTCGAGCACCATCGGCTCCCCGGCCACGTCGGTGACGTGCCGCCGCCCGACGTGGAACTTCTCCTCGTCGATGTCCAGCTTGCCGAAGAACAGAGGAGTGTCGGGGCTGTCCGCCAGTTCGGCGATCCGCCGGGCCAGGTGCCGGCCGAGCGTCTCCGCCGCGAACGGGTCCCCGGCCACCTGATCCCCGGTGGCGAACAGATCCTCGGCGTGCTCCCTCATCCGGCGCAGCGCCTTGCGTGAGGCTTCCAGGTGCGCTCGCTCTGCGGCGAGCTCGTCTTCCAGTGCGGGCACGTTGATTTCCTTCAGGGGAATCTCAGCTGCTGCTCGCTCGCGTATCCAGGGCAACCCGGCGCGTCGGGACGTCCGCTGCGGTGCCTACCTCACCGCGGCCGTCAAGCGGTGCTCTAGCGTACGCGTGATTCGGGTGCCGTCCCACCGAATTACGGCCGTGCCTCCCGGAGGGTCGGCCGTGATTCGCACCGGCTTGTCACCGGTCTTGCTTGAGCGCCCTACGGCACCAAAGTGCGCGAGCCCTGACGCGCTCCACCAAACGGGCCGACAGCTTGCTCTCGAGCGCTAGGACCGTTCCGTCTTGCGCGGCCTGTTCAAAGCAGCCCGGTGTACGTGCGGCAAGCGTGTCGATCCTTGTGATGGTCTCTTCGGGATCGAGCCGATTCGTTTCCGCGAATCGACGCCAATGCCGGTCGCTGATGCCCTCGATCCGGTACTCGCCACCGATACGCATGGCCATCTGCAGTTTTGGCAGGTACATGTCGTTATATGCGAGAGCGCTCGCAACGTCATACAGCGGAGCCAGACGGACCTGCCCTCCCGAGAGTAGAAGCGAGTAGTTCTTCGCGTGGGCATCAGTACCGGCGATGATCCAGTTGAAAGCCAGTGCGTCAACGAATCGGGCGATGTGTGCGTCCGCGACGCGCTTCGGATGAACCTCGCGTCGGAGCAGGTCGATGATGTGTTCGGGCGACGGCCCGCCATCGCTCTGGTACTTGTTGGCCGGCGATACTCCCAGCGCCTGACACAGGTCTTCCTGATGCAGGCGCTGGACCAGTCCTGTCTCGGACTGATACCGGCGGTCATACCGTTCTACCTCGATCGCTCGCTCATCTTCGAACGTCACCACCGAAGAACGTGCAACGAGGAGGCCGGCCAGGCCCGCCGCCGACAAGCAAAGGTGCTCATTGAGATCGTGCTCGTCCAGCCCCGCCACTGCCGGCTTCAGGATGTGCGTCGTGGGCGTCGAGCCCCAGGGCTCGCCCCAGCGTCGGGCGACCGGATCGAAATACAAGGCAGTCTTGGCCTGTGCCCCGGCAAGGCTGAACTGACCGCTGTTGTGAACATGCCAGGAAGTTGGGTCGGCACGCAGGACGCGTAGCCGCTCGGCTAGGTGCGCCTCGTCCAGCCATTGCACCCCACCCTCGCCATTGACGATCGACTCAACCCGGCCGGGCTCGACAAATTGGGCACCGCTCGCGCAGTCCTCGCCGACGTGCTGTAAGAGCGCGAACGGGTTACCCGCCGATATCTGGTAGTCACGTGCCCAGCGTTCGAGCACTCGCTCGTTGTCGGGCAACAACCCCCAAAGCACGGGACGGACAACCGGATCCTCATGTATTCGGCGAGCGAGCGGCATCGACAGTGATAACGGAGTAGCGTTCCGTGCAAAGCGCCAGTCTTCGTCGTACTCCAGCGCGAGACGCCCGTTGTCGGCTTGGGTCAGCACGCCGACTCGTCTGCCCGCCATGAGGACAATCAGGCTTTTGCCGACGGTCTCAGGCATGATCGCCCCCGAGGTCGTCGAGCAGTGTGTCGAGATCGATGTCGCCCGCGTCCGGTCCGATGGGCGATGCGTCCAACCCGATGCTCAGCGCATGAAGCGTTCGCAGCACCAATCCGAATTCGGCGGTTGCCTTGCCCGCCTCAAGGTCCGAAAGCCAACGACGACTGACGCCGGCCTCCGCGGCGAGCTCAGCCTGCGTTCGGCCACTATCCTGCCTGCTTTGCCGAACGAAAAAGCCAAGGTCTCGTGCGCTGGCGATCCTCATCCCTACCTCATCACATGTGCACGTACGTGCCCACCCTACTCTAATGTGCGCGTACGTGCACCGTGACGCGGCTGTGCATGAACGCGCACACGCCGCCAATCCAGCGCAGTCGGCTCCTTGCCGTTGACGTTGTATGAACAGGTTGTAGATGAGCTGACCAAACTGATGGACCGGCTCCGCCGGGATGGTCACACGGATCGATCCCGAGTCGCTCTTCGCCCTTGCGGCGGCGTGCCCGGTAGCCGGACAGGACAAGCGGTTCGCCGCCTACCCGGCAGACTTCCGCAACCGGCACCGCTGCCGGCTTCCGGACTGAAAAAGTGTGTCAGTTTCGGGGGTTGGGGTTCCCGGTGCCGGGCGCCCCCTGGACGCAGATCGACTCGTCCAGCTCGGCGCGGACCAGTTCGTCCTGCTCGGGCTGGATGGTGGCGACGATGTCCCGCATCGGCCCGACGCGCGGCCGTTCGATCTCCTCGAGCAGGATCCGGCTGGTGCCGAGCTCCTCCCCGGCCTGCAGGTGCTCGTCCTCGAAGCTGGTCAGCTCGCCCCTGACGAAGCCGAACCGGCGCCGGGTGCTGACGTCCTGGGGGTCCTTGACGCTCGCCTGGTAGAACTTCCGGCTCATCGGCGCCCGCCAGTCGAGCACCATCGGCTCCCCGGCCACGTCGGTGACGTGCCGCCGCCCGACGTGGAACCTGCCGCCCTCGTCAGCTTCTACGGCCTCGATGTCCAGCTTGCCGAAGAACAGTGGGGTATCGGGACTGTCGGCGAGCTCGGCGATCCGCCGGGCCAGGTGCCGGCCGAGCGTCTCGGCGGCGAACGGGTCCCCGGCGACCTGATCGCCGGTGGAGAAGGGGTCCTCGGCATGCTCCCGCATCCTGCGCAGGGCCTTGCGTGAGGCTTCCAGGTGCGCTCGCTCTGCGGCGAGCTCGTCTTCCAGTGCGGGCACGTTGATTTCCTTCAGGGGAATCTCAGCTGCTGCTCGCTCGCGTATCCAGGGCAACCCGGCGCGTCGGGACGTCCGCTGCGGTGCCTACCTCACCGCGGCCGTCAAGCGGTGCTCCAGCCTACGCGCCATGCCGCACCCACTCCACCGAATTACGGCCCTTGCAGAGTAGGCGTCCCGTGTTAAGAATATTGTTAACTACGGGAGGTGGGCCGGTGGAGTGGGAGATCCTGATGACCACGCAGGTGGAGGAGTTCCTCGACAAACTCCACGCGGTCGACCGCGAGACGCACCGTCTGGTGAACCAGGCGATCCTCGTCTTGGAGCAAAGCGGTCCTGCGGAAGGTAGGCCGCTCGTCGACACGATAACGGCCTCGAAGATCACCAACATGAAGGAACTCCGTCCACCGTCCGGCGGTCGAAGTGAGGTCAGGATCCTCTTCGTCTTCGACCCGTGGCGGTCGGCAATCTTGCTGATCGCCGGAGACAAGTCCGGACAGTGGAGTCGTTGGTATCGCGAGGCAATACCTGAGGCGGAGCAGTTCTACGCCTCATACTTGAAGGAGCGAGAAGGGGAGATCGGCGATGGGCAGCGTTAAGCGTTGGCGGGACACGGATCACCTGGAGCGTGCGGTCGACACCGCCGGTGGTCAGGTGGCATTCGACGCGGCGGTGGGTGCCATGCTGGACGAGGCACGCGGTTGGCGGCTGGCCGAGCTGCGGAAGCGGCGTGAGATGACCCAGGAGCAGGTCGCGGTCCGGATGGGTGTGTCGGTGGCGCGGGTGTCGCAGATCGAGGCGGGCAGTGTCTCCACCCAGGATGTGCTGGGCCGTTACATCGCAGCGCTCGGCGGCACTCTCAAACTGATCGCCGACTTCGGCGACGAACAGCTCAAGGTGGCCTGACTCCTGCGGACCGGCAGTGTGTCAGATTCCGGGGTTGGGGTTCCCGGTGCCGGGCGCCCCTTGGACGCAGATGGACTCGTCGAGCTCGGCCCGGACCAGCTCGTCCTGCTCCGGCTGGATCGTCGCGACGATGTCCCGCATCGGCCCGACGCGGGGTCGCTCGATCTCCTCCAGCAGGATCCGGCTGGTGCCGAGCTCCTCGCCGGCGCGCAGGTGCTCGTCCTCGAAGCTGGTCAGCGCCCCCTTGACGAACCCGAACCGCCGCCGGGTCGTGACGCTCTGCGGGTCCTTGACGCTGGCCTGATAGAACTTCCGCGAGATCGGCGCCCGCCAGTCCAGCACCATCGGCTCCCCGGCCACGTCGGTGACGTGCCGCCGCCCGACGTGAAACTTCTCCTCTTCGATTTCCAGCTTGCCGAAGAACAACGGCGTGTCGGGACTGTCGGCCAACTCGGCGATCCGCCGCGCCAGATGCCGCCCCAGTGTCTCCGCCGCGAAGGGATCCCCGGCCACCTGATCCCCGGTGGAGAAGAGGTCCTCAGCATGCTCCCGCATGCGTTTGAGCGCCTGTCGCGACGCCGTGAGATGCGCTCGCTCTGCGGCGAGCTCCTGATCGAGTGCGGGCACGGTGATTTCCTTCAGGGGAATCTCAGCTGCTGCTCGCTCACGTATCCGGGATCACCCCGGCGCGTAGGGACGTCCGCTGCGGTGCCTACCTCACCGCGGCCGTCAAGCGGTCATTCACATTACGCGCGGTGCGTCCACCACTCCACCGAATATCGCAGTTGCCGAGGGACCGGAGGTGCCTGATGCAGGATTCTTCGTCCAGAGGTTCCGGCCCGGAACGCATTGCGCCCCGGGCCGACTCCTGCGACCTTGGTTGATCTTCAGCTGTGCGCCGAGAATCTCGTGGTCACCCTCGAATTACATCAGCCCGTTGTGGATGGCCGTGGTGAGTTCGCCGGCAGCGGTGTCCCCGTCCAGCGACCAGGCCATCGTCCCGCCGAGGCCGTTGGCCTTGATGTAGGACGTCTTCTGAGCGATCACCTGCGGGGTGTCGTAGGACCAGAAGGTGTTGCTGCCGTACTTCCAGGACGCGACCGCGACCGAGTCGTAGAGGACCGCGCCCTGCTTCGTGATCACCTTCTTGTAGTCCTCGGTGCCGTCCTCGTAGGTGCCCCGAGCCGGGCCCGTCGACGTCTGGAGCAGACCGTTGTTGGTCGTCGGCACGCCAGCCCAGCCCTTGGCGTAGTAGGGGATGCCCACGACGAGCTTCGCCGCGGGCGCCCCGCCGCTCAGGTAGGTCTGCACGGCCAGATCGACGCTGAAAGTATGCTGCGGGGTGGAGTACAGGTTGGACTGGTGCCCGGTCGTGGCGTTCCACGGCCCGACAAAGTCGTAACCCTGCACGGTGACGAAGTCCATGCTGGCCAGCAACGGGGCGATCTCGACGCCCGCGGTGATCTTCGCCGGGTCGGCGGGCAGGAACGCGGTCAGCGAGTAGTGCTTGCCGGTCTGCACTCCGTACGCGTCGAGCTGACGGCGGAATTCGGCCGCCAGCAGAGTGAAGTTCTGCTTGTCCTCGGGGCGGACCACGTTGCCAGCGTTGCCTTCGGAGCCGGGCCACTCCCAGTCGAGGTCGATGCCATCGAAGACGCCGTAGCCGCTCCCGACGCCACCTCGGGTGGAGTTGCCGATGAACGGCAGGTTGCCCTTGAGATAGAGGTCGATGCAGCTAGCCACCATGGCTTGCCGGGAGGCTGCGGTCAGCGCCGCGTCGGAGAAGTACTTCGACCAGGTCCAGCCGCCCAGGGAGATCTGCACCTTGAGGCCGGGGTACATCGCCTTGAGCTTCTTGAGCTGGTTGAAGTTGCCTGCCAGCGGCTGGTTGTAGACGTCGCCCACGCCATCGACCGACTCGCCGGCCTTGAAGCCCTTCTGGTAGTCGGCCCAGGCGTCACCGACACCGGCCGCATTGGCCTCGAAGCACTTGCCGTCCGCCCCGACGTTGCCGAATGCGTAGTTGATGTGGGTGAGCTTGCCCGCCATGCCGGAGGTGTGCACGTTCCTGACCTGGAAGTTGCGTCGGTAGACGCCCCACTGCGTGAAGTAGCCGACCTTGATGTGACCGCTGGCCGCAGCGGTGACCGCTGCCGGTGCGGCTGCTGCCGGTGACGTGACGACGGCGATACAGGCCGCCAGCATTGCGACGGCGACAGCAGCACGCATGACGCGTGGGTTCATTGGGCCTCCCTGTGTTGTGGGGCGCACCGATCGAGCGTGGTGCGCAGACATCCGAGCTGGGGCGGATGCAGGTGGGGTCGCCGACCTCGTGGGCAAGCGACCCCACCGTGGTGCAGCCGGTGCTATCGCACGGCGTTGTACGCGTTGACCTCACCGGCACCGTAGAAGCCGTTGCGGTTTCCGCCCGAGCACGTCGCCTCGAATCCCTGCAGGAGAGGGACGGGGTTGTACACGCCGCTGGGGCAGGGCAGCGCGTCGGCGGTGCGCTCCAGGAAGGACGCCAGAGCCCCCGGCTGCATACCCGGGTGGGCGGAGAGCGCCAGTGCGGCGACGCCGACCGCGTGCGGACCGGCCATCGAGGTGCCTTGCTTGTAGCCCCAACCGTTGGTCTTCGTCGTCGTGTTGAAGGTGGTCGACAGGACGGCGTCGGCCAGCGTCGACGGGGAGCCGAGGTTCCGGAAGCGGGTGTCGCCGCCGGGCGCCGTGACGTCGACGACCCCTTGGCCGTACGACGAGTAGTAGCTCTTCAACCGGGTCGGGCCGACCGCTGAGACGGTCACCACGCCGGGCGCCTCGGCCGGCAGGTCAATGCAGGCGCCAGTGATCGTGCGGTCCTCGACCGGGAAGCTGCCGTCGTTCGGGCTGCCGCTGTCGATGAACTTGTGCTGCAGGTCGACGTTGGAGTTGCCCGCTGAGGCGATGTTGAGCACGCCCTTGTTCTGCGAGTACCGGATCGCGCGCTGGACGGCCGTCCAGACCGGGCGCTGCCGCTCGTCGTTGCGGCAGTTGAACTCCCACGGGTCGATGAAGTAGCTGTTGTTGGTGATCTGCATGCCGTGGTCGGCGGCCCAGAGGAAGCCACAGACGGCCGCTTCGGGATAGATGAAGCCGTCGTCGTTGACCACCTTCACGGAGGCGACCTTCACGCCGGGGGCCACCCCGGCGACGCCGACACCGTTGATGGCCGCGGCGATCGTGCCCGCGACATGCGTGCCGTGGTCGGAGGTGGTCGGGTTCCAGGCGGCCTCGGCCGTGTTGACCACGCCGCCGATGCAGGACGCGCTCTTGTCCTTCGCGATCTGCGTGGCGAGGTCGGGGTGGGAGCTGGAGATACCACTGTCGAGGACCCCGACGACCACGTTCGGACTGCCGGTGGTCACCTTGTGCGCCTGTGGAACATTGATCTGGGTCATGTCCCACTGCCGGCTGAACATCGGCTCGCCGGTCGGGTCGCCGGTGGCCTGCTGCGCGGTGAGGTCGGCGACCTCCTCGGTGGCGCTGTCCTCGAGCGCGGTGCCGAGGCCCGCTGTGGACGCGACGGCGTCCACGCCTGAGCCCGATACCGCGGTCGCGAACGCCGGGTTGGTCGAGCGGGCCACGAGCACGCCGATTTGGTGGTAGTTCGCGACGACCGCGCCACCGGCGGTGACGACCCGGTCTGCCGCTCGAGCTGTTGACTGACCTTTTGGCGCGATCACGATGTACGTGCTTTCCGGTCCTGCCGCCAAAGCCTGCGTCGGTAACGCTGCGGCGGTCAGGACGCCGGCACCGACCGCAGCGGCGGACGCGGCTGCCAGTGCCTTGCGACGAGATGGTCTCACGGTGAACCTTTCCGTCGGACTGTCCAATCGACGTCGCGCTGTAACGCCACGTCGATGAACAAGCGCGGTTGGGCACGCCAGCGTTACACCAGATCGCTAAGCAGCAGCGGGAGGATTCGCTCCTCCAGCCGAGTGGTACTGGCGGCGGTTCGAGCGGCGAAGCGCGCCGGACGGGTCCCGGCATCACGCGGTATGGGCCGCATAGCGGCAGGACTCGGCGAGGAAGCAGCGTCGGCAGTCCGGGGTGCCCGCGGTGCATGTGTCGTAGGCGACCTGCTGGAGCAGTGGGTGAACGCGCGCCAAGTCCGGGCCGTAGGCGAGTAGG
This sequence comes from Dactylosporangium sp. NPDC005555, assembly GCF_040605635.1. Taxonomy (NCBI): domain Bacteria; kingdom Bacillati; phylum Actinomycetota; class Actinomycetes; order Micromonosporales; family Micromonosporaceae; genus Dactylosporangium; species Dactylosporangium sp. NPDC005555. Next base: position 92,635 of record NZ_JBEXDG010000023.1, read on the forward strand.
TCCGCGGCGACCTGGCGGCTACCCGGTTTGGTGAGGCCGCCGTCGTGGTCGGTGAGACCGAGCCGGTAGGCGACCCGCACCAGATTCTGGTCGATCGGCACCATGCCCGGCGCGTCGTTGATGATCGTCATCACGATGGCGGCGGTATGTGTGCCGACGCCGGGCAACGACAGCAGGTATTTCAGTGCGTGCGAGCCGGAGCCGGCGATCAGCCGGTCGAATGCCGTCGCGCCTCGCCTGGTGAGGATCGCCGCAGTGGCGTGCAGGCGGGCGGCCTTGACCTCGCCGAGCGGTCTGACCAACTGGGCCAGTCTGGGCAATGGCAGGGCGGAAAGTCGTCGAGGGGTGAGGCCACCGCATGCGGCGGTGAGTCGGGGGAACACCTTCCGTACGGTCGCAGCGGGTCGGCCCTGGGCCAGGATGGCCAGTATGAGCGTCTCGAACGGCGAGCCGGCCAGCAGGATCATGTCCTGGTGGTGGCGGCGCAGCGTTCTCAATGCCGGGTGACCCGCAAGGGCCATGGCACCGACCTGTTCACCGTTACGGAACGTGGCGGTCAGCAGGTCACGCAACAGCTCTTCTTCCGTGCTGGTCCGGAAGGTGAACTGCAGCCCGCCACGGTCGGCCTCGACCCGTACCGGGATGCCCTGCCCGTGCGGGTGGAAGGTGCGTTGCCATACGCCGGCCCCGGTCGTGTGCCAGGCCAGGGCCGGGATCTGCAGTTTCATGGTGGCCGCGAGATCGGGCTTGGTTTCGCAGGCCAGGCTTAATGCGGTAGGCATCGGTGCACCTCATCGGCGGGGGTCCAGGACGGCGAGGGGTGACCGAGATGCCATCGGGTCCGCCCAGCGTCGCCGCGAGCGCCATTCGGCGCTGCACGCGCCGATGCCGATGCCACTTCGGAGGTGTGCCACTTCCGAAGTGGCGCTCTACGTGCCTGCCGCGTTACACGTGGTGCGGCAGAGGGTGATCATCAGCAATTTGTCCGTCACGGAACGCTCGAAGCAGCGGAGGAAGGCCAGCGGCTACGTGCGGTGGAAGGACATCCGGGCCGAGCATGTCGAGCGGGCCGGGGTGAAGAGGCGTTCGAGGCGGGCAAGTGGGAGTCGCTGGCTGAGGTGGTCGGGCATCGTCTTGCCGAAGTTCGTCGGACTCGTGGCTTCACGCAGCAGCAGGTCGCCGAGCGGATGGGCGTCACCAAAGGACGTGTCTCGCAGATCGAGCAGGAAAGATTTCCGGCCAGGATGTCGTGGCCCGCTATGCGGCCGCGCTCGGCGGGCGTCTGCACCAAGCGATCTACTTCGACGACGGGACATCGCTGCTATCGCCTGATGGTCGTGCTCGAAGTGTGTCAAATTGCGGGGTTGGGGTTCCCGGTGCCGGGCGCCCCCTGGACGCAGATGGACTCGTCCAGCTCGGCCCGGACCAGCTCGTCCTGCTCCGGCTGGATCGTCGCGACGATGTCCCGCATCGGCCCCACGCGGGGCCGCTCGATCTCCTCCAGCAGGATCAAGTTGATCGCCGACTTCGGGGATGAACAACTGAAGGTGGCCTGACATGGACGACGGCGTAGCGCACTGTCAGGACAGGTCCTGCAGCAGTAGCGGGAGGACCCGCTCCTCCATGACCGCGCGTCCGGTGTGGACCATGGCGGCGGCGAGCGCTGGCTCCCACGTCGTCGCGGTCGGCGTGCCGATCAGTGCAAGGCCGCCGGCCGCGTTGGCGCTGTAGGTGGCGGCGTCCATGCGCCACGGCACGGCATTCGGGTAGCGGGCCAGCGCGGCTCCGGTGAGTCGCACACCCGCCCAGTCGAAGTCGTTGCGCCATCGGATCGGCATGTCCCGGCCGGCGGCACGCAGCAGCGTGTGCACAGCTGTCGACGGGACGCCCTCGGTGCAGATCAACGGGCGTGAGGTCCCAGCGGCGGCCGCACGTAGCACCGCCGGGTTCTCACAGACGAAGATCTCCCGGCAGGTCAGGGTCAGGGGCGTGAGCCGCAGTTGGTGCAAGGTCACCCGCACTGGCACCCGGGCGGCGGCCGCCTCGGTGAGCCACGAGCCGAGCAGCCCGCCGACGGCCGGGACATTGAGCACCAGGACCTGGCTGGCGAGATCGTCGGGCACGACGCCGACCATGTCCCACAAGGCCCGCTCCTCCTCGGCGCCGGTGGGCACCGGCACCTGGTGCCATACCGCAAGGGCGCGCAGCGTCAGGCTGCGCAGGGGACCGTCGGCGAGCGCCTTGGTGTCACCGAGCAGCCGCTCGGCGAACGCCGGCATCGGCTCCTCGCCGGCGGGTAGCGCGTCCAGGACGGTGATGACCGCTCGCAGATCGGTGCCGCTGCGAGCGATCCGGGTGAGAGTCCCGTCGCGGAGCATCCCTTGCAGCCACTCCTGGAACCACGGTGACGCGGCGTGGAGGCTGTTGGCCGCCAGCGTCAGCAGGGCAGCACGCTCGTCGGCGGCACGCCTGCGCTCTCCGGGACGGTCCCGCAACGGGCCGAGGACCGCGGTGAGCCCGGCGCCGTGGACGTCCCTGAGGTGCGTGTCGAGGTCGGCAAGGCGCACGGTGAGCCTGGCCACGCCGGTCGGGCGGTACATCCCCGTGACACCGATGATGACCAGCCGTTCGTCGTCGGTCGGTGCGGTGATCGACACGCTGCCGTCGAGGCTTCCGCCGGTGCGTTCCAGGCTGCGGCGGGCCGCGTCGAGCAGCCGCCGCCAGCCGGTCGCGGTCCTCGGATCAGTCACGGAGTGGGTCAGCGGCGAGGGCGGGTGCATGCCGGGTCTCCGGCGAGCCGAGCGCGCGCGCCAGCGTGCCGTCGAAGTCGGCGATGTTCATCGCCCCGTCCCACACCAGCAGCACGGCCGACACCGTGTGGTCGACCGCGGAGTGCGACAGGTCGTAGTGTGCGGCGCCGCCCACCGCCGGATGGGTCGCCCACAGGTCGTAGCCGGTCATGAACAGGTCCAGGTCGAACTGCTTCGCCAGCGACATCAGCTCGCCGCGGCCGTTGTCGTCGACCCCGGCGAACGCCTCGTCGAGGCCTAGCAGCCGTGGCGCGTCCGGCCGGGCCGAGCCGAAGAGGGCGTTCGCGGCGGCGAACAGCGGCAGGTGGAGCGAGACGGACTGCTCGCCGCCGGACAGCTGGCTGTGCCGGGCACGGGTGAGCGGTTCCGCGGTGCCGCCGGGCCGGTGCAGGGTGAACGCGAACTGCCGCCATTGTCGGTAGTCGAGGACCTCGGCCAGCAACTCCCGGTAAGGCTTCTCCGGCGCGCCGGACCGAGCGGTCTTGATCCGGCCGGCGAAATGCCGCCGCATCGATGTGAGTTGCGCCGGGCCGAGCCGGGCCGGATCCCGCTCCAGCAGTTTGCATATCTCACGCTGCTCGGTGTCGAGGTCATCGGAAAGCCGCCAGCCGACACCGACGGTGAGACCGGAGGACATCCGCCGGGCCCGCATCTGGGTGTCCATCGCGGCGACCAGATCGCGCGCCTCGATCGTGCGCCGGTGGATCTGCCCGGCGAGCTGCCCGAGCAGCGCGTCCTCGAAAACCCGCTGCTCGGCGTCGGTGAGCAACTGCTCCTGATCCCGGCGGTCTGCCGCGATGCGCCCGGCGAAGCGGGCGACCGGAGTGAGGCCCTGCTCGTCGGCGACCCGGACGACGATGACACCCTCGTCGGTGTCCCACTCCGGCCGGTGGTCGAGGCCGGCGGCCGGCAGCTGTGCCTGGAGGTCGGCGAGCGCCGTGCTGAGCCGGGTGGCGCTCTGCTTGAGCGAGGTCTCGGTCGGGGTCAGCTCACGGGTGGCGGCGAGCATCGCCTCGTGCAGTGCGACGACGGCCGGGTCGAGCTGGTCTCCAGCGGTGTCGATGGCGGGCCACAGCAGGTCGGTGGGGCAGCGGATCAGGCCCAGGAGGTCGGGCCGGGCGAACGGTCGCAGCCGCAGCGCGTCCTGCCTGGACTCATGCAGCGCGGTGGCGACGGCCTGCCGGCCGAGGTCGACCCTGGCATGTGCGGCGGAGCGCTGCTGGAGCCCCTCGGTATAAGCCTCGCGGGCCGCGGCCATGGCCGCCTCGGCGGCGGCGATGTCCTCGCCGGCCGCGGCTACGTCGGCCAGGATCTGCTGCGCCTCCGCGCCGATGCCGCCGCGCAGGGTGCGTAGCTCCTCGTCCTTCTCCACGTGCCGACGGACGGCGGTGGTGGCCGCGGCTCGTGCGCCCTCCAGCCGTTCGACCGCCTCCTGATGCCGGTCGTCAGCCTCGCCGGACCGGTCGGCGGCGATGGTCGCTGCCTGGTATGCGGCCTCCAGGCGCAGGCCCGCGCGTTCGAACCGGGAGACCGCGTCGGCGACGGCGTCGAGCTGCGCGACGGGTAGGGAACGCTCGGCAACGGCCCGTTGCAACGCCGCGCCGGCTGCGGCCCGCACGGCGACGGCCGCGTCGAGGCGCCCGGCCGCCTCTACGGCCGCTTCCCGGCGGACCGCGAGCGCGGCGGCCGTCCTGTCGTGGTCACGCCAGGCCGCCCGCAGCCTGTCGAGGGCCGGGAGCGCCTTCCCGGCCCGGTCGACCTCGTCGATGACGGCGAGCAGCGCGGCGCGCGCCTCGTCGAGCCGCGTCAGGTCCGACTCGAGCGCGTGGAGCCGGCGGTCGCAGTCGGCGAGCCGGTCGGCGCGGCGCGCGGCGCGGGCGGTGACCCCGATGTACTCACACCGGTCCTTGCGCAGAAGGCCGGTGCCGTGCGCCTGCGCCCACCGACCGGCCGTGTCGACGCCCGAGCGGGTGGACAGGTCGCCGAGCGCGATCGACGCCAGTACCGCGTCGATCCTTGCGGCGGAGACGAGGTCCTGGGTCTCCGCGATGAGCACGTCGGCCAGGCTCGGCCCGCCGATCGGCGGGCCGGCGCTGAGGTAGGCGTCCTCGACACCGCCGCTGAGCGCGTCGGCGGTGTCGTCGGTGGACGGATACAACCAGGCGTCGAGCAAGCCCGCAGCGTGCAGCGCCGCCTCGACGCCGGCCGCATCGACCTCGGGCACGTGATCAGCGAAACGGACCAGGCGCCACAGCGGCGCGCCCGGACGATGGTCGCGCCGCGCAGGACGGGTCGCGGACGGGGTCGGGGCGTCGTCGTGCTCGGCCGCGATCCGCTCGCGCTCGTCGGTGACGCCGACGTGCTCCGCCTCGACCGCGGCGCGCTCCGCGGCCAGCGCGGCCAAGGTGTCCCGGCGGATGGCGAGCGGTGCCGCCACCGCCTCGGCGAACACGTCCTTGAGCGGCACGCCTTCGATGGCCTCGGTGAGCGTGTCCGTCAGGTCGGGCACGCCCAGCCGCGCGAGCGGCGCGGCCCACTGCGCGGCCCACGCGTGCAGGTCCTCGACCACCGCGGTGTGCGCGGTCTCCACGGCGGCTGCGGCCCGCGACTCGGCGAGCGCGGCATCGTCCATCGCCGCGCGGGCGGCACGATCGGCCTCGGTGGCGCGCGCATGGTCGTCGTCGGCCCGGACGGTACTGGCCACGCGCTCACGCACGGCGCGCAGGTCGTCGCGGCGGGCCGTCGACCGGGCCGCGAGCCGGGCCGGCATCCCGTCGGCATCGGCGGCGCCGTCGCCCCAGTCGATTCCGGCGAGTTGCGCGTCGGCGGCGACATCGTCGGCGAGCCGGCCCACCTGCGCCAGGCCGTCGCGGGCCGCGACCGCCGCCCGTTCCCGGTCGGCGCGGCGGCGCCGCTCGGCGGTTTCCTCGACGCCAACGGCCGCATCGGCATCGCGGGCCGCGCCGACCAGGTCACGGACGTGTCGTTCGAGGTCGGCGAGCTGCTCGTGGGACCGGTACGCGGCGGAGCTCTTCAACCGGTCGAGGTGTGCACGCAACCTTCCGGGCTCGGCCTCGGCCGCCTGCAGTGTCCGGTGCGCGGTCCGCGCCACGTCCTCGGCCGCCGCGGCCTCCCTCTCGGCCCGGGCCAGTTCCTCGGTGCGCCGGTCCGCGTCGGCGCGCCGCGCGGTCAGTGTGTCGGCGGCGGCGCGGGCGTGGGTGCGCAAGTAGGTGGCGTACACACCGAGGAACGCCGACGTGGCGGTGTCCGCCGCGACCAGGCCTTCAAGGGTGCGGGCCACCGCCTCCATGTCGTCGAACGACCGGGCGGCCTCGGTGAGCAGATGGTCATCGACCGGCCGCAGGCCACGCTGCAGGGTGCGCGACAGCTCCGCCGGATTGAGGTCCTTCGCCAGCTGCGGCTTCCGCAGCGTCAGCACCAGGTCGAGCAGCTGCTCGTACCGGGCCGACCCGAGACCGAACAGCTTCGCGTCGACCAGCTGCCGGTACTCCTCCGTCGAGTCCCGCACCGTGTCGGCGCCGAGCTGCTCGACGAGGTCCTTACGGGGCAACGGACGGTCCTCGGCATCCAGCAGCGAGAAGTTCACGCCGACACGGCCGTCGGCGACGAAGTGCCACCGGGTGACCCGGTCGTTGTGCCGGTGCGCCCGCAGACCGATGCCGATCGTCACGAACGAGGCACCGTTGCCGAACTCCATCCAGACGTATCCGTGCGCGTTCTCCTGCCCGCGGTACAACAGGTTGGATTTCATCGTGCGGTCCTCGCCGGCGAACGGGTTGAGCCGCCGCGGCTCGATCCGCCCGTCGAGCACGAACGGAAACAGCACCTCCAGCGCCTTGGTCTTGCCGGACCCGTTGGGCCCGCGCAGCACGAGCCAGCCGTCAACGAAGATGAACTCCTCGTCGCGGTAGTCCCACAGATTGATGATCCCGGCACGGGTCGGGGTGAAGCGGGTCACAGGGCTTCCTTAGAAGAGGGTCCGTTGGCGCACCTGGGCAACCGTTCCGCGGTATCGGCCGACCAGCGGTCGCACCAGCACGCCACCCGGCACCGGCGTCACCGCACCGAATCTGGTCAGCAACTCGACCGCCTCGATCCGCAGGCGGTCCGGGTCGGCATGCCACGCGGCGCCGAAGGCCGCTCCGTAGCGCTGGAGGATCGCGGCGATCGACTCGCGGAGGAAACTGTCCGTCACGAACGGCAGCCGATCGGGCTCCGCGTCTGACTCGACGGTCCGCGGTGCCGGCGCTGCGGTGTCGCTGAAGTCGTCCGGCACGACGCCGGTCGCTGCCGGCAGCGCGGTGTCTGTGGCCGCGACGAGCGCGGCCTGCCGGGCGCGAGGATCCGGTGCCGGCATCCGTCTGACCCGTCGGCCGTCCGGGTCGAGTGCCCGCTCGGCGAGCTCAACCGTGAGCAGCACCGCGGCCTGTGCCACCGAGCCGGTGCCCGGGAACCGCTCCACCGAGAACCCGAGCGTGTCTGCGAGGAGCACGCCCTCCGCCCGCCGCTCGACTCGCAGGCCGGTCAGTCTGTACAGGTCGGCGGGCAGCGCCGTGCCGCGCAGATGGTTCGCGACGGTGGCTTCAACGTCGCTGAAGTACACGACCGGCGCCTCGATGACGGCCCGGCGTGCGGCCTGTGCCGCCGCGCGCCGCTCGGCATTGTCGCTGGTGGCCGCAGAGCGTTCCAAGAGGGCGGTCACGCTGTCGACGTGCTGCAGCACCCGAGGTGGGTGGAACATGGCGACCAGCGCGTCGCGGGCGATGTCGTAGAGGGCCTCGCCGGCCATGGGGTCACTGGCCCAGGACGCGCTCGATCCGTCCGCCAGCCGGAGCACGCCGCGCTCCTCCAGCCAGGTCACCGCATCGACGAACGCGCGGCGGTCGGCACCGGAGTCCGGGTCGAGCCCGAGTCCGCCGATCCGGTTCGCGTCGGCGGACACGACGTCGGCGAGCTCGCTGACCGTTGTCTGGATGCCGGCCCGGCCCAGCGCCGCGAGGCACAGCGCCAGATACGCGTACCGCCGACGGTCGAACGGGCGGCCGGTGCGGGTGGTGGCCAGCCGGTCAGGGTCAAGTCGGTCAGCGGTCCGCACCAGCCGAGCCGTCGACCCGTGCAGCTCCAGCCGGTACCCGAATGCCTCCGCAAGATCACGGCGCAGCTCCGCGGCGAACCGTCGGACGCGGATGAGCGCCCGCTCGTCGGGGTAGGTCGCGGTGATCAGCGGATGGCGCAGGACGAGCCGCACCGCCCGTTGGTAGTCGGCCAGGTCCAGATCGGAGACCTCTGCGGCGAACCTCACGACACGGGCACCAGCGCGGTCCGGTGGGCCGCCGTGTGCTCCGCCGGCGTCACGCTCAGCGCGTAGCCGTTCAGATGCAGGCGACCTGTGGTCGTCGCCACGGTGGTGAAGCGGTCCGGGGTCGGCGTGAGCGTGAGCCGCACCCCGTAGGCCGCCGCCGCCAGGGGTGCGTCGGAACGTCCGGCCGCCCGAGCTGCGAGCGCCACGTCCAGCAGCCGCCGCAGCACCACCATCTGCGGCTCGTCGAGCTCGACACCGGCGTCGAGGTCGCCGCCGCCGTGCTGCTCGATCAGCCGCGTCGCGGCCACCGCGCTGCGGCGTTCCGTGGCGAGCTGCCGCTCCCGCAGCCGGTCACGCTGTCCGTGGGACCGCTCCAGCCTGGCCGGCCGGCCGTTGCCTTGCCCGGGGGCCCGGCCGAATTGCACGAGCGTGCGGGACAGCTCGACCGGTGGCGCCTCCCACCAGGACAGGCGCGTCGGGACCAGCTCCGGATCGGCATGGGCGACGCCGACATGGCGTGGTGCGCCGAGACCGAAGACCACGTCGAACAGGGCGTGAGCGACCTCGACCGAGCCGGCCTCGGTGAACCACGCGGCGAGATGCCGCAGTTGCGACTCGCGGCTCACGCCGCCCCGGCGTGCCTCCGTGACCCGTCGCAGCAGGGCCAGCACATTCCCGATCGCCGCCATCGTCGCGCCGGAGAGGCGGTCCGCCTCGCTGAGCACGCCGTCGCCTGGCGGCGCAAGCCACGAGCGGAGACCGGCCCACCGGCTCCGCCAGTCTTCCAGCCGCTCGCTGGGGGTCGCGAACAGCCGTTCATCTGCCTCGGCGGCCGCCTCCACCATGCGGTCCAGGCCGGTGGTCTCGACCTCGAGGACCGCCTCGCGCAGTCGGGGCGTATACCGCTGGAGCTCGTCGTGGAAATCACGCAGGTGCGTCAGCAGCGCGTCCTTGTGTGCCAGGAACGCCTCGGGCCGCACATCCGGCGTGCGGCTGAGGTCGCCCAGCATGTGGTAGAACCGCGCCGCGCGCTCGGCGATGTCCGCGAGCGCCCGGTCGAGCCGGCTGAGCTTGCGGTAGACCTCTTCCGCGTCGCCGCTCGCGTTCGCCACGGCGAGCGCCTTCAGGTCGGCGAGCAGGTCGGCGAAGACCAGCCGGGAGAGCGAACTGTCGCCGAGGCCGGCCGCGAGCACAGACTCGACCGCGCGGTGCGCGCGATACCCGGCCTCGGTGAACTGATACACCGAATGCCGGTTCCGGTACTCCGCCAGTGTCGCCGCGCGGGCGCCGTCCTGCCCGCGGTCCAGCACACCCCAGTCGACCAGGGCGTCGAGCAGCCGGGGCAGCTCCAACCCGGCCGGTTCGGGGCAGTCGGGATGGATCTTTGCCAGCCCCGCCATCGCGGCTGCCACCTCGGACGTGTGCAGGACCACCTGATAGCTGGATCGGGCAGCATCGAGGGACCGCAGGACCCACAGATAAGCCGCCCGGTTGTCAGCAGTGACGTAACTGAACAGTCGCATGCGGTCGTCGAGGCCGAAGTCATCCAGTCCAAAGGACGGTGGGTTCGGCTGCGCCATCGGACCCCCTCGAATCGACCGGACCAACGTAGTCGACACATTCGACGGTGACCAGTTCCCACCCGAAGGAGTGGGCCGAACTGCATCAGTATCGCTCTTCACACCGACTTGCCGCGACCGTCGATGATGTCGGCAGGAGTGAATGTCCGTAGATCGGGATGGTCGGCCAGGGTCTCGTCGACGCCGCCGCGGGACCAGAACACGAACGTGAGCCCGGCCGGGCCCGGCTCCGGCAGGTGGGCGGCTCGGCGCTGCAGGTCACCGAGGTCACGTTGGGTGAGCGGCCTGGCCTGCCACCGGCACTCGCCGACGAGGATCGGTCGGTCGCCGGTGAGCCCCAGCACGTCGATCTCGACGGTCTCGTCCTTCCACCAGCGGCCGATGATCGTGTCGTCGGGAAGTGCCCCGGTCGCCACCAGCCGCTGTGCATGCTCGCGGGCCGCCCCCTCGAAGACCCGGGCGACGTGGGTCTGCCACCGTCCCGAGGTGCGTTGCCTGACCGCCGGTCCCTGGCCGCCGTCGATCAGGTCCGCGTCGTCGCGCAGCACGGCGAACCAGTACGCGAGGTAGTCGTCGGCGATCTCGTAATACGGATCGGGGGAGCCGCCCGTGCCCAGCGCACGGACCGTCCGCACGTAGCCGGCGCGACGGAGCCGGTCGAGGGTGTAGTCGATGCGCTGCTGCGCCCGCCCGGCGATCTTGGAACGTCGTCGGGCGCCACCGGCCATGGCCGTGAGCACCCGCTCGTATCCGCCACGCCAGTCAAGATCCTCCGAGAGGATGTCCGGCGCGTCCCGCAGGAGCAGGCCGCCCGGAGTGAAGGCCAGCTCGTCGAGGTTCTCCTCGGTGGACCGCTGCGCCGACCAGCGACGCAGGTGCAACGGATAGCCGCCGCAGGCCGCATACGCCTGGATGAAGTCGCCGGGCGGCAGATCGGGCTGGAACGCACGCGCATCGATCAGCGGGAACGGATCCATCCTCCGCTCGAGGCCGGCGCGGCGGTGCAGGCCGCCCTGCGGACCCAGCATCTGCTCCATCACCGCGACGGCGGATCCGGAAAGGACGAGCATCAGCTTCTGGTCGCGGATGTGGTTTTCCCATACGGCCGAAACGGTGTCGGCGAAGTCTGCGTGCCCGCTCATCAGGCGGGGCGCCTCGTCGAGCACCACCAGCAAGGGCTCGGCGCGGGCGATGCCCCCGACGAACCGCAGCGCGGCCTCCCAGGTGGGGAAGCTCGCCGGCGCCAGGTCCGCGATCTCATCGCCGAGCTGCTCGCGAAGCGCGCCGGCGAACCGCTGAAGCTGTCGCTCGTCGGTGTCCTGGCGTGCCGCGGTGAAGTAGACGGACCGCTTGCCCTCAGCGAAATGCGTCAGCAGATAGGTCTTGCCGACCCGCCGTCGCCCCCAGACCACCGCGAGCTCCGGCTCGCCACCAGCCGCCCGCTCCCACGCGGCAGTCAGCTCCGCCAGCTCAACCGCCCGCCCGATGACGTCCACGAACCAACGGTACTACAAACTCTTTGTACTACAAACTGTTCGTACTACCTTCTGACGGCATGGGCGGTCAGGGCCGGTTGTGGGCCCTGACCGCCCGGCCGGTCGTCAGCTGACGGTGACGTTCACGGTCAGCGTTTTGTTGTTCTTGATCTGGAACGGCGTGGCGGAGGCGAAGCTCGTGCCACCGACCCAGCCGCGGTGGCCGTCGACGGTCGACCACTGCAGCTTCACCTGCTGCTGCGGTGCGAGGTTGGCCAGCACGTAGGGCGTGTCGGCGTACGACTGACCGCCGATCGAGACCGCCTCGCCGGTGACGGCGTTGTAGGCGGACACACCCCCGTCGAGCAGGTGCCCGGCGGGGTCGCGGAACGCGCCGGTGATCGTGCCGCCGCCGGTGCGCATCTTGGCGTTGGCGGTGACGTTCTTGCCGGCGCGGACGGTCACCGGGGTGGCCTCGGGCCGGCTCACCGCGTTGCCGGACCAGCGCCACTGGTAGTCGTGGCTCGAGAACTGCACCGGCCACGCGTACGGTCCGACGCCGGGCATCACGTAGGTCCCGTCGCCGGCGGTGGCGACCGGGCAGCCGTCGCCGCTGAAGCCCGGGGCCCTGGCGGTCACCGACACGCAGACGCCCGCAACGGGGGCGCCGGTGGCGAGGTCGGTGACCTTGCCCCTGATGGTGCCGGCCCGGTCGAGCCGCACGACCGGGACCGTGACCTGGTCCCCCTCCGCGAGCGTGACCTGCGCGGCGGCGCCACGGTCGCCGGTGCCGCCGGTCGCGCCGACCCACTGCGATCCGAGCGCGTCGTCGCGCGGGTCGGCGAAGAGCTGGTAGGTGCCGGCGTCGAGCGGGCCGAGGACCACCGTGCCGGGGATCTGCGGCTCGAACCAGTCCGAGCAGGCGTAGGAGGTGATGTAGTCCGGGTGCCCGCCGAAGTACGGATACTGCACGCCGACCTTGGCCGCCTGCGCGCAGCCCTCGGCGGTCGTGCCGTCGGCCCGCTTGACCATCGGCACGGTGAGCGTCGCGCCGCGGCGCAGGGCCACGTCGATCGTCGTGGTCTGGCCGCCGGTGACGGTGACCGTCGCGTCGCGCTCTTCGAAGTGCTGATGGTCGTTGATGTTGACGGCGAAGCTCCACGCCACGGCGGGGACGTCGGCCAGGATGATCTCCGTGCCGTCCGTGCAGCCGCTGAGGTTGGTGTTGGCGTTGGCGTACGCACAGAAGTGCGACAGCGGCGCGCCGCTGGTGGCGTCGTGCGCGACGATGCGCACGGTGCCCTGCGGCAGGAACTGCTCGTCCACCGTCGACACCTGGCCGCTGGTCACCGCGATGCGCGCGGCGGCGTCACGGTCGAGCGTGCCGTGGGCGTACTGCGAAATCCACCGCGGCCCGCTGAAGCTGACGAGCCAGTCGCCGGGCACGGCGTCGTCCATGCGGTAGCGCCCGTCAATGTCCGTGGTCGCGCTGCGCGTGGGGATGCCGTCGTACTCCGCCCGCTCGGCGGCGACGCCGACGCCGCTCGCCGGGGTGCCGTCGGCGTTGGTCAGCCGCCCGGCGATCGACCCTGTCTGCACGACCGTTTCGGTCAGCGGGATCGTCGACCCGGCGGTGACCTGGATCGGGGCGGCGCTGTCGAAGGTCAGCTTGCCGCCGTTCCACTGGTAGAACGAACTTCGCACGTAGAACTGGATCTTGTAGGCGCCGGACGGAAGGTCCAGCCCGAAGGTGCCGTCGGGCGCGACACCCGTGCTGCCGACGTAGTTCTGCCCCTCGGCGGTGTAGGCCTGCACGTATGCCTGGGCCGCCGAGCCGTCGGCGTTGCGCAGCGTACCGGCGACCCGGCCGGTCGCCAGCAGTTGCTCGTCGACGACCGCCGTGGCCCCCGCGGCCACGGAGACGGGGTCTGCGTCGTTGAACCTGAGTTTCTGGTGCGCGTACTGCTCGAATGAGCTGCCGGCGGCCCGGAAGCTCAGGATGTACCTGCCGGCATCGAGGCTGCCGAAGCTGTACGCCCCGGCGCCGTCGGTCTGCGTGAACACGGGCTGGTTGAGGGCATCGAGCGAAGTGGCCCACACGCCGGCGCCGGCGGTGGGCACGCCGGCCGGGTCGGTGAGGTGGCCGGTGATGGAGGAGGTGCCGCTCGCGATGGCGGGGGCGGCGGTGATCGCCGTCGACGTCGCGATGATGGTGGCCGTCAGTGCCGCGTACAGCAGCGGACGGCGCAGGGCATGGTTGTGCAACTGCGCTCCCGGAGGTTGAGGGATGACGCATCGATCCTTGCCGGGGCGACCGCGACCGTGGGACCGGAGCGACCTTTTCCTCCACAGTGGGCAATCCGGATATGGGTGCTGGTATTACATCTCGGTCAACCCGCCTCAAGCCCCAGCATGCTTCGGAGGGTGGGGGCGTCGACATTGGCGCCGAAGGGTTCGGTGCCCGGTGCCAGCCGGGCGCCTTCGGCGAGCGGGCCGACGATCACCGGGTCGAAACCGAGGGCGTCGACCAGGGCGGCGACCGTCTCGAGGTCCGAGGAGCCGGCGATCGCGATGGCCTTGCGGTCCGGGGCGCCGGCGGGGCGGGACGAGTCCTCCAGGTCGTGGTAGCCCATGTGGTTGAAGGCCTTCACCACCCGCGACGTGGGCAGGAAGGCCTGGACGACCTCGCTGGAGGAGGCGAGGTCGTCGCGGATGCCGTCGACCTCCCACCAGTAGTTCATGGCGTCGATGACGAGCTTGCCGCGGAGCTCGAGCGCGGGGATGGTGCGGTGCTTGCCGAGCGGCAGCGCCAGGATGACGACGTCCGCGCGGGCGGCGGCGTCGCGGGCGGTGGTGGCCTCCGCGCCCGGCGCGAGCACGTCGACGGTGAGCGCGATCGCCGACGGGTCGCCGGAGCCCGCGATGAGCACCCGGTGGCCCGCGGTCACCGCAAGGCGGGCGAGCACCGTGCCCACCTTGCCGGCGCCGAGGATGCCGAGGACGGCACGGATCATGCCAGCAGTTCCTTGACCATGGGGATCACCTTCGTGCCGTAGAGCTCGACGGCACGAAGCCTTGCGCTGACGGGCTGGGCGCCCGCGGTGTAGATCAGGTCGAAGCGGCCGGCGTCAACGGCACGGACCGCGGCGGCGATCTTGTGGGCGACCGTCGAGGGTGAGCCGACGTAGAGGGAGCCGTGCGCGACCTCGGCGTCGAACTCCTCCCGGCGGATCGGCGGCCAGCCGCGCAGCGCCCCGATGCGGTCGCGGATGACCCGGTAGTGCGGCCAGAAGATCTCCTTGGCGTCCTCGTCGGTGTCGGCGACGAAGCCGGGGGAGTGCATGCCGACCGGATGCGCGGTGGTGCCCAGCTGGTCGGCGGCCCGACGGTACAGCTCGACATACGGACCGAACCGTGCCGGCTTCCCGCCGATGATCGCGAGCATGAGCGGCAGGCCGTAGCGGGCGGTGCGCACGACCGACTGCGGCGAGCCGCCGACGCCGACCCAGGTGTCGAGGCGGCCGGACTCGGTCTTCGGGAAGACGTCCGCGTCGACCAGCGGTGCGCGCGTCGTGCCGCTCCAGGTGACCGGCCGCTCGTCGAGCAGTTGCACGAAGAGGTCGATCTTCTCCTCGAAGAGGATGTCGTAGTCGGCGAGGTCGTAGCCGAACAACGGGAACGACTCCGTGAACGAGCCGCGCCCGAGGATGACCTCGGCCCGGCCGTTCGAGAGCGCGTCGACGGTGGCGAAGCGCTGGAACACCCGGACCGGGTCGTCGGAGCTGAGCACGGTCACGCCGGACGCGAGCCGGATGCGCGAGGTCCGCGTGGCGATCCCGGCGAGCACCGTCTCGGGCGTCGACACGGAATACTCCGGCCGGTGGTGCTCGCCGAGGGCGATGACGTCCACGCCGAGCTCGTCGGCGAGCACCGCCTCGTCGAGGACCTGCCGGATCGCGGCGGCGTAGGAGACAGGTGCGCCGGCGTCGTCCGAGGGGACGTCGCCGAACGTGTCGAGGCCGAACTCCAGATCAGACACGGCCGGGCTCCTTCCGTGGTAATTGACGTGTCAATTATGTGCACCGTATGATTGACACGTCAATTGGAGGGCCCATGACGAAGCGCACACTGCCGACCACGGACGAGCTGCGGATCTGGCGGGACTTCATCGAGACCGCGGACGCGCTGCGGGCGGAGCTGGCGTCGCGCTTGCAGAGCGAGACCTCGCTGTCGCCGGGGGACTACGTGGTCCTGCTCGCCCTCAGCGAGGCGCCCGACCGGCGGATGCGCTCATCCGAGCTGGCCGCGGGGATCGGCTGGGAGCGCAGCCGGCTGTCGCACCACCTCGGCAGGATGGAGAAGCGCGGGCTGATCCGCCGTGAGGAGTGCGCCAGCGACAACCGGGGCGCCGAGATCGTCCTCGCCGAGGCCGGCGCGACGGCGTTCCACGGCGCGACGGTGCCGCACCTGCGCGCGGTCCGGGAGCTGTTCGTCGCCGCGCTCACGCCCGAGCAGCTCGCGGCCGCGGGGGAGTTGGCCGCCGCGCTGCGGCACCGTCTAGAAGTGGTCGCGGAGCTCGGGGAGCAGTTCGAAGGCGAGGAACGCGGCACCGGTCGGGTCCATTAGGAACGCGCCCAGGCCGATGCCGGCGTCGACCGGGCCGGCCATCAGGCGGCCGCCGAGTTCGACGGCCCGGGCCGCGGTGGCGGCGCAGTCGTCGACCAGGAAGATCGTGCGCCAGTGGGCGGGCGTTCCCGGCGGGTACAGCTCACCCATCGGGCTCATGCCGCCGACCACCCGGTTCGTGGCGACCCACTCGTGATACTCCTGGTGGGCGCCCGCGGAGCCGGCGCGTTCGGTCCAGCCGAAGACCTTGCCGTAGAAGCCGACCGCGGCCGGGATGTCGGGGGTGACGACCTCGCTCCAGCAGATCGTGTCGGACTCGTTGACGACCTGGGTGCCGGCGAACGTCCCGCGCTGCCACGCGCCGAAGACCGCACCGCTCGCGTCGGCGAAGAAGGCGCTGTGCCCCCGCGTACCGGCGGCGAACGGCGGAACGAGCACGCTGCCGCCCGCGTCGGTGACGAGGCCCGCCGTGGCCGAGATGTCCTCGGTGGACACGTAGCTCAGCCACGCCGAGGGGCGGCCCGGTGCCGCGGTCAGCCCGGCGACGGCCAGGTCGCGCAGCAGGAACGTGGTCGTGCCGTCATCGGCCGCGGCCGTGGTCCAGCCGAAGAGCCCGCCGTAGAAGTTCGCCGAGACGCCGGCGTCGGCGCTGGTGAGCACCGTCCAGCATGGCGTCGCGGGGGCGTAACCACGTACTCGCACCAGGTCTCCCAAGTCGAAGATCCAAAGAGCCTCACCATAAGAAAAAAAGGTCTGACCTCAGATCATCCGAAGGGTCATGAATACCCTGGGTACGTGGTTGATGAGACTCCGGTCCGGCTGGATCCGGGACGCGCGCAGATCCGGGACGCCTCGACGATGCGGGCGCTGGCGCACCCGGCGAGGATCGCCATCCTCGACCGGCTCTTCGACGGCGGCGAGCCGGCGACGGCGACCGAGCTCGCCGAGGTCTGCGGGCTGTCGCCCAGCGCGACCAGCTACCACCTGCGCGAGCTGGCCAAGGTCAACCTGATCGAGCAGGCGCCGAGCCGCGGCGACGGGCGGGAGCGCGTCTGGCGCAGCCAGTTGCAGGGGCTCAACATCGAGGCCGGGCCGGAGGGCGGCGCCGCGGAGCGGGCGGCGGACCAGGAGCTGTCGCTGATGTTCCTGGAGATCGAGGACGCCCGGGCGCGGGCCTGGCTGAGCCGCCGCGACGAGGAGCCCTACGAGTGGTACACGGCCGCGACCTCGGCCGACGTGCAGATCCAGGTCACCGCGGACGAGCTCAAGGCGCTCAACGACGAGGTCCTCGCACTGTTCCAGCGCTACGCGCGGTCCCGCCGCACCGATCTGCCGGAGGGAGCCCGGCAGGTGAACGTGACGTACCGGACCTTTCCGCGTACTTAGGAAAACCTCTGGCGATCACCAGATGTGAAGGATTATTTTCGAAGTATGTCCTTCGCATCTCCTCGTGACGTGTACCTGCTCGCGGTCGCGCGAGGCGTCTCGTTCCTCGGGGACTTCATGGCCGCGACCGCGATCCTGCTCGCCCTGCAGGACCGTGGCGCGGGAGGACCGGCCGTCGCCGCCGTCCTCATCGCCTCCGTCGTGCCGGTCGTCGCCCTCGCCCCGCTGGTCGGCCGGCTCGTCGACCGGGTCGACAGCCGCATCCTGCTCACCACCGTCGGCCTCGCCCAGGCCGCCTGCTGCGCCGCGATGGCCCTGACCACCAGCACGTGGCTGTTGATCGCGCTGGTCGCGGCGCTCGCCGCCGGGGTGGCGGTCACGACCCCGACGTTCAACGCGCTGCTGCCGGACGCGGCGGGGCCCGACGGCGTCGGCCGGGCGATGGCGATCGGGCAGACCGCCAACTCCGTCGGCGCGCTGGCCGGTCCGGCCCTCGCCGGGGTGCTGGTCGGGGTCTTGGGGCTGCGCGTCCCGTTGCTGATCGACGCCGTCACCTATCTGGCCGTCGCGGCCGCCGGGCTGCTGCTGCACACCCGCCGGAAGGCGCCGATCGCAGCGGCCGGCGCTGGTCGTACACCATGGAAAATCCGGAACGACCGGTTTCTCCTGGCGCTGATCTGCCTCGTCGGGGCGATCGTGCTCACGATCAACGTCGACATGGTGGTCGGCGTCTTCTTCATCCGCGAGACGCTGGGCGGCAGTCCTGTCGAGTTCGGCCTGGTCGAGGCGGCGTGGACGGCCGGCATGCTCGGCGGCGGCTGGCTCGCCGCGGCGCGCGCCCGCGACGACGGCACGCTCGGGCGCATCCTGGTCGTGATGCACCTCGCGACCGCGCTGATCGTGCTGGTCTCAGGCTTCGCGTCCGCGGTGCTGGTGATGTACCCGCTGTGGCTGCTCGGCGGTGCCGTGAACGGCGCGGAGAACAACTTCATCGGCGTCATCGCCGCCAGGCGGGTCCCGGCCGAGGTGCGGGGGGCGTTCTTCGCCCGCTTCGGCGCCGTGATCAACGCCGCGAACCTGATCGGCTACGCCGCCGGCGGCGTCCTCGTCGGCCCGTTCGAGCCGAGGCACATCGTCATCGGCTGCGGCGCGGCGGGCATCGTCGGGGTCGCGATCTTCGGCGGCTGGATGTGGCGGGTCAGCGCGGCGGCTGGGTCAGCAGCTGCTTCGTCACTTCCCGGCACGTCTTCGTCCCGTAGTCCTTCCCCAGCGTGCTCGGGTAGTGCGCCATGATCCCGATCGTCCACCCGTCGCCGACGGCCATGCACGCGATGTGCCACTGACCGTCTTCCCTGGCCAGCCAGCCGTTCTTGACCGCGGTCGTCTTCTGGACGTCCGCGGGCAGCACCTCGATCGGCCCGAAGCGCCCCGGCCCGCGCACGTTGCGCATCTCGTTGAGCAGCCAGCCGGTCCATTTCGGTCCCGCCGCCCGGCCGTCGCCGATGCACTTCGCCAGGCGGGCCACGTCGCGTGCCGACATCTGCGTGAGGCTCCACGAGTTCTGCGTGCCCTTGGTCTCCGTCAGGCCGCAGGTCGTGGTCATGCGCTTGATCGAGGTCAGGTTGCCGTTCTGGACGTGATACTTGAACGTGTTCTCCGTCTCGGAGTCACGGATCATGCGCGACAGCTCCTGCAGCGCGGCGGCCGCGGGCTGTTTGTTCTGCTCGCCCTGCCGGCGCAGCCAGTCCGCGGCGACCCACGCCTTGGCCATGCTCGCGGTGTCGCTCGTCGTGTACGGCGTCGACCCGTACATCTTGTCTTCCTTCAGGTCATAGAACGCCCACGACCAGAAGCCCTTGACGTTCATCGTCACAGGCTGGGTCGGTGTGAACAGCGGTCCGCTCGCGCTGGGGCTCGGCGCCGCGCCCGGGCTTCCGGAAGCGATGCTGGCGGTGGCGGCGGCGGCCTGCTGCTGGGTGTTCTGCGGCTTCGGAGAAGTGGGCGTGCCGCATCCCGCCAACACGATGGCGCAGGCCAGCACTGCGAGGGGGCGTCGCACCCCATGAGGGTACGCGCTGTGACAATGACCGCCCCGCCCGCTTGAGCGGCGATTCCTGGGGCACCATAAGCGGTGTGCCTGCATTGCAGCGGCCCCGCGTCGGCCACATCCAGTTCCTGAACTGCCTGCCGCTCTACTGGGGCCTGATGCGTTCGGGCGCGCTGATCGACGTCGACCTGCACAAGGATTCCCCCGAACGGCTCAGCGCCGCGCTCGTCGCCGGCGACCTGGACGTGGGGCCGATCACGCTTGTCGAGTACCTGCGCAACGCCGACGACCTGCTGCTCCTGCCGGACATCGCGGTCGGCAGCGACGGGCCGGTTCTGTCGGTCAACCTCGTCTCGACGGTGCCGTTGGAGGCATTGTCCGGTCAGAGGGTCGCCCTCGGCGCCACGTCCCGCACCGGCGTCATGCTCGCGCAGATGTACCTGGAGTCGAAGGTCGGCGTCACGCCCACGTATTTCCAGAGCCCGCCCGACCTGGCCCGGATGCTCGACGAGGCCGACGCCGCGGTGATCATCGGCGACGTGGCGCTGCGTGCGCTGCACGAGGCACCGCAGCGCGGCTGGACCGTGACCGACCTCGGCCAGGCCTGGCGCGACTGGACCGGCCTGCCGATGGTCTTCGCCGCCTGGGGTGTGCGCCGGGCGTTCGCCGAGGCGCATCCCGGCCTGGTCAAAGATGTGCACCAGGCGTTCCTGCGGTCCAAGGACCTGTGCCTCACCGAGCTCGACGAGATCGCCGAGGCCGCGGCCCGCTGGGAGACGCTGTCGGCGGAGACCCTCGCGCACTACTTCCGCGTGCTGGACTTCTCGCTCGGCGATCGTCAGGTGGCGGGCATCCGCGAGTTCGCCCGCCGCGCCGCCGCCCGCGGCGCCGTCCCCCCGCTGCCCTCGGACGGTCCCGCCTTCTTCAAGGGTTAGGCCTGCAGCTGCCGCGTGACCGAGGCGCAGATCTCGGCGCCGTAGTCCATGCCCTTCGACGTCGGGTACACCGTCAGGACGCCGAGCACCCAGTCGGTCCCGATCGCCATGCAGTTGACGTGCCACTTGCCGTCGCTGCGGGCGATCCACCCGTTCTTGACCGCGGTCGCCGCCTTCTCCTCCGCCGGCAGCGCGGGCACCACGCCGAACTCCTGGCTGCCGGCCACGTTGCGCATCTCGTTGAGCACCCAGTCGGTCCACTTCGGACCCGCCGCGCGCCCGTCGCCGATGCAGGCGCCCATCCGCGCGGCGTCCCGGGCCGAGACCATGGTGCTGGCCCAGTCGATGTACGCCTTGCTGTCCGTCAGCCCGCACATCTGCACCAGGCGCGTGATGCTGGCCGAGCGGCCGTTGAGCCCCCAGAAGTACGAGGCCGCGGTGTTGTCGCTGTTCCGGATCATCGACGTGAGCTGGCGCAGGTTCGACGAGCTCGGGCTCGGCGTGCGGCGCAGGTAGTCCGCGGCCAGCCACGCCTTGATCATCGACGCGGTGCGCTGGGTGGTGGAGGCGTTGCCGGATCCGGCCATCGCGCCGGTGCGGCGGTCCAGCACCGTCCAGGACCAGAAGCCCGTGGCGTCGACGGCGACCGGGGCCGGGTGCAGCAGCGCCGGCGGCAGTGAGGGGGCGGCCGGTGCCGCGGGTGCGGCCTTGCGCGTGGCCTCCGGCTGCGGCGACGTGGACTCGTTCATCGCCGCGGGGGCGGCGGCGCTGGACTCGTGATCGTCCAGCATGTCGCTGCCCCGCATGTACGGCACGCCGACCATCACTGCGACGGCGAACAACATGAGCACGGTGAATCCGACGCGCTTGCGCATGGGTCGGTGGTCCCTCCCTGGCGGTCGGTTCCATTGCATCGACCGCTGGTCATGAGCAGGTGTTGCCGGTGTTACCACGTCGTAAGCGATCAGGAGTGACCAGACGTGACGATCCCGGACAGTCTCCCCTTCCAACGCGCTCCCCGCTGCCCAGATGCGCTCAAAAGTCGCTGGTAGTTGCCTCGATGTCTGTGACACCTTCTTGCAGGGTCGGTCGGTTGCTGTAACACTGGGAGGGTGTACGGCAACGACTTCGCCCCGCTCCTCGAGCAGGTGGACAGCGCCGAGCGGGAGCTTCAGCAGGCCGCCGGCCGTGACGTGGCGGCCGGATCGGACCTCCAGGACTACTTCGACACGATCGTCGCCGCGGATCAGAAGATCGAGCCGCGCGACTGGATGCCCGAGGCTTATCGCAAGACGCTGATCCGGCAGATCGCGCAGCACGCGCACTCGGAGATCATCGGCATGCAGCCCGAGGGCAACTGGATCTCCCGCGCGCCGTCGCTGAAGCGCAAGGCCATCCTGCTGGCGAAGGTCCAGGACGAGGCCGGGCACGGCCTGTATCTCTATGCCGCCGCGGAGACGCTCGGCATCTCCCGCGACGAGCTGGTCGAGATGCTGATCGACGGCCGGCAGAAGTACAGCTCCATATTCAACTACCCGACGCTGACCTGGGCCGACGTCGGCGCGATCGGATGGCTGGTCGACGGCGCCGCGATCGTCAACCAGGTGCCGTTGTGCCGCTGCTCCTACGGGCCTTATGCCCGCGCGATGATCCGCGTCTGCAAGGAGGAGTCGTTCCACCAGCGGCAGGGCTTCGAGATCCTGCACACGCTGTCGCACGGCACGCCCGAGCAGAAGGCGATGGCGCAGGACGCGGTCGACCGGTGGTGGTATCCGTCCCTGGCGATGTTCGGTCCGCCCGACGGCGACTCGACGCACTCCGAGCGGTCGATGGCCTGGAAGATCAAGCGCTTCTCCAACGACGAGCTCCGGCAGCGGTTCGTCGACATGTGCGTGCAGCAGGCGAGCGTGCTCGACCTGCGGATCCCCGACCCTGACCTGCGGTGGGACGACACAGAACAGCGGCACCACTACACCCAGCCCGACTATGACGAGCTGCTGCGGGTGATCAAGGGCGACGGGCCCTGCAACCAGGAGCGGATGGACCATCGCCGGCGCGCCCATGAAGAAGGCGCCTGGGTCCGCGAGGCGGCGCAGGTATATGCGGCGAAAAGAGCGAAAAGTGCTGTTTGAGGTATTTGTCCGCCCGCGCCGCGGACTCTCCCACGCTCACGTCGGTAGCCTGCACGCGTCCGACGCCGAGATGGCGCTGCGCAACGCCCGCGACGTCTACACCCGCCGGCAGGAAGGCGTGTCGATCTGGGTAGTGCCCACCGCCGAGATCACCGCGAGCAGCCCCGACGAGAAGGACGCGTTCTTCGCGCCCGCCGCCGACAAGGTGTATCGGCATCCCACGTTCTACGACGTCCCCGAAGGCGCGGCACACATATGAGGCCTGTCGGATACGTCGCGAAGTATGTGCTCGGCCTCGCCGACGACGCGCTGATCACCGCGCAGCGCCTCGGCGAGTGGTGCTCGCGCGCGCCGGAGATGGAAGAGGACATCGCGCTGGCCAACATCGCCCTCGACCAGCTCGGCGTGGCCAGGATGCTGCTCAGCTACGCCGGCGAGCTCCAGGGCCAGGGCCGCACCGAGGACGACCTGGCATACCTGCGCTCCGAGCACGAGTTCCGCAATGTGCGACTGGTGGAGCTCGACAACGGGGACTTCGCGGTCACGATGGCCAAGCTGCTCTTCCTGTCGGTCTACCAGCGGCTGCTCTACGACCGCTCGATCGGCGTCGGCGACGAGCGGATCGCCGCGGTGGCCGCCAAGGCGCGGAAGGAGTCGGCGTACCACGTCGATCACAGCTCGCGATGGGTCGTCCGGCTCGGCGACGGCACCGACGAGTCCCACAGCCGGATGCAGGCCGCCGTCGACCACATGTGGCCCTACACGCATCAGCTCTTCGCGATGGACCCTGACGTGCGCGCGCTCGACGTGGCCGGCGTCGTCATCGACCCGTCGACGCTGCGCGCGGCGTGGCTGGAGACGATCGACGCGGTCCTGGCCGAGGCGACGCTGACCAGGCCCGCCTCCGTCGACGAGCCGACCGGGGGCCGGTCCGTGCACACCGAGGCGCTTGCGACGCTGCTCGCCGACATGCAGGTCCTGCACCGCGCGCACCCGGGGGTCCACTGGTGACGCTGTTCGACGTGGTCGCCGCCGTCAAGGACCCCGAGCTGCGGGTGCTCAACCTCGCCGAGCTCGGCATCCTGCGTGACGTCGCGGTCGACGGCGACGCCGTCACGGTCACGATCACCCCGACGTATTCGGGCTGCCCCGCCATGGACATGATCCGCGCCGACATCGAGTCCGCCCTGCACGACGCGGGCGTCGCCGACGTGACCGTGCGCACCGTCCTCGACCCGCCGTGGTCGACCGACATGATCAGCGATGAGGGGCGGTCAAAGCTCGCCGCGGCCGGGATCGCACCCCCCGGCCGGGTGCTGCTGCAGATCTCGATGCGCTGCCCGCGGTGCGGGTCGCCGGCCACCGAGCAGCTGTCCCGGTTCGGCTCGACCGCGTGCAAGTCCCTGTGGCGGTGCACCAGCTGCCTGGAGCCCTTCGACGCGGTGAAGGCGATATGAGCAGGCGCCCCACGTTTCACCGGCTGCCGGTGGTGGACGTCGAGCGGCTCACCGACGACTCGGTCGTGGTGACGTTCGACGTTTTGAACACCCTGCGCGCAGCGTTCGCGTTCCAGGCCGGGCAGCACCTCACCGTGCGGCGCTGGCACGACGGGTCGGAGATCCGCCGGTCGTACTCCATCTGCTCCAGTCCATCGAGGCTCGCCGCCGAAGGGGTCCTGCGGGTCGGGATCAGAGCGGTGGCCGGCGGGGCGTTCTCGTCCTTCGCCGTCGCCGACCTCTGCCCCGGCGACGAGATCGACGTCATGCCGCCGCTGGGCCACTTCACCAGCGCGTTCGAGCCGTCGCGCACCCGGCACTACGCGGCGCTCGTCGCCGGCTCCGGGATCACCCCGGTCCTGTCGCTGGTCGCGACGGCCCTGGAGGTCGAGGCGGCCAGCCGATTCACCGTCGTCTACGGCAACCGCGCCGCGGGCACCGTGATGTTCGCCGAGGAGCTCGCCGACCTCAAGGACCGGTATCGGGAGCGGCTGCACGTCGTGCACGTGCTGTCCCGCGAGGCGCAGGAGTCGGCGCTGCTGTCCGGCCGCCTCGACGAGCAGCGCATCGGGGCGATCCTCGACACGCTGCTGCCGCCGGACACCGTCGACGAGTGGTTCCTGTGCGGGCCGCACGGCATGGTGCTCGACGCGCGGGTCGCGCTCAGCGTGCGGGGCGTCACCGATGCCGCTGTGCACACCGAGCTGTTTCATGTGGCTGATGTACCGGCTGCTTCGGTTGCGCTTGCTTCGGCCACTGCTGATGTTTCGGGCTCGACGGTCGAAATCATTCTGGATGGGCGCACCTCCACCATCGTGATGGGCCCTGATGAGCGCGTCCTCGACGCCGCGCTCCGGCAGCGGCCGGAGCTGCCGTATGCGTGCAAGGGCGGCGTCTGCTCCACCTGCCGCGCGAAGATCGTCGTCGGTGAGGTGTCGATGGCGCGCAACTTCGCCCTGGAGCCAGACGAGGTCGCCGCCGGTTACGTCCTCACCTGCCAGGCGCTGCCGATCACGGACAAGGTCGTGGTGGACTACGACGCATGAGACCGGAGCTCGGATCTGGTCCAATCCGGTGCGGTGGCTGCTACGAATGAGCGATATGAGACCCGATCACGAGGAGCTGCCGACCCAGCGGCTCGTCGCCGTGCCGGCCCCGCAGCGGCGCGTCGACGCCGACGAGCTGCTGAGCAAGGTGGCCCGCGGCGACGAGCGGGCCTTCGCCGAGCTCTACGACCTGCTGTCGGCACGTGTGTACGGACTGATCCGCCGCGTCCTGCGTGACCCCGCCCAGTCCGAAGAGGTCTGCCAGGAGGTCATGGTCGAGGTGTGGCGCAACGCGGGCCGCTTCGACGGCGCCCGCGGCTCCGCGACGGCCTGGGTCTTCACGATCGCGCACCGCCGGGCCGTCGACCGTGTCCGGGCCGAGCAGGCCAGCAACGACCGGGCGCAGCGGGTGGCCGCCCGCAGCGTCGACACCCCGTACGACGACGTGGTCGAGGCGGCGACCGCCCGCATCGAGCAGCAGCAGGTGCGCCGCTGTCTCGACGGCCTCACCGACCTGCAGCGCGAGGCGATCACCCTCGCGTATTACAACGGCAACAGCTACCGCGAAGTCGCCGACCTGCTCGGCGCCGCTCTGCCGACCATCAAGACACGCATGCGCGACGGGCTGATCCGCATGCGGGACTGCTTGGGGGTGGCGTTCTGATGGCCGAGACGGTGGACATCCACGCGCTGGCGGGCGCCTATGCGCTCGACGCGGTGGACGATCTGGAGCGGGCCGCGTTCGACCGGCATCTGCGGGAGTGCGGGGCGTGCGCGGTCGAGGTGGCCGAGCTGCGGGAGACCGCGTCGTGGCTGACGCATGCCGTCGCCGAGGCGCCCCCTCCGCGGCTGCGGGAGTCGGTCCTGGCGGAGATCGGCCGCACGGCACAGGAGCGACCTCGCCGGAGTGCCGCCGGAGCGGGGCGGTCTGGGCGATCGCGCCTGGTGCGGTGGACGGTCGGCGCGGTGGCCGCCGCGGTGCTCGCCGCCGGCGTCGGAGTCGGCACCTGGACGGTCGCGCAGCACGGCGTACAGCAGGAGAACGCGCGGATCGACGCGGTCCTCGCCGCGCCGGACGCCCGCCTGGTCTCCTCCGAGATGGCGGGCGGCCGGGTGACGCTGATCGTGTCGCCGTCGCGCAACGCGGCGGTGGCCGTGCTGGACGGCCTGGCCGATCCTGGCGCTGACAAGGACTATCAGCTGTGGATGATCGGCGGCGCCGGTCCTCAGCCTGTGGGTGTCATTCCGGGTGGGTCCGGGCGGCAGTACATCACTTCTGTCGCGCCGACCTTTGCCGTCACCAGGGAACCCGCCGGCGGCTCCGCGACGCCGTCTTTGGACGTTGTCGGAGCGATCACGCTGTGAGGGCGGCCTCGATCGCGGCCTGATCCTCCTCGGTGGGGACCCAGGATCCGGCCGCGACGTTGGCCTTGACCTGCTCGGGGCTGGTGGCGCCGGCGATCACGCTGGCGACCGCCGGCCGCGCGGCCAGGCCACCGATCGCGACGGTCAGCAGGTCGACGCCGCGTTCCTGGGCGACCGTCTCGAGGCGCTCGATCGTGTCCCACGGTGCGGCGGCGAGGACCTTGTCGAAGCCGTCACGCGCGAGGCGGGTGCCCTCGGGGGCGGCCTGGCCCTTCTTGTATTTGCCGGTCAGCAGACCGTGGGCGAGCGGGAAGAACGGCAGCAGCCCGACGCCGTAGTGCTCCAGGGCGGGGACCAGGTCCTTCTCGACGCTGCGCTCCAGCAGGGAGTAGTAGTTCTGGGCGCTGACGAACGGCGTGAGGCCCCTGGTCCGCGCGGTCCACGCCGCGTCGGCGGTCTGCCAGCCGCTGAAGTTCGAGTGCCCGATATATCTGACTTTTCCGGCTTTAACGGCGTCGTTGAGCGCGTCGAGGGTCTCCTCGATCGGCGTGTGCGGGTCGGGGGCGTGCAGCTGGTACAGGTCGATGTAGTCCGTGTTCAGCCGTCGCAGCGACGCGTCGACGGCCTTCGCGATGTACCGCCGGCCGCCCCGTGCGCCCCAGTCGGGCCCGTTCGCGCCGCGCGCGTCCATGCCGAACTTCGTGGCGACGACGACCTCGTCCCGCCGCTTGCCGAGGGCGGCGCCGAGCGCCTCCTCGGACGCGCCCGGGGTCGCGCCGTACACGTCGGCGGTGTCGAACAGGGTGACGCCGTGGTCGATCGCGGCGTGGACGACGCCCGCCGCGCGGTCCGCGCCGATGCGGCCGCCGAAGTTGTTGCAGCCGATGCCGACCACGGAGACGGTGAGCCCGGAGGAGCCGAGGCGTCGATAGCGCATGTCAGTCACTTGGTGATCCTAGGCACGCGAGGTTGCGGGGGCCTGCCGTCCGCCAGGTGAACCCACGTAGTCTCGAAGCTGTGACGGAGACTCCGGTGATCAGCGACATCCTGCAGCGTGCGGCCGACGGCGGGCGGATCAGCGCGGAAGAGGCGCTGCTGCTCTACACCGACGCCCCGTTCCACCCGCTCGGCGAGGCGGCCGACACCGTGCGCCGCCGCCGCTACCCGGACAACGTCGTCACGTATCTCATCGACCGCAACATCAACTACACCAACGTCTGCGTGACGGCGTGCAAGTTCTGCGCCTTCTACCGGGCGCCCAAGCACTCCGAGGGCTGGACCCACGGCACCGAGGAGATCCTGCACCGCTGCCAGGAGGCCGTCGACCTCGGCGCGACCCAGGTCATGCTGCAGGGCGGCCATCACCCGGAGTATGGCGTCGAGTATTACGAGGAGCTCTTCTCCGCCGTCAGCCAGGCGTTCCCCTCGCTGGTCATCCACTCGATCGGGCCGTCCGAGGTCCTGCACATGGCCAAGGTCTCCGGCGTCTCGATCGAGGACGCGATCCTGCGGATCAAGGCCGCCGGCCTCGCCTCCATCGCCGGTGCCGGCGCCGAGATGCTGCCCGAGCGCCCCCGCAAGGCCATCGCCCCGCTCAAGGAGTCCGGCGAGCGCTGGCTGGAGGTCATGACCCAGGCCCACCGCCTCGGCGTCTCCTCCACCGCCACGATGATGATGGGCACCGGCGAGACCAACGCCGAGCGCATCGAGCACCTGCGCATGATCCGCGACGTCCAGGACAAGGCCGTCGCCAACGGCTATACCGCCGAGGCGGATCTCGCCGGGTCCGTCGGCGGCTTCCGGTCGTTCATCCCTTGGACGTATCAGGCGGAGAACAATCACCTGAAGGGCCGCACGCAGGCGACCAGCCTCGAATATCTGCGGATCGTCGCGGTCGCGCGGCTGTTCTTCGACAACATCCCGCACCTGCAGTCCTCGTGGCTGACCACCGGCAAGGACGTCGGCCAGGTGTCGCTGCACATCGGCGTCGACGACCTCGGCTCGATCATGCTGGAGGAGAACGTCATCTCCTCCGCCGGCGCCCGCCACCGCTCCCGCCTCACCGAGCTGGTCCAGATGATCCGCGACGCGGACCGCATCCCGGCGCAGCGCGACACGCAGTATCGCCACCTCCAGGTCCACTGGACCCCCGCCGACGACCCCACGGATGACCGCGTGCAGTCACACTTCTCCTCGATCGCCATCCCCGGCGGCGGCGCAGGCCGCTCCATCCCGCTGACCCCGGTGTCGTCATGAGCCGCGCGTCGCTGGACAAGGAGCCGCACGAGGTCGCCGCCATGTTCGACGGCGTCGCCAAGCGCTACGACCTCACCAACACGGTCATCTCGGGCGGCCAGGACCGCATCTGGCGCCGCGAGACCCGCCTCGCCCTCGGCCTCAAGCCCGGCGAACGCGTCCTCGACCTCGGCGCCGGCACCGGCGTCTCCACCGAGGAGCTCGCCAAGTCCGGCGCCCAGGCTGTCGGCCTCGACATCTCCATCGGCATGCTCCAGGCCGGTCACGCCAAGCGCCCCGCTGTGCCGCTGATTGCCGGCGACGCCCTCGCTCTCCCCTTCGCCGACGAGACCTTCGACGCGATCACCATCTCCTTCGCCCTGCGCAACATCGTCGACACCGACGCCGCGCTGCGTGAGATGGCCCGCGTGACGAAGCCCGGCGGCCGCCTGGTCATCTGTGAGTTCAGCCACCCGACCTGGCGCCCCTTCCGCGGCGCCTACCTCGGCTACCTCGTCAAGGCCATCCCCCAGGTGGCCAAGCGCGTCTCCAGCAACCCGGACGCCTACGTCTACCTCGCCGAATCCATCCGCGCCTGGCCCGACCAGGAATCCCTCGCCGCCCGCATCACCACCAACGGCTGGCGCAAGGTCGCCTGGCGCAACCTCACCGGCGGCGTCGTAGCCCTCCACCGAGGCTTCCGCATCTAGCCAAGCGCGCCGGCCTGCGTGCGAGGCTTCCGCGTCCGGCTCGCCTTTGTGTGAGGCGTCCCGCGTCTGGCCAAGCGCGCCGGCCTGCGTGCGAGGCTGCCCGGCTGCGGCGACCGCTCCTGGCTGCGGCGACCGGCGCGTGGGCCCAGCCCGCCTGCCGGGCCCGCACGTGGCGACAGTCACCTGCGGCGGCGGCAGGGCGGCCGGGCGGGGTTTCCGGTGGAGCAGCGCACGCCAGGCAGGACGACGCACAAGCGGCAGTGGCGGCATGGTGGTCACCAGCGGACCGGGGTCAGCCGGTCCAGGTGCTGGCGCAGCTCCGCCACCAGGTCCGACGGCCGGGTCGTCAGGTCACTCCAGGAGTAGTTGACGACCGTCCAGCCCGCCGCGGCCAGCCTGGTGTGCCGCTCCCGCAACGGTGCGGGCTCCAGCTCGTCGATGCCCAGCTCGATCACCAGCTTGGCCTCGGGGAAGACCAGGTCGCCCAGGCCGATCAGCCCCCAGCGGTCGCTGATCGGCTCGTGGGGTGACCAGCCCCAGATCCCGGCCCGCTGCAGCAGCTTGCCCGCGAGCTTCTGGGCCGAGGTGCGGTTGCCCAGGGCGACCACCCGGATCAGCCGGACCAGCCGCGGGGTCCCGTGCCTGCCGGTCGCGTCGCGGATGCGGGTCGCCAGGTCTGGCATGGTCGTCCAGCACTCCTGTAGGGCGGTGGCGAGCAAAGCGGACGCCGCGCCGTCGGGCAGGACGCGGGCGCAGTCGTAGACCGTGCGGGACGGGGTGGTGCTGCGCAGGCCGTCCACGACGCAGACGTCGGTCTCCAGCACCTCCTGCTGCAGAACGTGCACGTGGCGCAGGCGTGGACGCCGGGAGAGGAATGCCACGAAGGTCTCGCTGCTCGGCACGTCCCAGCCGTGCCAGCGAGCGGCGGAAGGGCCGGCGAGCACGGCGCCGGGGAGGGCGAGCTGGGCGGCGACGTCGCGCAGGCGTGGGGTGACCGGGAGCCCGCGGTCGGCGAACACGTCGCGAACGACAGCTGTCCAATCGCCGGCCTGCAGTTTGGTCCTGATCCGCGGATTTGTATAACCGCAGCTCAAGGCCTGTGTACGAGTAAACAGTCCGCGTTGGTCAGCGGCATATGCGTCGAGCCGGTCACGGTCCGGCTGCCCGGGGTTCATGATGACCGAGGATCGTCACACGCCGACCCACTGTCGACGCGCAACAATTTTCTGTGGATAACCCACGGCCATGATCACGATTAGCCAAGTGTCGAACTGGACCGTCCACTGCCCTGTCGTCCCATTTGCGGATCTAGGTGACCGCTCGGGTGAAAACTTAGGGTCGCCTAACCGACAGACGGCCTTGTCACGGTTCTAGACTCCCAACAGAGTGACTTTGTGAAGACTTTCACGAGCCTGAAGGGGCGGGAGGTGACGGCTGTGACCGAGACTCGACAAGACGCAGATGTCATCGTCGTCGGCGCCGGACCGGGCGGCTCGGCCGCCGCGTTCCACCTGGCCCGGCACGGGCTGCGGGTGCTGCTGCTGGAGAAGACCGAGTTCCCCCGGGAGAAGGTCTGCGGCGACGGCCTGACCCCCCGCGCGGTGAAGCAGCTCATCAAGATGGGCGTCGACACCACCGAGGAGAAGGGCTGGCTGCGCAACCGCGGCCTGCGCGTCATCGGCGGTGGCATCCGGCTCGAGCTCGACTGGCCCGACCTCGCCAGCTTCCCGGACTATGGCCTGACCCGCACCCGCATGGACTTCGACCAGATGCTGGCGACGGCGGCGACGGACGCGGGTGCGATCCTGCGCACGGGCACCCCGGTGACCGGGCCGGTCCTCGACCGCACGGGCCGCGTGATCGGCGTGACCGCCACCGGGCCCGACAAGGAGCCGCTGGAGTTCCGCGCGCCCCTGGTCATCGCGGCCGACGGGGTCTCCGGCCGGTTCGCCCTCGCGCTGGGCATCGCCAAGCGTGAGGACCGGCCGATGGGTGTCGCGGTCCGTCAGTATTTCCGCAGTGCCGCCCGGCACGACGACGACTATCTGGAGTCGTGGCTGGAGCTGCGGAGCAAGGAGTCCGGCGACAACCTGCTGCCCGGCTATGGCTGGATCTTCGGGCTCGGCGACGGCCGGGTCAATGTCGGCCTCGGCGTGCTCAACAGCAGCGTGGCCTATGGCAAGACCAACTACAAGAACCTGCTCTCCGACTGGGTCGCCAACACGCCGGCGGAGTGGGGCCTGGCCGACCCGGCCAACGCCGAGGGCAAGCCGCAGGGTGCCGCACTGCCGATGGGCTTCAACCGGGTGCCGCACTACACCCGGGGTGTGCTGCTGGTGGGCGACACCGGCGGCATGGTCAACCCGTTCAACGGTGAGGGCATCGCGTATGCGATGGAGTCCGGCGAGCTCGCGGCGGAGATCGCCATCCAGGCCCTGGCCCGCCCGCAGGGCACCTCGCGCGAGCGGGTGCTCGCCAACTACCCCACCGAGCTCAAGGCGCGCTACGGCGGCTATTACCGGCTCGGCAACATCTTCGTGAAGCTCATCGGCAACCCGCAGGTGATGCGGATGGCCACCAAGCACGGCATGCCGCACCCCATGCTCATGCGGTTCGTGCTGAAGCTTCTCGCCAACCTCACGGACCCGCGAGGCGGCGACGCCATGGACCGTGTGATCAACGCGATGACCCGCATCGCGCCCGCAGCCTGACAGCGGCATAGCACCCACAGTCAGACAAAGACGCGCACAACCCGAAAACCACAACTGAACAGCCAAAAGCAATGCCCCGGACGAAGCGGTCCGGACCGCACCGAATAGTGTTTAAACCGCATACAGCTTGAGTGGTCCCCCGGGGCGGCAGCCCCGCCGGGCTCGCCGAAAGGACGGAGCAGCACGATGTCGCTCGCGCCGTACGTACCTATTCTCGGACTCTTCGCCCTCGCCGCAGGCTTCGCCCTGTTCTCGGTGGCGGCGGCGCCGTTCGTCGGGCCACGCCGCTTCAACAAGGCGAAGCTCGACGCCTACGAGTGCGGCATCGAGCCCACTCCGCAGCCCGTCGGCGGTGGTCGCTTCCCGGTCAAGTTCTACCTGACCGCGATGCTCTTCATCGTCTTCGACATCGAGATCATCTTCCTGTACCCCTGGGCCGTGAACTTCGGCATGCTCGGGCTCTTCGGGTTCGTGGAGATGGTCCTGTTCATCGTCACGGTGTTCGTCGCGTTCGCCTACGTGTGGCGGCGCGGCGGGCTGGATTGGGACTGAGCCATGGGCATCGAGGAAAAGGTACCTACCGGCGTTCTGCTGACGACCGTAGAGAAGCTGGTCAACTGGTCGCGCAAGGCGAGCTTCTGGCCCGCCACCTTCGGTCTGGCCTGCTGCGCCATCGAGATGATGGCGACCGGCGCCGCCCGCTACGACCTGGCGCGCTTCGGCATGGAGGTCTTCCGGGCCAGCCCCCGCCAGGCCGACCTGATGATCGTCGCCGGCCGGGTCAGCCAGAAGATGGCCCCGGTCCTGCGCCAGATCTACGACCAGATGCCGGAGCCCCGCTGGGTGCTCTCGATGGGCGTCTGCGCGTCCAGCGGCGGCATGTTCAACAACTACGCGATCGTGCAGGGCGTCGATCACATCGTGCCGGTCGACATGTATCTGCCGGGCTGCCCGCCGCGGCCCGAGATGCTGATCGACGCGATCCTGCGGCTGCACGACAAGGTCATGGCCGAGCCGCTCGGTGACCGCCGCCGCCGCATGATCGAGGCGCGGATCGAGCGCGACGGCGCGCCGATCGTGGCCCCGGGCGCGATGCCGTCGAGCTACCGCTTCGACAAGGTCAAGCGCGCCGAGTGGACCAAGGCCGTCGCCCAGGGCCGCGAGGAGCAGCTGCGCATCCAGAAGTGGATGGAAGAGCGGGCGAACCTGTCCGGAGGAGCGAAGTGACTGAGGTAGAACCGGTCGGTGCCGAGCTCGGCGCCCCGGCGCAGCTTCCGCCGTCCAGTGCCGCAGGGCGGGGCATGTTCGGCGTGCAGGGCACCGGCGACACGTCCGGCTTCGGCGGTCTGCGCCGGCGCCGCGAGGTCGAGCTGGACTCCCCGCGGCCGTTCGGCGGATATTTCGACGAGGTCGTCGACGGGCTCGAAGAGGCCTATCCGGGCTTCAACGACGCGATCGAGCGGGTCGTCGTCGACCGCGGCGAGCTGACGCTGCACATCGTGCCCGAGCGCATCGCCGAGGTCGCGCAGATCATGCGCGACGACCCGGCGCTGCGCTTCGAGCTGCTCTCGTCGGTGTCCGGCGTGGACTACCTGGGCTCCGACGGCAGGCGGCTGCACGCCGTGTATCACCTGACCTCGATGACGTTCCGCCGCCGGATCCGGCTTGAGGCCGCGATCACCACCGAGGACCCGCACCTGCCGAGCGTCACCCAGATCTACCCGACCGCCGACTGGCAGGAGCGGGAGACGTACGACATGTTCGGCATCGTCTTCGACGGCCACCCCAACCTGACCCGCATCCTCATGCCCGACGACTGGGAGGGCTTCCCGCAGCGGAAGGACTACCCGCTCGGTGGCGTGCCGGTCGAGTACAAGGGCGCCGAGATCCCACCGCCGGACCAGCGGAGGAGTTACCAGTGAGCACCGATTACGCAAGCGCTCGGGACACCACGGAAGGCCGGGTCTTCACCGTCACCGGCGGCGACTGGGACACGGTCGTCAACGAGGCGGGCTCCGAGGAGCGCATCGTCGTCAACATGGGCCCGCAGCACCCGTCGACCCACGGTGTGCTCCGCCTGGTCCTGGAGCTCGAGGGCGAGACGGTCATCGAGGCCCGCACCGTCGTCGGCTACCTGCACACCGGCATCGAGAAGAACCTCGAGTTCCGCAACTGGACGCAGGGCACCACGTTCGTCACGCGCATGGACTACCTGGCGCCGATCTTCAACGAGACCGGCTACTGCATGGCGGTCGAGAAGCTCCTCGGCATCGAGGACCAGATCACGCCGCGTGCCACGACCATCCGCGTGCTCATGATGGAGCTCAACCGGGTCGCGTCCCACCTCGTGTGGCTCGCGACGACCGGTATGGAGCTCGGCGCCCTGTCGATGATGATCTACGGGTTCCGTGAGCGGGAATACATCCTCGACATCTTCGAGATGGTCTCCGGTCTGCGGATGAACATGGCGTACGTGCGGCCCGGCGGCGTCGCGCAGGACGTCCCCGAGGAGGCGCTCGCGAAGATCCGCGAGTTCCTCGGCTGGATGCCCGAGCGCATCGACATGTACGAGGACCTGCTCTCGGGCAACACCATCTGGCGCGAGCGCACCCAGGGCGTGGCGGTGCTGGACGTGACCGGGTGCCTGGCGCTGGGGATCACCGGCCCGGTCCTGCGCTCCGCGGGCCTCGGCTGGGACATCCGCAAGCAGCAGCCGTATCTCGGCTACGAGACCTACGACTTCGAGGTCCCCACCGAGCCGACCGGTGACGCGTGGGGCCGGTACAAGGTCCGCCTCAACGAGATGCGCCAGTCGCTGCGGATCGTTCAGCAGGCCATGGACCGCCTCGAGCCCGGCCCGATCATGGTCGCCGACAAGAAGATCGCCTGGCCGGCGCAGCTGGCCATCGGCGGCGACGGCCTCGGCAACTCCCTCGACCACGTCGCGAAGATCATGGGCCAGTCGATGGAGGCCCTGATCCACCACTTCAAGCTGGTCACCGAGGGCTTCCGGGTCCCAGCGGGTCAGGTCTACGTGCCGATCGAGGCGCCCCGCGGCGAGCTCGGCGTGCACGCGGTCTCCGACGGTGGCACCCGCCCCTTCCGGGTGCACTACCGCGAGCCCAGCTTCATCAACCTGCAGGCGATTCCGGCGATGGCCGAGGGCGGACTGCTCGCCGACGTCATCGTGGGCGGCGCCTCGCTCGACCCCGTCATGGGTGGGTGTGATCGTTAATGGCGTTCAGTGAGGTCACGCACGAACGTGCGCGGCAGATCATCGCGCGGTATCCCGAGGGCCGTTCGCGCTCGGCGCTCCTGCCGCTGCTGCACCTCGTGCAGTCGGAGCAGGGGTATGTCTCGCCGGAGGGTATCGCCTTCTGCGCCGAGATCCTGGGCATCACCAAGGCGCAGGTCGGCGCCGTGGCGACGTTCTACACCATGTACAAGCGCAAGCCGACCGGTGACTGGCTGGTCTCCGTCTGCACCAACACCATGTGCGGCGTCCTCGGCGGCGACAAGGCCTATGAGGCGCTGCACGACTACCTGGGTGTCGGGCACGACGAGACGACCGCCGACGGCAAGATCACGCTTGAGCACGCCGAATGCCTGGCCGCCTGCGACTACGCCCCGGTGATGACGGTCAACTACGAGTTCTTCGACCAGATCACCGCGGACAGCGCGCTCAGCCTGGTCAAGCAGCTGCAGAACGACGAGCGCCCGCAGCCGACCCGCGGCACCCGGCTCTGCACGCTCAAGGAGATGGCCGTCCAGCTGGCCGGCTTCGCCGACGACCGGGGCGACGACGTCATCGCCGACGGCCCCGCGGGCGGGCCGACCCTCGCCGGCAACCGGCTCGCGGAGCGCTTCGGCATCGCGGTGCCGGGCTTCGACCCCGAGACGCCGATCGCCAAGAAGGAAGAGTCGGCGCCGAAGCCGGTCGAGACCATGCCGAAGCCCGCGTCGGACGCCAAGCCGGCCGGTGACGGTCCGCTCCCACAGAAGGAGGAGGCGAAGCCGTGACCCTCGACTACCAGCCTTCCCAGGAGTCGCTGTCGAAGCTGACGCCGGTGCTCACCAAGCGCTGGCTGTCGCCCGATGCGTGGAAGATCGACGTGTACGAGCGGCTCGACGGCTACACGGCACTGCGCAAGGCGTTCAAGGCCCACCCCGACGAGCTGATCCAGCTGGTCAAGGACTCGGGCCTGCGCGGCCGCGGCGGCGCCGGCTTCCCCACCGGCATGAAGTGGGGCTTCATCCCGCAGAACGACGGCAAGCCGCACTACCTCGTGGTCAACGCCGACGAGGGTGAGCCGGGCACCTGCAAGGACCTGCCGCTCATGATGGCGGACCCGCACTCGCTGGTGGAGGGCGTCATCATCGCCTCCTACGCGATCCGGGCCAACTTCGCCGCGATCTACATCCGCGGCGAAGCCGTGCACTCCGCCCGCCGGCTGCGGGCCGCGGTCGAGCAGGCGTATGCCAAGGGGTACCTCGGCAAGAACATCCTCGGCACCGGCTTCGACCTCGACCTGGTCGTCCACAGTGGAGCCGGCGCCTACATCTGCGGCGAGGAAACCGCCCTGCTGGACTCGCTGGAGGGCTACCGCGGCCAGCCCCGGCTGCGCCCGCCGTTCCCCGCGACGCACGGGCTCTACGCCTCGCCGACGGTCGTCAACAACGTCGAGACGATTGCCAGCGTTCCGTACATCGTGCTCGGCGGCTCGGCCTGGTTCCGCAGCATGGGCACCGAGAAGTCGCCCGGCCCGAAGATCTACTCGGTCTCGGGGCGGGTCAACAACCCCGGCCAGTTCGAGTGCGGTCTCGGCGTCACGCTGCGGCAGCTCATCGACCTGGCCGGCGGCATGCAGCCCGGCCACGAGCTGAAGTTCTGGACGCCGGGTGGCTCGTCGACGCCGATGCTCACCGACGAGCACCTCGACACGCCGATGGACTTCGAAGGCATGATGAGCGTCGGCACGATGCTCGGCACCACCGCCGTCCAGGTGTTCTCCAACCAGGACGACATCGTCTACGCGACCTACCGGTGGATCGCCTTCTACCACCACGAGTCCTGCGGCAAGTGCACCCCGTGCCGCGAAGGCAACTACTGGATGGTGCGGATCCTGCACCGCATCCTCGCCGGCCAGGGCACCCACCAGGACCTCGACACCCTGCTGGACGCCTGCGACAACCTGCTCGGGCGCTCGTTCTGCGCGCTCGGCGACGGTGCGACCAGCCCGGTGACGTCCTCGATCAAGTACTTCAAGCAGGACTACCTGGACTACATCGAGGGCCGCAAGTCCCCGATGTTCAAGGGCGAACTGGTAGGAGCCCACTGATGACGGACGTCGTTCCGAAGGTCGACACGGTCAAGCTGACCATCGACGGCATCGAGGTCGAGGCACCCAAGGGCGCCCTCGTCATCCGGGCCGCCGAGCAGATCGGCATCTCCATCCCCCGCTTCTGCGACCACCCGCTGCTGGCTCCCGCCGGCGCGTGCCGCCAGTGCCTCGTGGACGTGGAGGGCCAGCGCAAGCCGGTCGCCTCCTGCACGCAGCCGGTGGCCGAGGGCATGGTGGTCCGCACCCAGATGACCTCCGAAGTGGCCAAGAAGGCCCAAGAGGGCATCATGGAGTTCCTCCTGATCAACCACCCGCTGGACTGCCCGGTCTGCGACAAGGGCGGCGAGTGCCCCCTGCAGAACCAGGCGATGAGCAACGGCCAGTCCGAGAGCCGGTTCGTCGAGCACAAGCGGGAATACCCGAAGCCGCTGCCGATCAGCACCCAGGTGCTGCTCGACCGTGAGCGGTGCGTGCTGTGCCAGCGCTGCACCCGCTTCTCCGACGAGATCGCCGGCGACAAGTTCATCGACCTGATGGAGCGCTCGTCCAACGAGCAGATCGGCGTCTTCCGGGGCAACCCGGAGTCGCCCGAGGACGACGCCCCCTTCAACTCGTACTTCTCCGGCAACACGATCCAGATCTGCCCCGTCGGCGCGCTGACCAGTGCGCAGTACCGCTTCCGGGCCCGGCCGTTCGACCTGGTCTCCACGCCGAACGCGTGCGAGCACTGCGCGGCCGGCTGCGACCAGCGGGCCGACCACCGCCGCGGCAAGGTCATGCGCCGCCTGGCCGGTGACGACCCGGCGGTCAACGAGGAGTGGAACTGCGACAAGGGCCGCTTCGCGTTCCAGTACACCAACGCCACCGACCGGCTGACCAAGCCGCTGGTGCGCGACGCGAAGACCGGTGAGCTGCGCGAGGCGAGCTGGCCCGAGGCCCTCACGGTCGCGGCCGCCGGCCTCGCCGCGGCGAAGGACAACGGCGGCGTCGGCGTCCTCACCGGCGGCCGGCTGACGGTCGAGGACGCGTTCGCGTATTCGAAGTTCGCCCGGG
Source organism: Dactylosporangium sp. NPDC005555 (assembly GCF_040605635.1). Classification (NCBI taxonomy): domain Bacteria; kingdom Bacillati; phylum Actinomycetota; class Actinomycetes; order Micromonosporales; family Micromonosporaceae; genus Dactylosporangium; species Dactylosporangium sp. NPDC005555. The sequence continues at coordinate 130,907 of NZ_JBEXDG010000023.1, forward strand.
TCGCGCTCGGCACCAACGACATCGACTTCCGGGCCCGCCCGCTGTCCGCCGAGGAGACCGAGTTCCTCGGCTCGTCGGTCGCCGGCCGCGTCGACGTCACGTACGCCGACATCGAGCGGGCCGGCGCGGTCGTCTTCGTCGGGCTGGAGCCCGAGGAAGAGTGCCCGATCATCTACCTGCGGGCCCGCAAGACCTACCTGAAGCGGGGACTGGCCAGCTACGCGCTCGCCCCGTTCGTCAGCCGCGGGTTCGAGAAGCTCGGCGCGACCGTCATCCTCACCGTGCCCGGCGCCGAGGCGGAGGTGCTCGGCGCGTCCGAGCAGCTGCGCGAGGCGCTGTCGGCCGACAGCGCGATCCTCTTCGTCGGCGAGCGGCTGGCGAGCGTCGAGGGCGGCCTGTCCGCCGCGGCGCGGATCGCCGAGGAGACCGGCGCGAAGCTCGCCTGGGTGCCGCGACGCGCGGGTGACCGCGGTGCGGTGGAGGCCGGTGCCCTGCCGACCCTCCTGCCCGGTGGTCGCCCGGTGTACGACCCGGCGGCGCGCAGCGAGGTCGCGGCGGCGTGGCAGCTCGACGCGGGCGTCCTGCCCAGCGCGTCGGGCCGCGACACGGACGCGATCATCGCGGCCGCGAAGTCCGGTCAGCTCGGCGGCCTGCTCGTCGGCGGGGTGGACCCGGCCGACCTGGCCGACCCGATCGCCGCTGAGGAGGCGCTCGCCGCCGTCGGCTTCGTGGTCAGCTTGGAGCTTCGGCTCAGCGCCGTCGCGAAGCGCGCCGACGTGGTCCTGCCGATCGCCCCCGCGGTCGAGAAGACCGGCGCCTACGTCAACTGGGAAGGCCGGGTCCGCCCGTTCGGCACGGTGCTCAAGACCGCCGCGATGAGCGACGCCCGCGTCCTGGACGCGCTCGGTCGTGAGCTCGGCATCGAGCTGGGCGTCGGCGACGTCGCCGCGGCGCGGGCGCAGCTCGCCACGCTCGCGGAGCTGCCGCTGCCCGGCACCGCCGAGTCCGGCACCGCGCTGCGCGGCAGCGTCCGGGCCGAGGTCCCGACGGTCGCCGCCGGCTCGGCCGCCTCGCCCGCGAGCGGCCAGGCGGTCCTCGCGTCGTGGCACCACCTGCTCGACAACGGTTCGCTGCAGGACGGCGACGGCCACCTGGCCGGCACCGCCCGCACGCCGGTCGTGCGGATCTCCAAGAGCACCGCCGCCGACCTCGGGGTCGCCGACGGTGACGCGGTGACGGTCGGCACCGGGCGGGGCGCGATCACCCTGCCGGCGCTGGTCACCGACATGGTCGACGGGGTCGTCTGGGTCCCGACGAACTCACCCGGCTCGACCCTGCGCCGCACGCTCGGCGTCGCCGAAGGTGCGCTGGTCGAGATCAGCACTGGGGGTACCAAGTCATGATCCTCGCCGACAATCTCGACCAGTTCGGCAAAGACCCCTGGTGGCTGGTGCTCGCCAAGGTCGTCGTGATCTTCGCGTTCCTGGTCGTCATGACGCTCTTCGCCATCTGGTACGAGCGCAAGGTCGTCGCCCGGATGCAGGTCCGGCCCGGCCCCAACCGCAACGGCCCCTTCGGCCTGCTCCAGTCGCTCGCCGACGGCCTGAAGCTGGCGTTCAAGGAAGACATCATGCCGCGGCTCGCGGACAAGGTCGTCTTCTTCTTCGCGCCGGTGATCTCCACGGTCTGCGCGTTCACCGCGTTCTCGGTGATCCCGTTCGGCCCGACGGTGTCGATCTTCGGTACGCACAGCCCGCTGCAGCTCACCGACATCCCGGTGGCGGTCCTGCTGGTGCTGGCCTGCTCGTCGATGGGCATCTACGGCATCGTCCTCGGCGGCTGGGCCTCCGGCTCGACCTACCCGCTGCTCGGCGGCCTGCGCTCCAGCGCCCAGATGATCTCCTACGAGGTCGCGATGGGCCTGTCGATCGTCTCGGTCTTCCTGGTGTCGGGCACGATGTCCACCTCCGAGATCGTCGCGGGGCAGGCCGGCAACGGCACCGTCGACATCGGCGGCTGGCAGGCGGACCTTCCCGCCTGGTACGGCATCCTGCTCATCCCGAGCTTCCTCATCTACTTCACCTCCGCGGTCGGCGAGACCAACCGGGCCCCGTTCGACCTTCCCGAGGCCGAGTCGGAGCTGGTCGGTGGCTTCCACACCGAGTACTCCTCGCTGAAGTTCGCGCTGTTCTTCCTCGCCGAGTACATCAACATGGTCACCGTCTCCGGCCTGTGCACGACGCTCTTCCTCGGCGGCTGGCGGGCACCGTGGCCGATCTCGCTGTGGGACGGCGCCAACCAGGGCTGGTGGCCGGTCCTCTGGTTCACCATCAAGGTCCTGCTGCTGCTGTTCGTCTTCGTTTGGCTGCGCGGCACGCTGCCCCGCCTCCGCTACGACCAGTTCATGCGGTTCGGCTGGAAGGTCCTGATCCCGGCCAACCTGATCTGGATCCTGACCCTCGCCGGCATCCTGCTGACGATCAACAGCGACAGTCTCAGCTCCGGTGTCAAGTTCGGCGTCTCCGTCGCGATCATCCTCGCGGCCCTAGCGCTCGGCTTCGTCGCGGTCGCCCTGTCGCGGCGCAACGCCACGGTCGTCGAGATGCCGAAGGCACACCCGGGCGGCCGGGTCGGTGGCAGCAAGGGCTTCCCGCTGCCGCCACTCAACCTTGAGGTCCCGCCAAGTCCTCGGGCCAAGCGCGTACTCGTCGAGCGGGAGCCCGTCTCGACCGGCAAGGAGAACGCATGAGCATCGGTGGAACCCTCAAGGGATTCGGGGTCACCTTCTCGCACATGTTCAAGAAGGTGGTCACCGAGGAGTACCCGGAGCAGCGCAAGCCTCCGGCCCCGCGGTACCACGGCCGGCACATCCTCAACCGGTGGCCGGACGGCCTGGAGAAGTGCATCGGCTGCGAGCTGTGTGCGTGGGCCTGCCCCGCGGACGCGATCTTCGTCGAGGGCGCCGACAACACCGAGGACGAGCGCTTCTCGCCCGGTGAGCGGTATGCCCAGACGTACCAGATCAACTACGCCCGCTGCATCTTCTGCGGCCTGTGCATCGAGGCCTGCCCGACGCGTTCGCTGACCATGAGCAACGAGTACGAGCTGGCCCGTGACAACCGGCGCGACCTCATCTTCACCAAGGAGATGCTGCTCGCGCCGCTGCTGCCGGGCATGGAGCGGCCGCCGCACGACATGCGCCTCGGCGACACCGAGAAGGACTACTACGTCGGCGCGCTCGAGAACCCCGGCACGTCCGCGGGTGCCGAGCATTACAAGGGGGGTCAGGCGTGAACCTCTCCCTGGAGCTGCTGGCCGCCTCGGGTGCCGTGAAGGGCGGCGAGGCCGTCACCTTCTGGATCCTCGCCCCGATCGCGGTCCTCGGCGCCATCGGCATGGTCTGGGCACGCAACGCGGTGCACTCCGCGCTCTTCCTGGTGATCTCGATGATGTGCCTGGGCGTGTTCTACGTCCTGCAGGCCGGCCCGTTCATCGGCATGGTGCAGATCATCGTCTACACCGGCGCCATCATGATGCTGTTCCTGTTCGTGCTCATGCTCGTCGGCCGGGACTCTTCCGACTCGCTGATCGAGACACTGCGCGGCCAGCGGATGGTGGCCATCCTGCTCGGCGTCGGCCTCTCGCTGCTGCTGGGGATCGGGCTGTACCGCGGGCTCAGTGGCAGCGCCCCGAAGGGGCTGACCGAGGCGAACGCCGCCGGCAACGTGACCGGCCTGGCCAGGCTCATCTTCACCAAGTACGTCTTCGTGTTCGAGGTGACGTCGGCGCTGCTGATCACGGCGGCGGTGGGCGCGATGATCCTGGCGCACATCGAGAAGCGCAAGGAAGAGAAGATCAGCCAGCCGGAGCGGATGCTCGCCCGGTTCCAGCCGGGCAACTACCCCGCGCCGAAGCCCGGCCCGGGCGTGTTCTCCACCTCCGACTCGGTGGCGACGCCCGCGCGGCTGCCCGACGGTACGCCGTCGGACCGCAGCATCTCCAAGATCCTCCCGACCCGGGAGTTGACGTCGGCAGACGTCGCACCGAAGGGGACCGAGAAGTGACACCGACGTACTACATCGTCCTGGCGTCGATCCTGTTCACGATCGGCGCGGTGGGCGTGCTCATCCGGCGCAACGCGATCGTGCTGTTCATGTGCATCGAGCTCATGCTCAACGCGGCCAACCTCGCGCTGATCACGTTCAGCCGCATCAACGGCACGCTCGACGGCCAGATCATGGCGTTCTTCGTCATGGTCGTCGCGGCGGCCGAGGTCGTCGTCGGCCTGGCGATCATCATGTCGATCTTCCGGACTCGACGCTCCGCAAGCGTCGACGACGCGAACCTGCTGAAGTACTAGGGAGCGGGTTGTGGACACAATCGCCTACACGGCGGCGAACGGGTGGCTGGGCACGTTCTGGCTGCTCATCGCGATCCCGCTGGCGAGCGCGGCGGTGCTGCTGCTGCTCGGCAAGCGCGCCGACCGTTGGGGACACTGGCTCGGCGTGCTCAGCGTCGCCACGTCCTTCGTGCTGGGACTGACCTACTTCTTCACGCTCCGCGGGCTCGAGAACCGCAGCGGCGTCGAGCTGAAGCTGTGGGACTTCATCAGCGTCGGGGACTTCAAGGTCGAACTGGGTCTGCTGTTCGACCCGCTGTCGGCGATGTTCGTCCTGCTGATCACGGGCGTCGGTTCGCTGATCCACCTCTACGCGGTGGGTTACATGGACCACGACCCGGGACGCCGGAAGTTCTTCGGCTACTTCAACCTGTTCGTCGCGGCGATGCTGTTGCTGGTCCTCGGCAACAACTACGTGATGCTGTACTTCGGCTGGGAGGGCGTCGGTCTCGCGTCCTACCTCCTGATCTCCTTCTGGTACCTGCGCCCGAGCGCGGCGACCGCCGGTAAGAAGGCGTTCCTCATGAACCGCGTCGGTGACGCCGGTTTCGCGATCGCGATCTTCATGATGTTCGCCTACCTCGGCACGGTCGACTACGCCGAGGTCTTCAACCGGATCGACACGCTCAGCGGCGGCGTCGTCCTGACGATGGCGATCCTGTTGCTGCTCGGCGCGGCCGGCAAGTCCGGCCAGTTCCCGCTGCAGGCCTGGCTCCCGGACGCCATGGAGGGCCCGACCCCGGTGTCGGCGCTCATCCACGCCGCCACGATGGTCACCGCCGGCGTCTACCTGGTCGCCCGCTCGCACCCGATCTTCGACGCCAATGAGACGGCGCAGCTGATCGTGGTCTCGGTCGGCGCGCTGACGCTGCTGATGGGCTGCATCATCGGCACCGCCAAGGACGACATCAAGCGGGTCCTGGCCTGGTCGACGGTCAGCCAGATCGGCTACATGTTCCTGGGTGTCGGGCTCGGTGGCGCCGCCTACGCGCTGGCGCTGATCCACCTGCTGGCGCACGGCTTCTTCAAGGCCGGCATGTTCCTCGGCGCCGGCTCGGTCATGCACGGCATGCACGACCAGGTCGACATCCGCCGCTTCGGCGGCCTGTGGAAGTACATGAAGATCACCTGGATCACGTTCATGCTCGGCTGGCTGGCCATCATCGGCATGTTCCCGTTCTCCGGGTTCTTCTCCAAGGAGCCGATCATCGTGGCGGCCTTCGAGCGGGAGGGCTGGCAGGGCTGGCTCTTCGGCGGCGCGGCGCTGCTGGGTGCCGGGCTGACGGCGTTCTACATGACCCGCCTGTTCTGGCTCACGTTCCATGGGCCGAAGCGCTGGACCGAGGACATCCACCACCCGCACGAGTCGCCGGCCATCATGACGATCCCGCTGATCCTGCTGGCGGTCGGCTCGGTCGGCGCGGGCTACCTGCTGTCCACGTCGGTGCCCGAGTGGCTGACCCCGGTCTACGGCAGTGAGCACGTCGAGCACGAGCCGGTCATGAGCCACACGCTCATCACGATCCTGTCGCTCGTGCTGACGGTCGCCGGCGCCGGCCTCGCGATCGCGCTGTTCAACAAGGGCACCGCCCTGGAAGAGCAGCCGGCCGGCCCGCTGGTCACCGCGGTCCGCAAGAACCTCTACACCGACTCGTTCAACGAGGCGGTCTTCGAGGCGCCCGGCCGCTACCTGACCCGCGCCCTGGTCTACATCGACAACCGCGGCATCGACGGCCTGGTCAACGGCCTCGCCGCCGGGGTCGGCGGCGGCTCCGGCAGGCTCCGCCGGGCGCAGACCGGGTTCGTGCGCTCCTATGCCCTGTCCATCCTTGGAGGCGCGGTGCTCGTGGTGGCCGCCATGCTGGCGGTGACGTTCGGATGAGCTCCTTTCCATATCTGACCGTGCTCACGGCCGCGCCGCTCGTCGGCGCAGCCGGGATCGCGTTCCTTCCCAAGGACAAGCCGGAACTCGCCAAGCGCGTCGCGTTCGGCTGGTCCCTGCTGATCCTGGTGCTGACCGTCGGGCTGTGGCTGCAGTTCAAGCCGACCGGCGAGCGGTTCCAGTTCCGCGAGTCCTACACCTGGATCCCGCAGTGGGGCGCCAAGTTCACGTTCGCGATCGACGGCATCGCCCTGGTGATGATCGCGCTGATCGCGCTGCTGGTGCCGCTGGTCGTGCTCGCGTCATGGCACGACGCCGACAAGAGCAAGCGGTCGGTGCCGGCGTACTTCGCGCTGCTGCTGGCCCTCGAAGCCACGATGATCGGCGTCTTCGCCGCGCAGGACGTGTTCCTGTTCTACGTGTTCTTCGAGGTCATGCTCGTGCCGATGTACTTCCTCATCGGCTCCTACGGTGGGCACCAGAAGCAGTACGCGGCGGTCAAGTTCTTCCTGTACTCGCTGGTCGGCGGCCTGTTCATGCTGGCCGCGGTCGTCGGGCTGTGGGTCCTCGGCGGGCACACCTTCGACTGGCCGACGCTGGTGTCCGCGGACTTCGGGGTCAACGCCGAACGCTGGCTGTTCCTCGGCTTCTTCCTCGCGTTCGCGATCAAGGCGCCGTTCTTCCCGTTCCACACGTGGCTGCCCGACGCCGGTGGCGCGGCGCAGGCCGGCTCGGCGGCGCTGCTCGTCGGTGTCATGGACAAGGTCGGCACCTTCGGCATCCTGCGCTACTGCCTGCCGCTGTTCCCGAACGCGTCGAAGCACTTCGCCTGGCTCGGGCTCACGCTCGCACTGGTGGGCATCGTGTACGGGGCGCTGGTGGCGATCGGTCAGCAGGACCTGAAGCGGCTGGTCTCCTACACGTCGATCGCCCACTTCGGATTCATCGGCATCGGCATCTTCGCCTTCACCACCCAGGCGGGGACCGGCGCCGTGCTGTACATGGTCAACCACGGCCTTGCGACCGGCCTGCTGTTCCTGGTCGTCGGCATGCTGGTCAGCCGCCGTGGCAGCGCCCTGGTGAGCGACTTCGGCGGCGCCGGCAAGCTCGTCCCGGTCCTCGCCGGGGTGTTCTTCATCGCCGGTCTCGCCTCGCTCGCGCTGCCGGGCACCTCGCCGTTCGTCTCCGAGTTCCTGGTCCTGATCGGCACGTTCACGGTGAACAAGACGGTGGCCGTCATCGCCACCGCCGGCATCATCCTGGCCGCCGGCTACGTGCTCTGGATGATCCAGCGCACCACGCAGGGCACCACGAACCCGAAGTTGCTCGAGATCAAGGCGATGAGCCGGGACCTTTCGCTGCGTGAGGCCGCCGTCGTCACGCCGCTGATCGCGCTGATCCTGGTGCTCGGCTTCTACCCGAAGCCGGTCATCGACGTGATCAATCCGGCGATCAAGGCGACGATGTCGGACATGCAGGTCACCGACCCGAAAGCCACCGCAGGCACCGTGGAGGCCGGCAAGTGAACGACAAACTCCAACTGCCGAACCTGGATTACGCGGCGTTGTCGCCGATGCTGATCCTCTTCGGTGTCGCGTGCATCGGGGTGCTCGTCGAGGGCTTCGTGCCACGGCGGCTGCGGCACACCGTGCAGCTGTCCCTGTCGCTGCTCGGCCTCGTCGCCGCGCTCGTCATGGTGATCCGCCAGGGCAGCAAGGACGTGATCACGGCCCACACCGCGGTCGCCATCGACGGGCCCGGGCTGTTCCTGTCCGCCGCGGTGATCGTGCTGGGCATCGTGTCGATGCTGCTGATCGGTGAGCGGACCCTGGAGACCGGCGGCGCGTTCGTCGCCCAGGCCGCCGTGACCGCCAACACCGACGCCGACCGCGACCAGGCCGCGCGCGCGACCGGCGCGACCGAGGTCTTCCCGCTCACCATGTTCGCGCTCGCCGGCATGCTGCTCTTCTGCACGGCGAACGACCTGCTCGTGATGTTCGTGGCGCTCGAGGTCTTCTCGCTGCCCCTGTACCTGCTGTGCGCGCTCGCCCGGCGCCGGCGGCTGCTGTCGCAGGAAGCGGCGCTCAAGTACTTCCTGCTCGGCTCGTTCGCCTCGGCGTTCTTCGTGTTCGGTATCGCGCTCATCTACGGGTACGCCGGCCAGGTCGACTTCAAGGCGATCAGCACCGCGATCGAGAACTCGGCGAACGACGACATCCTGCTCTACGTCGGCCTGGCGATGCTGTCGATCGGCCTGCTGTTCAAGGCCGCGGCCGTGCCGTTCCACGTGTGGACCCCGGACGTCTACCAGGGCGCGCCGACGCCGATCACCGCGCTGATGGCGGCCTGCACCAAGGTCGCCGCGTTCGGTGGCCTGCTGCGGCTGGTCCACATCGGCTTCTACCGCACCGGGTGGGAGCTCCAGCAGGTGCTCGGCACCGTGGCGGTCATCACGATGCTCGTCGGCGCGATCCTGGCCGTGACGCAGACCGACATCAAGCGGCTGCTCGCCTACTCCTCGATCGCCAACGCCGGCTACCTGCTGGTCGGCGTCCTGGCGGTCAGCGAGCGGGGCCTGTCGAGCTCGATGTTCTACCTGGTCGCCTACGGCTTCACGGTGCTCGCCGCGTTCGCCGTGGTGACCCTGGTCCGCGACGCGGACGGCGAGGCGACCCACCTGTCCCGCTGGGCCGGGCTGGGCAAGCGCTCGCCGCTGTACGCGACGCTGTTCACGTTCATCCTGCTGGCCTTCGCCGGTCTGCCGCTGACCAGCGGTTTCACCGCGAAGTTCGGCATCTTCGCGGCGGCGATCGACGCCGACCAGACGTGGCTGGTGATTGCCGGCGTGGTGAGCAGCGCCATTCTGGCCTTCCCCTATCTGCGCGTGGTCGTCATGATGTGGCTGTCGGAGCCGGGCGAGACAACCCCTGCGGTGTCGATCCCGGGCGCGATGACGGCAGCGGCGCTGGTCATCGGGACCGTCGCGACGCTGGTGCTGGGTGTTGCCCCGAGCGTGTTGATCGAGGCGACCGAGCACGCGGGGATGTTCATCGGCAAATAAGCTCGGTATCGAACCTTGTGTCCCGTGACGTCCCCCGTGGCCAAACCACGTGGGGACGTCGCTGTATGAGGGCGCCGCAAGTCGTTCGAACGGGCTATGGCATCGTTGGAGCTGTGGTGAGTACGGGAACCGTGCAATCGGGTGCGTCTGTCGGCCTGACCTTCGCCGATCCGGCGTTGGAAAGCAGTGTCATGGCGATCCTCAAGGACGTCGAGACAGTGCTGGTCGAGTCCGTCGACAGCGCCAACCCGCTGGTGACCGAGGCGGCCCGCCACCTGGTCAACGCGGGTGGTAAGCGCTTCCGTCCGCTGCTGGTGGCGCTCGCCGCGCACTTCGGTGACCCGAGCTCGCGCGACGTCGTGATGGCCGGCGCGGTGGTCGAGCTGACCCACCTCGCCACCCTCTACCACGACGACGTCATGGACGAGGCGGACGTGCGCCGCGGCGCGCCCAGCGCCAACTCCCGCTGGGGCAACTCCCTCGCCATCCTCATCGGCGACTACCTCTTCGCCCGCGCCGCCGCGGCCGCCACCGAGCTCGGCCTCGAGGCGGTCAAGATCCAGTCGAGCACCTTCTCCCGCCTCGTGCACGGCCAGGTCGCCGAGACCGCCGGCCCGCTGCAGGGTGAGGATGCGATCTCGCACTACCTGCGGGTCATCTCGCAGAAGACCGGCTCGCTGATCTCCACCAGCGCCCGCTTCGGCGGCATGTTCGGCGGTTGCAGCGACGAGGAGATCGAGGCCCTGGCCACGTTCGCCGAGACGTTCGGCATCGCGTTCCAGCTGTCCGACGATCTCATCGACATCGCCAGCGAGAGCACCCAGTCGGGCAAGACCCCGGGCACGGACCTCCGCGAGGGCGTGCCCACCCTGCCGGTGCTCTATGCGCTCGCCTCCGGCGACGACGACGCGACCTCGATCCGTCTCCGCGAGATCCTCTCCGCAGGGCCGGTCACCGACGACGCGCTGCACTCGGAGGCCCTGGGGCTGCTGCGGGAGTCCGCGGCGCTGAAGCAGGCCCGCGAGACCGTCCGGGGCTATGCGGACCGCGCACGGGCCTCCCTGGCGCCCTTGCCGCATGTGCCGGCGCGCGCCGCCCTGGAGTCGCTCTGCGACTTCATCGCCGATCGCACCAACTGACCCTGTTCTGACACGTCCGCCGGTGTGGCTGAGGCCGCACCGGCGTTGACGGCTGCGCTCTGCCGTATTGCTCAATGCCATATGGCACCGGTACCTGCTTTTGCAACAACTCGCAACGGCCTGATAACAGCCAGGAGTGGCCGGGCAGAACTCGCGCAGCGGTTACTCAAGCGGCCCGCCATTACTTCCACAGACCTCAGAGCCGTTTGCCGAGCATTACTTACATCACTCGGCGTGTCGACAGCATGACTGCACATAGGTGGTGTCCGCTATGGGCCATTCATCGCTATGTGTAGCGCGCTCGGATTCCCTCACCTCGCGCCAGAAATGATCAAAGTGTTCCCTGGACCCTCTCCAGTTTCATATGGTGTGAATCCAGTTACTGCTGCGGCTGGGGAGGGCGGCGGTGCGTGATCCACAGGCCGAACCCTCGGATCTCATCCGGAGCGTGTCGAGGGCACTACGAGTCTTGGAGGCCGTGGGTCAATCACCACGCGGCCTCACCGTGAAGCAGATCGCCAGGCGATGTGACTTCACGGTCGCTACTACTTATCACCTGGTGCGCACGCTCGCGTACGAGGGTTACGTCATCCGCCGGGAGAACGGCACCTACGTGGTCGGCCTGGAGATCGCCGACCGCTACCGGGAGCTCGTCCTCGCGTTCCGGGGACCCAGCGCTGTCACGGACCGCCTGCGTCGCGCCGCGACGGAGACGGGCTACAGCCACTACCTCGGGCGCTTCATCGGCGGCAGGATCGCCGTGACGGCGGTGGCCGAGGGTCCGCGGACCCCGCCGCTCGACGAGCTCGTGCCGGGCTATGACGACGCCGCGCACGCGACCGCGCTGGGCAAGGCGCTGCTCGCGACCATGAGCGCGGACCAGCGGTGGCGTTTCTTGAAGGAATACGGGATGCGGGCATACACCTCGGCAACCCTGACGTCGCCGGAGGCGCTCGACTCCGACCTCGCCGCCGGCGAGCGCCGCGGGATGCAGATCGAGATCGGCCAGTTCCGCCAAGGGCTCGCGTGCGCCGCGGTCATGGTGGTCAACGACCGCGATCCCGACCGCCGGGTCGTCCTGGCGTGCGCGCTGCCGCCCGCGGAGCTGATGTCCTCGGCGAAGGTCGTCAGGACCCGTCTGCTGGCCACCGCGCACCACCTGGCGACGGTCCTGGCCGAATAGCGCGCCGCCGCCGCGCGCCACCCTGGCGACGGTCCTGGCCGAGCAGGGCGGCGCCGCCGCGCGCCACTATGGCGGCGGTCCTGGCCGAACATGGCGGCGCCATCGCGCACCCGCCGTGGCGACGGTGTGGCTGGAACAGGAACGGGCGCCTCCCCGTCGTACATGGGGAGACGCCCGAAACGCGGCGAGCGGTCAGACGCCGATGTTGCGGCCGTCCAGACGCCACGCCACCGCGATGCCCGGCTTGGCGAAGTCGCCGTCGGGCCAGTTCGACGCGGGCTTCTCCACAGACGCGCCGGTGATCTCGCCCGGGTGCTGCACCGCGACGAACGCGCTCTTGTTGTCGCCGTGGATCCACGGGCCGCAGGTCTCGGCGCCGTAGGGCACCGTCAGGAACTGCTTCAGGTGACCCTTCTCCGGGCCCTCCAGCGGCACCGCGAACAGGCCGTCGTTGGTGCCGAGCGCGTTGCCGTCCGTGGCGATCCACAGGTTGCCGGCGCCGTCGAACGCGACGTTGTCGGGGCAGGAGATCGGCGACACCTGGGCCTTGTCGTAGCCCATGAAGTAGGTCGCCGGGTCCTTCGGGTCGCCGCAGACGATCGGGATCGTCCAGGTGAACGTGGTGCCCGTGTGGTCGCCCTTGTCCTCGGTGATCTCGAAGATGTGGCCGTGCTTGTTGTTCGTGCGCGGGTTCGCCTCGTCGGCGGGAGCCTTGCCGGCCGGGCCCCGCGCCGTGTTGTTCGTCAGCGCGACGTAGATCTTGCCGGTCTTCGGGTTGGGCTCGACGTCCTCGGGGCGGTCCATCTTGGTCGCGCCGACCGCGTCACCCGCGAGCCGGGTGAAGACCAGCACCTCCTCGACCGTCATGCCGGGGACCTGCGACTTGCCGTCCTTCACCAGGGCGACCCACTCGCCGGTGCCGTTGAACGCGCCGTCGGCGGGCAGCTTGCCGCTGCCGTCGATCTCCGCGGCCGACGTGAAGCCGAGCTTCGCCACGTACAGCGAACCCGACTCCAGCAGCGTCAGGTTGTGCCGGCGGGCGAAGTAGGACTTGCCGCTGTCGAACTTCTTGTCCGACACGAACTTGTACAGGTAGTCGAAGCGCTCGTCGTCGCCCATGTACGCCACGGCCTTGCCGTTCTTGGCGATGACGATGTTGGCGCCCTCGTGCTTCACCCGGCCGAGCGCCGTGTGCTTGCGCGGGGTCGAGCCCGGCGTGAACGGGTCGATCTCGACGACCCAGCCGAAGCGGTGTGCCTCGTTCGGGTTCTTCGTCAGGTCGAAGCGGGCGTCGGCGCGGTCCCACTTGCGGCTGCCCGACGGGTACCGGTTGACCGTGTCGATGCCGTAGCGGTTGAAGCGGGTCTTCGCGGGCTCGACGGCGGTCTCGGCGCCGACGAAGTACTGGTTGAAGTTCTCCTCGCCCGACAGGATCGTGCCCCACGGGGTCACGCCGCCGGCGCAGTTGTTGAGCGTGCCGATCACATCGCGACCCGACGGGTCGGCGGACGTCTTCAGCAGCGCGGAGCCGGCCGCGGGGCCGGTCACCTTGAAGTGCGTCGACAGGGCGGTGACCCGGCGGTTGTACCGCCGCCCCCCGCGCGTCACCGGCGTCCAGCGGCCCGAGTCGCCGACCCGCTCCAGCTCGACGACCGACATGCCGTGCGCGGCCATCGCGGTGCGCACCTGCTCGACCGACAGCCCGTCGATGCCCGCGAAGTTCGGGAACATCAGGTCTTCGTTGGTGTACTCGTGGTTGCACACCAGCAGCGCCCGCTCGCCACGGCGGTCCAGCGGCAGCACCGCGACGAAGTCGTTGTTGTAGCCGAACTGCTTCGACTGCGCGTCGGCGGACTGCTTCGCCACGTTGAAGCGAGGCGCGCCCGGCACGACCTCGTCGCCCCACTTGATGACGACGGCGTGGTCGTACCCGTTGGGGACCACGATCCCGTCGACCTGGTTGGGCGTGACGGCCTTGAACGTCAGCTGCGACGACTCGGGGGCCTTGGCCGCGAACGTGTCGACCTCGGGCACGACGACGTCAGGCTCGCCGACCTCCCCTGCGGGCGAGGCGAACGCCGGCGTGCCGACGGCCGCTCCGGCGCCGGCCATGCCCAGCACGATGGCGCCGGCGCGCATGACGCCGCGGCGCGACACCGCGTTGATCTCCTCGGTGAAATACGGGTTGTCCGACTGGTTCGGGATCGGGTGCTCACAGGCGTTTCCGCAGCGGTACAGGCAGGTCATGCGATCACGGCCACCGTGCGTCACCTTGGCCGATCCGATGAACGGTAACGGCCGACGTGGGTTATCCGACATTACGGGCTCCTGGTCCTGAACAGCGACGGGGGACAGATCGGCACCCTAGAGATGTCGGGTGAATGACATGTGACGCCGCCTTGAACCGCTGTGCGTATTAGTGCGTAGAAGCCAGTGGAAGGGATGCGGATAGTGCCAAAGCGTGAGTACAGACGATGCTGACCTGCTGCTGAAGACGCTCCACAAGGAGCACGGAGACGCGCTGTTCGCCCACACGCTGCGACTGACCGGCGGAGACCGCCAACGGGCCGAGGACCTCGTGCAGGAGACCCTGCTGCGGGCCTGGCAACACCCGGAGGCGCTCGACCCGGCCCGCGGCTCGGTGCGAGCCTGGCTCTTCACCACCGCCCGGAACCTCGCTATCGACGCGTGGCGGCGACGCTCCGCACGGGTGGGCGAGGTCTTCACCGACCAGATGCCGGAGTCCCCGGTCGTGGTCGACGAGACCGAGCGCGCGGTGGAGTCCTGGGTCATCGCGGAGGCGCTGACCCGACTTTCCCGACCGCACCGCGAGGTCCTGGTGGAGTGCTTCTACCAGGGACGATCGGTCGCCGAGGCGGCCGAACGACTGGGCGTGCCCCCGGGCACCGTCAAGTCGCGGACCTACTACGCACTGCGTTCGCTGAAGGTCGTCCTAGAGGAGTTGGGGGTGGGCAATGAGGTGTGAGCACCTCCATGACTCGGCCGTGTATGTGCTCGGGGCGCAGTCGCCCGAAGAGCGCGAGACATACGAGCAGCACCTGGCGTCCTGCGCGGACTGCCGGGCCGCGGTGACGGAGTTCGGCGAGCTGCCGGTGTTGCTGGGCAAGCTGGATCCTTCCGCCGCGGCATCCTGGGCCGGCCCCTCCGTTTCGGCGTCTTCGTGGGCCGGTCCTTCGGCCGCCCCTGCTGACCCACTTCTGCCCCGGGTGCTCGACCAGGCGCGGCGCAGCCGGCGCACCGACCGGCGGCGCCGGCGCTGGCAGAGTGCTGGGACGGCGCTCGTCGCCGCCTGCCTGGGCGTGCTCGCCGTCCTCGGGGTGCGCTCCGCCGGGGTCGGACAGCCCGATTTCGTTGCCATGCAGGAGGTTGCGGCGACGGTACCGGTGACCGCCAGCCTGGCCCTCGAAGGACTCGGCGACGGGACCCTCGTCCGTATGCGGTGCGCCTACAAGCCGGGCGGCGGCTACGGGAAGTGGACCTACAAGCTCTACGTCGTGCCGAAGTCCGGCGAACCCGAGGAGCTCGACTCCTGGACCGCCGGCGCCGGTGACGAGTATGAGCTCAAGGCGCACAGCCGGTACAAGCGCGACAACATCCAGAAGGTCGAGATCCGCAAGGGCGACGGCACCCCCCTGCTCGTCCTGAGCGCCTAGTAGCGTGTCGCCGCTAATTCGCGGGGTTGATGGTGTGGACTGGTGGCTGGTGGGCTTCATCCCCTGAACAGTCCGCCGGGAGTGGGTTGT
>NZ_JBEXDG010000024.1:0-146026 GCF_040605635.1 Dactylosporangium sp. NPDC005555
TCGAGCTCCGCGGCGAGCAGGGTGAGCGGCGTGCGCAGCTCGTGGCTGGCGTCGCTGACGAACCGCCGCTCCCGCTGCAGCGCAGTGTCCAGAGCGGCGAGCATGTCGTTGAGCGTGCCGCCGAGGCGGGTCAGTTCGTCGTCACCCGCCGGCACGTCGAGCCGGACGCCGGTGGCACCGCCGGCGATGCGGGCGGCCTGCACCCGGTAGCGCTCGACCGGGTCGAGCGCGGCCCGGGCCAGGCGGTAGCCGACCAGGGACGCGACCGCGAGCGCCGCGAGGTTCGCCAGGGTGAGCTGCGCGATGAGTTCCCGCAGGGCCTCGTCGCGCTGGTCACGGCGCACCGCGACGACCATGATCGCCGGTCGCCCGGCGGCGGGCGCCGCGTCCGGGGACAGCGGCGTCGCGAGCACGCGCAGCGGTTCGGCGCTCATCGGCAGCAAGGTGCCCCGGTCGGTGCGGACCGTCGTGCGCCGGGCGGCCGCCACCTGGCCGGCCGTGAGCAGCGGGCGGCCGGTGAGGCCCGGGCTGGCCTGCAGGATCGCACCGGTCGGGTCGAGGATCTGGTAGAGGCCGCCGGAGACGACGGCAGGGTTGCGTGGTCCGAGCGTGCCGTCGTGCAGGGCGGCGGTCACCGCCGTGGACTGTGCCGCGAGGTCGGCGTCGAGGCCCCGGTCGAGGGCGAACTGCACCCGCACGTACACGAACGCGCCGGCGCCGGTGAGCACGACCAGCATCGCGGCCGCGAACCCGGTGATGAGCCTGACCCGGACCGGAAGGCGCCGCCACCGAGACGTGCGCCGGGGAGTGTCAGCCACCGTCGGGACGCAGCCGGTAGCCGGCGCCGCGCAGGGTCTCGATGGCGTGCCGGCCGAACGGCTTGTCGACCTTGCCGCGCAGGTTCGCGATGTACACGTCGATGACGTTGGAGCGCAGGTCGGTCTCGCCGTCCCACACCTCGTCGAGGATCTGGTACCGGGTGACGCACTGCCCGGCCCGCGCCATGAGCAGGGCGAGGATGTCGAACTCCCGGGCCGACACCTCGACCTCGGCGCCGTTGCGGGTGACCCGCCGGGCGGCCGGGTCGAGCGTCAGGTCACCGGCGGTCAGCGCAGCGGCGGCGGCCTCGGCGGTGCGGCGGTGCAGGGCCCGCAGCCGGGCGAGGAGCTCGTCGAAGGAGAACGGTTTGGTGAGGTAGTCGTCGGCGCCGGCGTCGAGCCCGGTGACACGGTCGGGGACCTCACCGCGGGCGGTCAGCAGGAGCACCGGCACCCGGTGTCCGGACTGCCGCAGCCGCCGGCAGACGGTGACGCCGTCAAGGCCCGGCAGCATCACGTCGAGCACGACGGCGTCGAAACGGCCGGTGGCCGCGGCGAGCAGCCCGTCCGGGCCCGTGTGCCGGGTCTCGGTCTCGTGACCGGCCTCGGCCAGGCCGCGCGAGACGAGCTGCGCAAGGCGCCGCTCGTCCTCCACCACCAGTACGCGCATGCCGCCCAGTTCATCACGGCCCCGGCGGGCTTCATGTCTGTTTCATCTGGCGTCGCTAGCGTCGGCGGGCATGAACGATGTGCTGGCGGTCGACGCCGTCGACCTCACGAAGACGTTCGGGGCGCTGACGGCGGTCGACCGCATCAGCCTGCAGGTCGCCCAGGGCGAGGTGTACGGCCTCCTCGGCCCCAACGGCGCGGGCAAGACCACGCTGCTGCGCATGCTGTTCGGGCTGATCCGCCCCGACGGCGGCACCCTCGAGGTGTTCGGCCGGTCCTGGCCCCGCGACGGCGTGCGCACCCTCGACGGCGTCGCCGGCTTCATCGAGAGCCCCCGGTTCTACCCGGGCCTGTCCGGGCGGCGCAACCTGCGGCTCCTCGCCGGCCTCGACGGCCTCGACACCCCGACCGCCACCCGGCGCGTGGACGAGGTCCTCGACCTGGTCGACCTGGCCGGCCGGGACCGGGAGAAGGTCCGCGGCTACTCCTTCGGCATGCGCCAGCGCCTCGGCGTGGCCGCCGCGCTGCTGCGCGACCCGCGGCTGCTGGTCCTCGACGAGCCCGCCAACGGTCTCGACCCGGCAGGCATCCGCGACATGCGCGCCCTCGTGAAACGCCTCGCGGGCAGCGGCCTGACCGTGCTGCTGTCCAGCCACGACATGGCCGAGGTCGAACAGATCTGCGACGACGTCACCATCATGCGCACCGGTCAGGTCGTCTACCACGGCTCCATCGCGACCCTCCGCGGACGGGCGCCCGCCCAGGCGCACCGCCTCGCCACCACCGACGATCCGCGCGCCGCCGCGCTCGCAGCCACGCACGGCCTGACGGTCGACTCGGCCGACGGCGGCGGCCTCGCGGTCCGCGGCGACGAAACCGACCTCGACGCGCTCATCGCCGCCATCGTCGGCGCCGGCATCGGGCTGCGCGGCCTGACCCTGTCCGAAACACCGCTGGAGGCCCTGTTCTTCATGCTCACCGAGACCGCACCCGACGCGCCCACCGCCGACCTGCGCCGCGCCGCCGTCCCGACCGGAGCCCACCGATGACGCACGCCGCCACCACCAGCACCACTTCCACCACCACCGGCGCCGGCGGCGTCGCGCTGACGCGCCGGCCGGCCACGCTCACCGTGCTGCGCTGGGAGCTCACCAAGGTCGCCGCCCAGGCCCGGGCTCGCTACCTGCTCCTCGGCTGCCTGATCGTCCCGCCGCTCATCGTCGCGGTGTTCACCGGGCAGCAGCCGCCGTCGGACACCATCTACGGCCGGCACATCCACGCCAGCGGCTTCGCCGACGCCCTGCTCATCCTCGCCTTCGCCCACCAGTGGCTGTTCCCACTGCTCGCCGCGCTCGTCGCCGGGGACATCTTCGCCGGCGAGGACGGCCACGGCACCTGGAAGACGATCCTGACCCGCTCGGCCGGTCGCGGCCAGCTCTACGCCGCCAAAGCCCTCACCGCCGTGCTGTTCAACCTCGTCGCCCTACTGGCCCTCGCGGCCAGCACGATCGTCTCCGGCGTGCTCATCGTCGGCCGGCAGCCGCTGCCTGGCCTGTCCGGGCAGCTCATCCCGGCCGGGACCGCGCTGCCGCTGGTCGCCGCCGCCTGGGCCACCGCGATCGCGCCCATGCTCGGCTTCACCGCGCTGGCGCTGCTGCTGTCCGTACTGACGCGCAACCCCACCGCCGGGGTCACCGCCCCGGTCGTGCTCGGCTTCGCCATGCAGCTGCTGTCCACCCTCGGCGGCCTCGACCTCGCCCGGCGACTGCTGCTCACCACCGGCTTCGAGGCCTGGCACGGCCTGTTCACCGCGCAGCGCTTCACCGGCCCGATCGTCCAGGCCGCCGCGGTCGCCGCCGGCTGGACCGCCGTGTGCCTGCTCATCGGCTACCTGGCGCTGCGCCGCCGCGACATCACCGGAGGCTGACCGCCATGACCCGCATCCGCTCCCACGTCACCGCCCCGGCCGCCGCGGTCCTCGCCGTCGCCGCCGTGTTCGCCGCCACCGCAGGCCGCGGCGGCGAGGACATCACCAGCGCCCGCCTGGAACGAGCGATCGGCCCGACGTTCGCCAACCTCTACGTCCAGCGCTCAGCCATCCTCGGCAGGACCGTCACCGCCGCTGCCATCGACGCGCACGCCGCCTGCGACCGCGGCGGCCCGAAGGTGCCCGACTCCGGACCCGGCGCCAACTGGATCTGCATGATCGCCTTCACCGACGACACCGGCCAGCACCAGGAAGGCAAGTTCGAGGTCACGGCCAACGCGGACGCCACCTACGTCGCCGGCGGCCCATCCAAACTCGTCGGACCGGCCACCATCACCGACACCCACGGCAACGACGTGCCCAACCCGGCCTTCGAGTTCGACGGCGCCTTCGACCCCGACAGCTGACCCACTTCCGATCCTCGTCGCCGCCCCGCCCGACATGGCGTGAACGCGGGATACCACAAACCGGACGGCTCCGGACCGCGTAGGTGCGCCAGCTTCCCCGGCCTCGCCCTCCTCACCCCGCCTCTGCATTCGCGCGAGCCCGCCGGGCCGGAGCCATCGGACTGCGTGCAGATCCGGCGACCGGCCTGACCTCGGTAGTCCGCACACGTCGCGGTGGACACGTGAGGGTCGACAGGCAGCGTCGTCAGCTGGGTTGCACCGGCATAGAATCGGGGCCCGATATCGGGTTCGTCATTGTGTGAGGCGGTGGGTGCGTGCGGGAGTTTCAGCGGGGTGCGGTGCGACTGCACATCCTGCACCACGCCGCCATCGGAGAGATTCACGGCGCGTGGATGACGGCCGAGTTGGCTGAGCACGGCTACCAGATCAGCCCGGGAACGCTGTATCCGACGCTGCACCGGCTGGAGACGGACGGACTGCTGGTCTCTGAGCAGCAGGTTGTCGAGGGTCGCGTCCGGCGGGTGTATCGGGCGACCGAAGCGGGCCGTCTCGCCCTCGAGGAGGACAGGCGCGCACTGGCCGAATTGGCCCGCGAGGTCCTCGGGGACGCTGGCACCTGACCCGGTCCCTGGGGCGCCTGCAGGCAGCGACGGGCCTTGGTCTTGCAGCTGGCTGGGCCGGGGGTGGACGGGCTCCTCAAGCGTGCGGAAGCTCGTTGGTGCGGTCGGTGCCGGGGGTACGGAGGCGGCGGACGCCGTAGGCGATGGCGCCGAAGGTCACGACCCCTGCACCGGCGAGCACGGATTGCAGCGGCAACGCGAAGGCCAGGGCCAGGCAGCCGACGATGCCGAGCACCGGGATGAGCCGTGGTGGGCGGCCCTCGCCTGGGCGCAACGTCCACGCACTGGCATTGGCGACGGCGTAGTACACCAGCACGGCGAACGACGAGAAGCCGATGGCAGCACGCACGTCCGCGGTGGCCGCCACGACGGCCACCACCGCACCGACGGCCAGTTCAGCGCGGTGCGGCACCCCGAACCGGGGGTGCACGGCAGCCAGGGCGCGGGGTAGGTGCCGGTCGCGGGCCATCGCGAAGCTGGTGCGGGACACGCCGAGGATCAGCGCGAGCAGCGAGCCCAGCGCGGCGACCGCGGCGCCCACGCGCACCACCGGCACCAACGACGTCCATCCGGCGGCGCGGACCGCGTCGGTCAGGGGCGCGGTGGTGCCGGCGAGATGGCCGCCGAGGACCGCCAAGACCGCGACCGAGACGAACGCGTAGACGCCCAGGGCGATGCCGAGCGCGAGCGGGATCGCCCTGGGAATGGTGCGGGCCGGGTCGCGGACCTCCTCACCGAGCGTGGCGATGCGCGCGTAGCCGGCGAAGGCGAAGAACAGCAGCGCGGCAGCCTGCAACACGCCGCCGGCCGTGACGCCGCGTCCGACGAACACCAGGCCCGCATCCGCCGTGTCCGCGGTGCCGCAGACGACGACCACACCGGCGAGCACGACCAGCACGACCGCCACGATGGCCCGGGTCAGCCAGGCGGACTTCTGCACCCCGACGTAGTTGACGGCGGTCAGCGTCACCACCGCGGCGACCGCGACGGCGTGCGCGTGCTGCGGCCAGACATACACCCCCACGGTGAGCGCCATCGCCGCGCACGACGCCGTCTTGCCGACCACGAAACCCCACCCGGCCAGATAGCCCCAGAACTCGCCGAGACGTTCACGACCGTAGACGTATGTGCCCCCAGACGCCGGATAGAGGGCGGCGAGCCGCGCTGAGGAGGTGGCGTTGCAGTAGGCGACCACGGCCGCCACCGCCAGGCCGACCAGCAGCCCGGACCCGGCCGCGGC
Source organism: Dactylosporangium sp. NPDC005555 (assembly GCF_040605635.1). Taxonomy (NCBI): domain Bacteria; kingdom Bacillati; phylum Actinomycetota; class Actinomycetes; order Micromonosporales; family Micromonosporaceae; genus Dactylosporangium; species Dactylosporangium sp. NPDC005555. The sequence continues at coordinate 5,742 of NZ_JBEXDG010000024.1, forward strand.
GGCCGCTGGCGCGAGCACGGCGAAGATCCCGGCCCCGATCATCGAACCCAGCCCGATCGTCACCGCATCGAACAGCCCCAGCTGCCGGCGAAGCCGCCCGTCCATGACCGCTGACGCCCCGCTCACCGCTCACCAACTCCTACAGGCGACCTTTGGCTAACGATAGCCGATATCGGAATACGATATCTGTAGATCAGCCTCCGGCACCACAGGGCGCGACGTACGGCGGCGGCCCCACCGCGGGCTGTCGGAGTTGCCCGTGTGGCTGACACCTACGCGGGGCTTAGCCACTTGAAGAAGCGGCTCTTCGTCGATGCGGTCAAACGCATGCATCCCCCTTCGACACCAGTTCGTATGGGATTACACCAACATCGAGTCAGGGCCCGGCCGCCCACGGTGTTGGTGTGCTGTCGCGTGCTCGGTCACTCGATCGGGTGACCAGCCCATTTGTGGCACACGTCCCTCGATCGCGGCGCGGTCACGATGACCGCCATGAGACGCAGCGGACCGGCCGTCGAGCAGCTCATCGGCGCGCTGATCCCCAGGCCACTCCCCCGGCCCAAACCCGACGCCGACACCGCTGCCGACCCTCCCACCGCCCCGGGCACCGACCGGTCCCGACAGGATCGAGCCGACTGGCCCGCCGCCATCATCGCGGTGGTCGCGCTCGTCCTGCTGCTGAAGTGGAAGATCAAAGAACCGATCCTGGTCGGGCTCAGCGCCGCCGCCGGCCTCGCCCTGCACTGGCCCTGGTGAACACCTGGAACCCCGGTGAACACAGCGGACTCCCGGTGGATCCTGACCGCCCAGGCCGGCCGGGCGTTCGGCTACGGCCTGGCCGCGGTGCTGCTGGGCGCCACCCTCGCCGCCACCGGGCTGAGCCCGACCGAGGTGGGCCTGGTCCTGGCCTGCGTCGTGGCCGGCACCGTGCTGGCCAGCCTGACCGTCGGCGTCCTGGCCGACCGGGTCGGCCGCCGCCTGCACCTACCTCACCCTCTACATCATGCTCACCGCCACCGGCGTGGCCTACGCATCCACCCCCTGGTGGCCGCTGCTGGCCGCTGCTGGCCGCGGTCGCCCTGCTCGGGGTGCTGTCCACCGAGGTCGTCGAGTCCGGCCCGTTCACCACCATGGAACAGGCGATGCTCGCCACCGCCGTACCCGGCCAGAAGCCCCTCGTCACCGGGCTGGGCCGCTACAACGCCGTGGCCGCGGCGGCCGGCAGCCTCGGCGCGCTGGCCGCCGCCGCGCCGGCCCTGCTGCGCCGGGTGCTGCCCACCGCTCCGGGCGACCAGCGGTACTTCCTGGCCCTGACCGCTGTCTCGATCCTTGGCGCGTACGAACGCACCACCTGTGGCCAGTTCACCCGACAGCTACGCGCTGGCCGATGCGCTGAATGCCGGCTGGCCGTGGGCCGCCCGCCGGAGCGGGCACCGACCCTGGTGGCTACCACGCCAGAGTCGTTCAGATCCTCGAGCAGGTGCCCGCGCCGGCACGGCTGGTCGTCCGCCGGTACGTCACCTGGGCGGTTACGCGGTCACTGCGCCGCCAAGTCGACGCAGGTTCCGTAGTTCGTCCTGAACTCGCGCAAACGGCCGCCACGCGGCCCAATCCTCCGCCTGGACGCAAGGCTGGGCGGTGGACCGGACCTCACTGTCAGCGCACCGAGTGCACGTGGGAGATCTCCAGGTCGTCGATGTCGGCGATGTGCAGGGAGGAGCCGTCCGGTCGCACCGCGATGATGTCGCGGCCCTGTTGCTTGAACTCGCTGATCGGATGCCAATGGTTGTCCTTGTTGGACTTGGCCCAGTACTGCGGCTCCGGCCCGAGGACGGCGCCGGTGGTGGTGAGGAAGCTTGCCGCGACCTGGGCGCGTGCCTGGTACATCGCCGCTGTCGCGGTGGCGCGGGCTGTGACGTCGGCGCGCGCCAGCAGGGCCAGTGCGAGCGCGACGCCGACCAGCAGGACGACTGCCGAGGCCGCGTAGGCGATCCGCTCGGTCGCGGTGAACGCCGCGATCGTCGCGAGGACGGTGGCGACGCCGCCGACCGAGGCGATCGCCGTGCCCGTCCATTTGCTGAGGGCCAGGGCGCCCGCGGTGATCGCCTGTTTGTCGAACGGCGTCTTCCAGACGGTGACGTCGTCGCCCTTGTCCTCGAGTAGGTTGAACGTGATCAGTGCGTGCCTGATAGGCCCGGCGAGGTCGTCGCCGGACTGGTTCACAAAGCTCGCCGGCAGCTGCACCTTGTCGTTCACCCGGATCACCCCCGCATCGGCGGTGTACCGGCGGGGGCCTTCATCGCCCCGCCGGGGCCGACTCGACGTGCAAGGACCAGCCGACCGGCACCACGACGTTGACCTGATGGTCACCGCCCAGGCTGACGGTCACGTCGCCGATGTGGAGCGGGCCGTCGTGGTTGTCGTGTGGGCGTTGGTCCGCGGCGAAGGATGCGACCCAGGACAGCGCGGAGTTCCAGTTGATCGCGACCTCGTTGGTGGACCAGGAGTCGATGTCGTCGAGGTAGCAGAACTGTGGTTTGGGGTGTTCCGCGGTGGGCGTGTGGAGCAGGACCTTCTTCGCCTTCGGGTCCTCCAGGCCGGGGTTGGGTCCGCCTGCGATCGCGCCCGATGGCGGCTGGGGCAGCCTGGGGTCGAGTTGGTGGCCGTAGATGCGGCTGTGCTGGTTGTGTGAGCAGCGGCTGCCGTAGCCGGTGACGTAGGAGTTGTTGAGGGCGTTGCGGCCGAGGATGAAGTCGAGGCCTTCGAGGACGCCGTCGCGGTAGCGCTGGTCGCCGGTCAGGTCGAACGCGGTGGCGATGACCATGAGCTTGTTGAGGATCACGCTCGTGGAGCCCCACGTGTAGTCGTTCTCCCCGATCGGGACGCCGTAGGCCTGGTCGCGGATGGTCTGCAGGTAGTGGTCGGCGGCCTCGCGCACGGAGGAGCGGGCGGCGTCGCGGTCGTTGCCGGCCAGTTTGCTGGGGACGGTGGCCAGGTCGATCCGGCCGAGCGGCGCGACGAACTTCCAGCCGGGTCCGGTGTTGCGGAAGGCGTCGCCGGTCCAGTACGGCGACGAGCGCAGGTAGTCGAGGTACGGCTGCTCGCCGGTCGTGATGAACAGCTCGGCCGCGGCCCAGTAGAACTCGTCGCGGACGTCGTCGTCATCGTAGGCGCCGCCGCCGTCGCTGTCGTCCGGCCTGGCGATCATCGCCGGATGATCCTGCGCGGCCTTCCACGCGGTGCGGGCCGCGGCCAGGCAGCGGTCGGCGAACGGGCCGTCGAAGGGCTTGAACAGCCGGGCGGCCTGGGCCGCGGCCGCTGCGAGGTTGAGGGTCGCCGCGGTCGACGGCGGATGCAGCTCGCGGACCTTGGGGTCCTGGTCGGGCAGACAGGGCAGGTCCGTCCAGCCGCGGTCGTGGACCTTGTGGTGGGCCATGCCGGCGTTCGGTCTGCCGTCCGGGACCTGCATGCGCAGCATGAACTCGAGCTCCCAGCGGGCTTCGTCGAGGACGTCCGGGACCTTGTTGCCGTGCTCCGGGATGTCGAGGGTGCCGTCGCCGAGCGCGTCCGGGTTGCCGGTCTGCGCGGTCGTGGCCCGCTCGTACAGGCCGAGCAGCTGAGCGGTGGCGATGCCGCCGTTGACGACGTACTTGCCGTGGTCGCCGGCGTCGTACCAGCCGCCGTGCACGTCGAGCCGGTAGTCGCCGGTGCCGGGCTGGCACGGCACGCTGGTGTCGCCCTGGTTGGGCGGCACACCGACGTGACCGGCCGGCCGGGCGTAGCCGGGCGCGAGCGCGTCGTCGATGGCGATGCCGCTGCGCTGCACGTAGAAGAAGTGCAACGCGTCCCGGCACAGCTTGTCGTAGATGGAGCCGGCGATCGTGAACGGGAAGCTCTGCTGCCCGCCGACGCGCAGCACGTAACCCGTGCCGGGCGCGGTCACCGTCGAGAAGTCGATGGTGTGCACCTTCTGCCCCGACGACGCGTCGACGCCGCGTGGGGTCGACCGGCCGGACGCCACGACCTCGCCCGCGCCGGAGACGACCTGCCAGGACTGCGGGTCGGGCGCGTCGGTCACCGCGGTCGCGTGCTTCGGCCCGTCCGGTAGGTAGCCGACCTGGTTGACGCGCACCGGCGGGTCCGTCTCAGGGACGTACCACGGCCACGGTTCGCCACCGACCAGCGAGACGTCGTCGAGGGTGAACGTCCACGCCTCGCCGGAGCCGCCGATCTGGAAGGAGACCTGGCCCCGGTCGGTGTCGAGGTTGGAGGTGAACGAGTAGTGGTACTGCTGCGGGTTCATGGTCAGCTGCACGTCCTGTGACCATGTCGCCGTGTACGGCGGGTCGCCGAGCTGGACCTGCGCCTTGATCGTCACCGGCCGGCTGGCCGACGCGGTGAACGAGACCGAGTACGGCGTGCTGGCGTTCAACCGGATGTCGTTCTCACCGACGAGCACGTCCCAGCGCTGCTGCGTGCCACCCGGCACCTGCACCCTGAGCTTCCCGTCGGCCGCTGCCAGCGCCGTCCCGGCAGCGAACCAGCCAGCGGTGTCGTTGCCGTCGAACGTGCCGTTGAATACCTGCTCACGGGGTTCCTTGACCGTAACCATGCCTCGACCATGCCTCGCAAACACTCCGCCACCACACCACGGGACCCGCAGTCGCCCCTCACTCCGTCGCACGTCCCCCGAACAATCACCATCCCGGCATCGAGTGAGAGGTTGCCGACAGTCACTCGCCGTCGACAGACCTTCCGGCTTCACTCCGGTCAACTGGATCCGTGGCGGATGCCGAACGATGTCACTGGATCGGCCCAACATCGAAGGGCATCAGCGGCAAGCACGCCGTCACGCAAGACCCACACGACCAGCTTGGACCCGCCGGTGATCGTCGGCATCGACGGCTCCCCAGCTAGCACGGGCGCCGTTCGCTGGGCCGCCGACGAGGCAGTACGCCTCCAGCGGCCGCTGCAGATCACCCACACGCTGGGTGCTTCGGGTCAGCACGAGCCGACGCCCGACGACCACCAACTGGCCGCGCAGGCCGCCGTCGCGGCCCAAGGCTTCCAGCCCAACCTCCACGTCATCACCAGCACGTGGCAGGGCGGGGCCGCCCAGATCCTCGTCGAGCAGTCCCGCCGCGCGAGCCTGGTCGTGGTCGGCAGCCGCGGGCCGGGTGGCGTTGAGCCACTGCCGGCGGATTCCCTAGGCCTACAGCTGGCGGTGCACGCCCACTGCCCAGTGCTCGTCGTCCACGACGCGCAGCGCTGGGCCGACCCGGCCGCCGTGCTGCCGCAGCACCTGCCGGTGCTGGTGGCACCGACAGTTCGGACAACGCGCAGCTGGCCATCGAACTGGCCTTCGCTGAAGCGGCATCACGTCACGTCGACCTGATCGCGCTGCGAGCCTGGCAGGAACCGCCGCGCCGCTGGGGTTTCGCCTCGAGCCCGGCCCGGTTCGCCGACCTCGCGGACCAGGCACTGGCAGCGGACGTGCAGCCCTGGCGAGCCAAACACCCCCGGGTCCGGGTAGACCTGCGCTGTCTTCACGGACCTCCGGCGCCAGTCCTGCTCGCCGAGTCGCGTGACGCGCTCATGATCGTGCTCGGCCCCCGCGGCACGGGCGGCTCCGACGAGCTGCGGCTCGGGTCGGTCACCCAGCAACTCCTCGAGCACGCAACCGCGCCGGTGCTGTGGCCCGACACTGAGGCTCTGGAAATCTGTCAGCGAAGCCAAGCGGCCAGCCGCGCACTGGGCGTACGCAACGGCCTGATGACGTGCACCGCCGTTCGGGCACGGGATCGGTCGGCCAGTCCAGCCGTCGCAGGCGGCCAGGCCAGGTCGGTGTCGCAGCGGCCGCGAGCCGCCCGGAGCTCGACGGCCGGTCGGCGGGCTCGGTGCGCGCCCGCCGAGCACGGCCGACTGCCGGAGGTACTCGATCTCGTTCTCTTCGAACCTGAGGCTCGCGAGGAATTCCAGCGCGTCGTGAGACCGGCCGCAACGAGAAACCCATGCTGCGCCGGCAGATGCCGGACGGCCAAGACGAGGCCGATCGGGTGCTGGCAGAAGCGCTCGCCGGTTGGAACGACAAGTATCCACAGGTGCTGGTGCGGCGGCGCGCGGTACTGCACAGCGATCCCGCGGAGGCGCTCACGCAGGCCTCCCAGGACGCGTCGATGCTCGTCGTTTCGGCCTGCTCGCACGTCGGCCGCAGCGAGCAAACTGCTCGGCACGGTCACCCGGCGAGTCCTGCACCGCGCAGCTTGCCCGGTCGCAGTCGTACGCTGACTCAACCCTGCTCCCCCGCAGCCAGCCCGCGAGGTTTCGCCGGTTCCTCCGGGGGAAGCGAACAGTGATGGCGTACGAACCGATCGCGAAGAGCGCAGAAGACCGGACGAACGCCAGCCTCAGTGATCGCCCGTGGGTTCGGCACGACTTCACGCGGCCAGTAGCTCGGTCGTGGCTCGCCGGGCTGCCCGAGCGACGAAGCTTGAACATCGGCTTCGAGGGACGGCCTGGCCGGGCCGGCCGCCTACCGGCGAGTGGACGGCGCCGGATGCCCGACGCCGACGGACAAGGCCGAGGATGCGCGGGTTGAGGATGCGCACGCCGTCTTCGCTGATGGCGCCCATGCCGAGCTCGGGCTGCCACGGCACGCCGAGCTTGCGCACGACGATGACGTCCAGCGGGGCGTGCAGTTCGTCTGCGACCTGGGCGGCGACGGGCACGCCGCCGCGGGGCAGGCCCAGCACCACGACGTCCTGGCCGCGCAGCCGGGACAACTTGCGGCCCAGCTGGCGGCCCGCGTCGACCCGGTCGCTGAAGATCGGGGTTGCGATCTGCATGGTCCAACTCCAGGTGACAGCGGCGGGCCGGACTGCCGCGGATCCGGCGGCCGACCGCCGGAGCTCGCACAGGTCGGTGCGGCCACTGGCATCGACCATATCCCTCCACCGTGCCGCGGTGACGGCGACGGCGGCGACCGTCAGCGCTGCAGGTTCCGTGCCGCCGCACGACCTCGAGCCCAACGAAGCGCGGCTCGGGCCTGGGCGCTGCCGTACCAAGGGCGCTGGGCGTGCCGGACGATCCGCGCGACGCTGGACACGACGAGCAATTCGTGACGCAGCCGTTCCTCCCGAACGGAGATGGCACCCCGATGATGAGCGAACGCATCCTGAAGACGGCGGCCGACCGCGAGCGAGCCAACCTGGCCGACTACGCCTGGGTCCGGCACGACTTCACCTGGCAGCGCGCCCGGTCGTGGCTGTCCGGCCTGCCCGGTGGCCGGGGGCTCAACATCGGCTACGAGGCGGTCGACCGGCACGCCACCGGCGAGCGGGCCGGTGCCGTCGCACTGCGCTGCGTGGACCGCTCCGGCGCCGTGCAGGACGTCACGTACGCGGAGCTGGCCCGTCGCACGAGCCGCTTCGCCAATGCGCTGCGCGCCCGCGGCATCGGCCGTGGTGACCGCGTGTTCACCCTGCTCGGCCGCACCCCCGAGCTGTACGTGTCGGCGCTCGGCACGCTGCGCGCCACCAGCGTGTGCGCGCCGCTGTTCCCTGCGTTCGGTCCCGAACCGGTCCGGGAGCGGCTGCATCGCGGCGGCGGCAAGGTCCTGGTGACCACGCCCGAGCTGTACCGGCGGCGGGTGGCGCCGGTCCGTGCCGACCTGCCGGAGCTGCGTCACGTGCTGGTCGTCGGCGACGGCCCCGCGCCGGAGGGCACCGAGTCGTTCACGGCCGCGGTCGACGCGGCGGCGGACACGTTCGAGGTGCCGCCGACGGACCCGGACGACATTGCGTTGCTGCACTTCACCAGCGGCACCACCGGCCACCCCAAGGGCGCGGTCCACGTACATGAGGCCGTCGTCGCGCACTACGCCACCGCCCTGTACGCCCTCGACCTGCACCCCGACGACGTGTTCTGGTGCACCGCAGACCCCGGTTGGGTGACCGGCACCTCGTACGGCATCGTCGCGCCGCTGGTGCACGGCGTCACGGTCGTCGTCGACGCCGCCGAGTTCGACGCTCCCCGCTGGTACGACACGCTGCAGCGGCTCCGGGTCACGAACTGGTACACGGCGCCGACGGCGCTGCGGATGCTCATGCGGCACGGCGCGGAGCCGGCCCGCCGGCACGACCTGTCGGCGTTGCGGTTCATCGCCGCGGTCGGCGAGCCGCTCAACCCGGAGACGGTGCTGTGGACGCGGGAGGTGTTCGGCCGGCCCGCGCACGACACGTGGTGGCAGACCGAGACCGGCGCGATCATGATCAGCAACTACGCGGGCATGGACGTCAAACCCGGCTCCATGGGCCGCCCGATACCCGGCGTCGAGGCGGCGCTGCTGGAGCGGGGCGACGACGGGCGGGCCCGGGTCGTCGACGGCGCCGTCCGCGTCCTGGAAACCCCGGGTGCCGTCGGCGAGCTTGCCCTGCGCCCCGGCTGGCCGTCGATGTTCCGCGGCTACCTCGGCGACGAGGAACGCTACCGCGCCGCGTTTGCCGGTGGGTGGTATCTCAGCGGTGATCTGGCCAGACGTGACGAGGAGGGCTACTACTGGTTCGTCGGCCGGGGAGACGACATCATCAAGTCGGCCGGGCACCTGATCGGCCCGTTCGAGGTCGAGAGCGTCCTCATGGAGCATCCGGCGGTGGCGGAGGTCGGCGTCATCGGCAAGCCCGACGCCGTGGCCGGTGAGGTCGTCAAGGCGTTCGTGTCGTTGAAGCCGGGGTATCAGCCGGTCGACGCGCTGCGGCTCGAGCTGCTCGCGCTCGGCAGGCGCCGGCTCGCCGCGCTCGCCCCGAAGGAGATCGCGTTCGACCAGCACCTCCCGCACACGCGGAGCGGCAAGGTGATGCGGCGGCTGCTCAAGGCCCGAGAGCTCGGCCTGCCGGAGGGCGACCTGTCCATGTTGGAGGTGTCACGATGACTGCCGGAACCCAGCCGGTCGTCCAGTCGGCCACCCGGCCGGCGGCCCCGGCCGACCCGCGCGTGGAGCTGCTCCGGCAGATGGTCCGGGTGCGCCGGTTCGAGGAGCGGTGCGTGCAGCTGTACAGCGCGGCGAAGATCCGCGGGTTCATGCACCTGTACATCGGTGAGGAGGCGGTCGCGGTCGGCGCGATCGGGGCGCTGTCCGCGGATGACGCCATCGTGTCCACGTACCGCGAGCACGGCCACGCGCTCGTGCGCGGTGTCAGTGCCGAGGCGGTCACGGCCGAGATGTTCGGCAGGGTCACCGGCTGCAGCCGCGGCCGGGGCGGCTCCATGCACCTGTTCGACATCGGGCGGCGCTTCTACGGCGGCAACGCGATCGTCGCCGGTGGCCTGCCGCTCGCGGTCGGCCTGGCACTGGCCGACCGGATGCGGGGGCGTTCCGCGGTGACCGCGTGCTTCTTCGGTGACGGCGCGGTGGCGGAGGGCGAGTTCCACGAGTGCATGAATCTGGCCGCGCTGTGGCGGCTGCCCGTCCTGTTCTGCTGCGAGAACAACCGTTACGCCATGGGCACCGCGCTGGAGCGCACCCACGCCGTCACCGACCTGGCCGCGCGGGCCGGCTCGTACGGCATGCCGTCCGCCGCCGTGGACGGCATGGACGTGCTCGCCGTGCGGGCCGCCGCCCTCGACGCCGTCGCGTCCGTGCGCGGCGGTCACGGCCCGTTCTTCCTGGAGCTGCGCACGTACCGGTTCCGGGCCCACTCGATGTACGACCCGGACCGGTACCGCGACAAGGCGGAGATCGCCCGTTGGAAGCGGCGCGACCCCATCGACCGGCTCCTCAAGCAGCTGACCGACGGCGGGGCCGTCGACGCCGCCGCGGTGGCGGCGATGGAGGCGGCGGTCGCGGCGGAGATCGACGCCGCCGTCGCCGCAGCCGACGCGGCGCCGGTCGAGGACGTCGCCGACCTCACCCGCTTCCTCCTCGCCGAGCAGCGCACCCGCCATGGCTGAGATCACCTACCGGGAGGCGCTGCGGGAGGCGCTGCGCGATGCGCTGCGGCGCGATGAGCGCGTCTTCCTCATGGGCGAGGACGTGGGCCGCTACGGCGGCGCGTTCGGCGTGAGCCTCGGGCTGCTGGAGGAGTTCGGTCCCGAACGGATCCGCGACACACCGCTGTCGGAGTCCGCCTTCGTCGGCGCGGGCATCGGTGCCGCCATGAACGGCATGCGACCCGTCGTGGAGATCATGACCGTCAACTTCAGCCTGCTCGCCCTGGACCAGATCATGAACAACGCGGCGACGCTGCGGCACATGTCCGCCGGCCAGTGCGGCGTGCCGCTGGTGATCCGGATGACGACCGGCGGCGGCCGGCAGCTGGCGGCGCAGCACTCGCACAGTCTCGAAGGCTGGTACGCGCACATTCCGGGGCTGCGCATCGCCGCGCCGGCGACGCTCGCCGACGCCCGCGGGATGCTGTGGACGGCCCTGCAGGACCCGGACCCGGTGCTCGTCTTCGAGCACGGCTCGCTGTACAACACCAGCGGCGACCTGCCCGACGACGCCGGCCCCACCGACCTGGACCGCGCCCGGATCCGGCGGGCCGGCCGGGACGTCACGATCGTCACCTACGGCGGCACGCTGGGTAAGACGCTGACCGCCGCCGAGGAGCTGGCGGACAGCGGCGTCGACGCCGAGGTGATCGACCTGCGGGTGCTGCGACCGATCGACGACGTGACCGTGATGGAGTCCGTCGCCCGTACCCATCGCGCGCTGATCGTCGACGAGGGCTGGCGCTCCGGCAGTCTCGCCGCCGAGATCACCACGCGCATCGTGGAGCAGGCGTTCTACGAGCTCGACGCGCCGGTCGGCCGGGTCTGCTCGGCGGAGGTGCCGCTGCCGTACGCGCAGCACCTCGAGGCCGCCGCCCTGCCACAGCCGGCCGGGATCGTCCGCGCCGCAGGGGAGCTGGTCGGTGCGTCGTGAGCGAGTTCCGGATGCCGTCGCTCGGCGCCGACATGACGGACGGGACGCTGCTGGAGTGGCTCGTGCACCCCGGCGACCCCGTCCACCACGGTGACATCGTCGCGGTGGTCGACACCGACAAGGCCGCCATCGACGTCGAATGCTTCGCCGACGGCGTCGTCCAGGACCTCGTCGTCGAGCCGGGGGACCGCGTCCCGGTCGGCACCGTGCTGGCCACCATCGCCGACGCCGCACCACCGCCCACCGCACCACCTGCCGGCGCAGCCTCGCCGGCCGCTGTGCGGGCGCCCGCGCCGCCGCCGACGGGCGACGGCGGCGAGCCGTCCCCGGTCCTGTCGCCGCTGGTACGCCGGCTCGCTGCCGCCCGCCACGTCGACCTCGCCGCCCTGCACGGCAGCGGCCCCGGCGCCCGCATCATGCGCATCGACGTCGAGCGGGCGGCGACCGCCCCCACCCGGGTGCGGAGCACACCGCTGGCGCGACGCCTGGCCCGCGAACTCCGGGTGGACCTCACCTCCGTGCCCACCGCGGCGGACGGCGTCGTGCACGCCGGCCAGGTCCGCCACGCCGCGGACACCGTTGCCCGGGGTGCACCGAGCGCACCAGTGGCGGCGGCCGCCGCGGCAGACCGGACCGCCGCCATGCGGACGACGATCGCCGCGCTCATGGCCAGGTCCAAGCGCGAGATCCCGCACTACTACCTGACCGAGAGCGTGGACCTCGCCGCCGCCATGGCGTGGCTGCGCGAGTGCAACCGCCGGCTGCCGGTCACCCGGCGGATCGTGCCGGCGGCGCTGCTGCTCAAGGCGTCCGCGCTCGCCGCGCGTCAGGTGCCGCAGCTCAACGGCTTCTGGGGCGAGCACGGGTTCGTGCCCGGCGGCGGTGTCCACGTCGGCGTCGCGGTCTCGCTGCGTGGCGGCGGGCTCGTCGCACCCGCCATCCACGACGCCGACCAGCTCGACCTGGCCGCGCTCATGGACCGGATGCGGGACCTGGTCACCCGCAGCCGCGGCGGCCGGCTGCGCGGCTCGGAGATGGCCGACCCGACCATCACCGTCTCCAACGTCGGCGAGCAGGGCAGCGAGTCCATCCTCGGGGTCATCTACCCGCCCCAGGTCGCCCTCGTGGGGTTCGGGCGCATCGCCGACCGGCCGTGGGCGGTCGACGGGCTGATCGGCGTCCGGCCCATCGTGCGCGTCACGCTCGCCGCCGACCATCGGGCCACCGACGGTGCGGTCGGCTCCCGCTTCCTCGACCGCATCGCCCGGCTCATGCAGAAACCGGAGGAGCTATGAACCACGACGAGGCAACCGAGGCGATCCACGCGGCGTTACGCGAGGTCGCACCCGACGTCGACCCGGCGGCCGTGCCGCCGGACGCCGAGCTGCGCGAGGCGTTCGAGCTGGACTCGCTGGACTTCCTGCGCGTCGTCGAACTGCTCACCGGACGCACCGGAGTCCGCATCGACGAGGACGACTATCCCAAGCTGACCACGATCAGCGCGGCAGCCGGCTGGCTCTGCTCGGCCGGCGACACCTGACCGCAGCGTTCCAGACACTCGGCCGAGGGTGGTGGCTGATGTCATGGTCGAGGATGTGGTGGTCGTCGCTGCGGACGCGGACGTGGCTGATGTCGCGAAGGTGATGCTGGACTACGAGGTGCGGTGCGTGCCGGTCCTCGACGAGGTGGAGCTGGTGGGTGTGGTCAGCCGCCGCGACATCCTGCGGAGCCTGGTGCGCACCGATGACGTGGTGTGCCTGGAGGTCCAGCGCCGACTCGATGACTACGCCGGTGGCCAGCGCTGCTGGACCGTCACGGTCTGCGACGGTGCGGCTGTCATCCACGGCCGGTTCGACGATGAGGTCCAGAAGACGGTTGCCGGAGTTCTGGCCCGCACCGTCGGCGGGGTCTCCAGTGTCGAGTTGGTCGCGAGGGCAGGGCAGCGTCCTGCCGGTGAGGCATGACCGCCCGATCTACGCTCACTGTTGACACCAGGCTACGCAACGACCTCACCTGCACCGGTGACGGACTGATTATCGGCGCTGACGGCATCACCGTCGACCTGAGCGGGCACACCTTGCGTGGATCGGGCACGGGGGCCGGCATCACGATGGCCGGGCGGCGCGCCGTCAAGGTCAGCAACAGGTCGATCGGCAACCTGTTCGTCGGCAACCGGGTCGGCCGCTGGTCCAGACGAACCTGCTCGACCAGCTGGCCGGCACGATCATCAGCGGCAACATCTATTTGCACAACCAGGCAGCGGGCGTACCGTTCGAGGTGACAGGCGCCGGGTGCGCCACGTGTCCACAGGTCACGGCCAACAGGTTCGTCGGCAACGGGTTCGACGCCGGCCAGCTGACCGACCACCTGGGCAACCCAGTCGCCGACGGCCTGCACCTCGCGGTCCCCGCGGGCGCGTCGCTCCTGTTTGCCGACAACATCACCAGCCACAACGCCCGGTATGGCATCTTCGCACCGCCGGGCACCGTGCTCGACAGCGGCGGCAACAGATCCGCCGGCGACCCGAAGGGGTGTCTGGGCGTGGTCTGCTCCTTCTGAGCCTGCAGCCGGCCGGCCGTGCAAACACGGCGGCCGGCCCTGCGAGGCAACGAGGTTTCGCCGCTTCCCGCGCGGGAAGCGAGCGGCAATGGCGCACGAACTGATCGCGAGCCGCGCAGAGGCGCAGGCGACTGCCGGCCTCGGCGTCATCCCGGCCGGATCGGACGCCACTGGGCGAACTGCCGGAGGGGCCACATCGCTGAGGAGTCGACGATGCACGCCAATGACATCATGACAGTGCCGGTGCACACCGTCCGCGCCGATGCGCCGCTCGATGACGCGGTGGCGCTGCTGGAGCAGAGGTCGATCACCACGTTGCCTGTCGTCGACGAGGGGGACGTCTTGGTCGGGCTGATCAGCGAATTCGACGTGCTCCGGCAGCAGACGGCCGCTGCCGGCAAGGCGGGCGGAGCAGCTCCGGGCGGGCAGGGTTCGCCCGCGCCGCGTGTCGGCGAGGTGATGTCCAGTCGGCCGCTGGTGGCATGGCCCGAGGCCGACGTCGCCGACATCGCGGCGGCAATGGTGGAGCAGGGCGTGCACAGCGTCCCGGTGGTCGTCGAGGAGCATGTGATCGGCATCGTCAGCCGGTGCGACGTGCTGCGGACGATCCTGCCCACCGACGAGTCCGCGCAGCGCGAGGCGCAGCGGCGCCTCGACAGCTACGCCGGCGGCCGGCACCGCTGGCCGGTCGCGGTTCACGATGCCGCGGCGACCGTCGACGGCAGTTTCGACGACGACACGGAGCTCGCGGTCGCCGAGGTGCTGGTGCGCACCACCGTGGGAGTGAACGAGGTCCGCGTGACCGAACGGTCCGGCCCGCACCGGACAGGTTCGTAGGACGGGCGCGCCCGTGACGGCGGCGTGGACCCTGCACTTCGACGGATCCGACCCGGCCCGGGAAGGGTTGCGGGAAGCGCTGTGCACCGTCGGCAACGGCTACCTGGCCACCCGCGGCGCCCTGCCCGAGCGCGACGCCGGCGGGCCGTACTACCCGGGCACGTACGCCGCCGGCTGCTACAACCGCCTGCAGGACTCGACCGCGGGCGAGACCGTCGAGAACGAGAGCCTGGTGAACCTGCCCAACTGGCTGCCGCTGACGTTCCGAGCAGATGACGGCCCGTGGTTGGGCCAAGCCGGCGTAGAACTGCTCGACCAGCGGCACGAGCTCGACCTGCGGCACGGAGTGCTGACTCGCCGGTTCCGCGTACGTGACAGCGACGGCCGGGTCACGGCGGTGACCCAGCGGCGATTCGTGCATCTGCGCCACGAGCACGTGTGCGGGCTCCAGGTCACGCTCACACCCGAGAGCTGGTCGGGGACATTGACCGTGCGTTCCGAAGTCGACGCCACGATCAGCAACCGTGGGGTGGCCCGCTACCGGGGCCTGTCCGGCCAGCACCTGGAGCTGCTGGCCGCCGGACCTGCGGGCCCGGACACCGTGCTGTGCGTGGTGCAGACCAACCAGTCACACATCCGTGTGGCCGAGGCTGCGCGCACCCGGGTTCTCAGCCAGGGGCGACCGGTCGACGCCGAACGCAGGGTGTGCCGGGAGCCGGGCCGCATCGGCCACGAATTCGAGAGCGGCGTCTCGGCCGGGCAGCAGGTCACCGTCGAGAAGCTGGTCACCGTCTACACCTCGAGGGACAACGCGATCTCCGACCCCGCCGACGAGGCGGTGCAGCGGTCACGGTGGCTGGCCGGCTTCGACGAGTTGCTCGACGAGCACGTGCTGGCATGGCGGCACCTGTGGCGGCGATTCCGCATCTCGATGCAGGGCGAGGAGCGCCGCGTCCTGCCGACGGTGCGCCTGCACCTGTTCCACCTGCTGCAGACGGTGTCGGAGAACAGCGTCGACGCCGACGTCGGGATTCCGGCCCGAGGGTTGCACGGCGAGGCGTACCGAGGGCACGTGCTGTGGGACGAACTGTTCGTCTTCCCGATCCTGAACCTGCGGATGCCGCTGCTCAGCCGCGCGCTGCTGCGCTACCGGTTCCGGCGGCTGCCGTGGGCCCGTGCTGCCGCCCGGGCCGCCGGCCGCAGCGGGGCGATGTATCCGTGGCAGTCCGGCAGTGACGGGCGCGAGGAGAGCCAACGACTGCACCTCAACCCGCTGTCCGGACGGTGGGTCAAGGACTCGACCAGGCTGCAACGCCACGTCGGGCTCGCAGTGGCGTACAACGTCTGGCAGTACTATCAGGTCACCGGCGACCTGGAATTTCTCAGCCACTACGGCGCCGAGATGATCCTGGAGATCGCGCGCTTCTTCGCCGGGCTGGCCCACTACGACGACGGCCTCGAACGGTACGTCATCCGCGGGGTGATGGGCCCGGACGAGTTCCACACCGGCTATCCGCACACAGACGAGGAGGGCATCGACAACAACGCCTACACCAACGTCCTGACAGCGTGGGTGATGCTCCGCGCGCTGGACGTTCTCGGCCTGCTCAGCGCCGATCGCCGCGCAGCGCTGGTCGAGACGCTGGGCATCGCCCCCGGTGAGCCGCGGCACTGGCAGGACGTCGCCCACCGGATGTACGTGCCGATCCGGCCCGACGGGATCATCGACCAGTTCGACGGGTACGCGGATCTCGCCGAGCTGGACTGGAACGCCTACCGCGACCGCTACGGTGACATCCGCCGCCTGGACCGCATCCTGGAATCGCAGGGCGACAGCCCCAACCGGTACAAGGCATCCAAACAGGCTGACGTACTGATGCTCTTCTACCTGCTGTCCGCCGACGAGCTCAGGGCGCTGATCGACCGGCTCGGCTACTCGTTGCCCCCAGACGCAATATCGAAGAACATCGAATACTATCTGTCCCGCACCGCACACGGCTCCACACTCAGCGCGGTGGTGCACGCATGGGTCCTCGCCCGCAACCATCGCGAGCAGGCACTGCGCTACTTCGTCGAGGCGCTCGACAGCGACGTCGCCGACGTCCAGGGCGGCACCACCGCCGAAGGCATACACCTGGCGGCCATGGCCGGATCGGTGGACGTGCTGCAGCGCTGTTTCGCCGGCGTGGAGACCCGCGACGACACGCTGATGCTCAATCCGTACTGGCCACCGCACCTGGGCGCGCTGAAGCTCGACATCCGCTACCGGGAGCACCCGCTGACGCTGCGAATCACCGGGGACACCGTCCGGGTCGAGGCCGGCCCCGGCCGCCAGCCACCGATCCGGCTGTGTTGCCGCGGCGAGGTCGTCATGCTCGGCCCCGGCGAGGTCGTCGAATTTCCCGTCTCGCAACGCGACACGACCGCCGATGAGGAGTGACGCCGGGTCATCCGGGTGACCCGGGGTCATCCGACAATGGCCACCACACCTGACGGCCGGTCGGCGAATGCCCGGCCGACCGAGCCGAGCCGTAGCGGCGCATGCCGGCGTTCGACATGCAGGACTGCACCGACCGGCCCGGCGCCTGCCAACGAATGGTCGGCTCGGCCAGGTAACCGAACCCGCCGTCCCCCACCGCGGAATCCATCGGCAGCCCAACCGATACGGGCCCGCAGCGCCGGGTACGCCGGGTCGAACTCCTCGCTGCCGTAGCTCAACGATGGTCTGCGATCGGCGGCAGATGGCCGCCTCGGTGAGTTGCCGTCAGGCGACGTGCCCTCTGACCTTGCGCCGTACGTCCGCCAGCGCGGCTTGGCGGCCGGTGCCCGCTGGGCCTTTCGAGTTCGTACTTCTCATCGATGGCGTTGCAGGAGTGGACACCAGTCACCGCCACGCTGAGGACCGCGATCAGTGGCCACGCCCGGTGCCGCGACAGCATGGGCATCCTGCGCCGCAGTCATTGCGGTCTCGTCTGTTACCGGTGGAGGTTCACCAGCGCGTAGTCCCCGACGTGTCCGCGTCTCCTCCGCCACGGTCCGGCGTGATGCCCAGTTCGGCCAGTTCGGTGGCGCGGGCCACGTCGCCGGGCGTCACGATTCCGGTCAGCCGGCCGTTGGCGACGACCGGGGCCAGCCGGTGGCCGCCGGCCAGCATCGCCGGGGCGGCATCGGTCAGGGGGACGGCCGGGTCCAGCACGCGGGTCCGGTCGACCGGCGCCGTGACGTCGCCCAGACGGGTCCGCTCCCGATCGGTGCTCGGAACCTTGGCGAGCCTGGTGAGGCTGACCAGGCCGACCAGCTGTCCGTCGAGGTCCAGGACCGGGAAGACGCGATGCGGGTGATGGCGCGCCACGGTGGCGACGAAGTTCGCTACGGACTGGCTGGTGTAGCCGTATGCGGCCGGTGCCGTCATGATGTCGCCGACCCGGACCCCGGCGAGGGTCTTGCGCAGCGTCACGTCGGTGGTTTCGGCGCGGGCGGCCAGCAAGACGAACCAGCCCAGCACCGTCAGCCACAGCCCACTGAGGTTGGCGGCCAGCAGCATCTCGACGAGACCGCCGATGATCAGCAGCGCACCGAGGACCATGCCGGCACGGCCGGCGGTGCGGCGGGCGGACGCCCGGTCGCGCCGCACCCACCACAGGATGGCGGCGAGCACCCGGCCGCCGTCCAGCGGTGCGCCAGGCAGCAGGTTGAACCCTCCGAGAATGACGTTGACGACGGCCAGCCACGCCAGCCCGGTCACCGCCAGCGGGCCGGCACCCGACGCGGACGCGGCGGCCGCGCAGGCGGCGAACACCCCGGCACCGGCCAGGCTCACCACCGGCCCGGCCAACGCGATCAGCAGGTCGGCCCGGGGGTGCGGAGCCTCGCCGTCCAGCTCGGACACGCCACCGAGCATCCACAGGGTGATCGCGCGGACCCGGACTCCGTAGTGCCGGGCGACCAGCGCGTGGGCGAGCTCGTGAGCCAGCAGGGCGGCCAGGAACAGCGCCGCCACGACCACCGCCACACCCCAGTACACGACCGTCGCGTGCCCCCGCGCGCCGCTGGGCAGGACCACCGACGCCAGCCCCTGCACCAGCAGCAGCATGATGACGAACACCGACCAGTGCACCCCGATCGGGATGCCGGCGATCCGGCCCAGCCGTGCAGTCTGCCGCATCGCCACCACCGACCTCCCGTACCAGCGCACAGCCCGCAGCCCTCGACGGACCCGAGCCGGCGGCATCCCTCCGTCGCTACCCGCAGTCCGGCGGCCTCGAACCGCCCCGCAACAAGATCGTCTCTGCCCCCTACTGCGCGGCAGTCCGCGCGCCGCGCCGGGCCGCTGAGCGTACGTCTTCGTACAGGCCCTGCAGGTCAGCGCCGAGCTACCGGCCGAGGTCACCAGCGGCATTGCGAGCCAGTCGCCGCACGGCACGAAGGGCACCGATGCGTTGCTCGATCGGGTGACGCAGTGAGTCCGGATTGCCTGCCGGCTCAGACGACCCTGGCGAGCTCGGTGAACGCTGCGGCGACGCGGAGTCCACGCGGGGCGTCGACGCCGAGTTCGTAGTTGCCGCGGCGGAGGTTCTGCATGAACGCGTGTCCGGCGATGATTGTCTGCGCGGTCCGGTCGGTCCGTAGCCCGCGCATCGGTCTGAGCCGGTGCTTGAGTTGGCTGTGGTCGGCCTCGACCCGGTTGTTGGCATACCGTTCGATGTGGTGCCACGCCGACGGGACCACTTCGTCGAGGACCGCCGGGTACACCGGCGACGCGTCGGTGATCACCTCGGCGGGTCGGACCTTCAACATGGCCATCACCCGGCGAAAGTACCGGCGTGCCGCCGTGGCGTCGCGGCGGACGGAGACGAGCACGTCGATGATCTGCCCGTCCTGGTCCACAGCTCGGTACACGTACCGCCACACGCCGTTGACCTTTACATACGTCTCATCGGCGAACCACCTGTCGCCGGGTGCCTGCCGGCAGAACCGGGCCGCGTCAACCAGCAGCGGGGTAAAGCGTTGCACCCACCGGAAGATCGTGACGTGGTCGACCTCGACACCACGCTCGAGCAGCAGCTCCTCGACGTCGCGGTAGGAGAGGTTGTACCGCAGGTAGAGCCAGACCGCGACCACGATGACGTCGGGTGGGAACCGGAACCCGGCGAACGCCGACCGTGGCGGCTGGACCGGACGCTGGCGGTTCGAGACCTTCACCGGTCAAGCCTGCCCGACCAGGGAACGCTCAACGCAACAGACCCATGACCGTCGAGCACGCACGACTCCGCCTCGACCCCTGGTGACGCGGCGCGGTCGCCGGATCACCGGGACGGCGACGGCGACGCCCCGCTGGCCCGGCCCCGGGTCGACAGTCTGACTCCCACAGGCCATCAGTACCAGCGCCACCAGCGCGAACGCCATCTTTCGCATCGACTGTCCTTCCGTGCCACTAGAGGAAGTTCTTCGCCACTTTCAGCGCGGCGTAGATCGCGGCCTGCCCGAACGGATCGCGCTTGTTCGGGTCGCCCCAGGGGACACCATCTCGCGTGCCGACGTGCTCGGTTGGCTGGTTGTCCGTGGTGAAGGGCTCGCGCCATCGCACGGATTGCTGCAGCCAGTGCTCGCCCGGTCTGGCGTCATGGCCGTCGCCGGCCGACAGGTCAATACCGTAATCCGCCACTTTGCCCTTGTCGATTTTGGCGGAGTTCAAGGTACTGGCGTTCGTCAGGTGGAACTCGACCACCGGGCCGCCGTTCGCGTCCTTGCCGACGACCTGCCACGTCAGGTCGTAGGACCCGAGGAATGACGCCGCTTCCTGCATCCCCTGCTCCCCGAGCGTATAGATGCTCATGGCGGTGTTGTATGCATTCCATTCGCGCTCTTCCGGCCTGAACCGGGCGAGATGGAAGTCCGTGTTCGTGTGGCCGTACAACTTCCCGGCGGCCAGTTCCGAAGCGATGATCTGCCGTGCCACGTCGATCGTGTAGAGCTGCTGGATCTCCTCCGTGAACGGAATACCCGTACCCGTTCATCTGCTCCGGGTTGTCGACGTCCAGCACCGGGTCGGGTGAGATGAACCCCCCGATCACCGGGTCGTACTCGCGGGCGGAGAGGTGGACCAGGCCGCTGGCGTCGACGGTGCCGCCGAGGAAGCCCCGGTCGTCCGGCCACGCGGCCGGCGCGGCGCCGCGGACACCGCCGTAGGGCAGGGTCCGCCGCCAGGTGATGGCGCCGGTGGTCGCGTCGATCGCGCAGCTGTTGGTGTTGTGCTGGTCGGCGACCGTCCAGCTCAACGCCGACGGCGTTCGGGTGGCGATGCTGTACCCGGCGAACGTGTAGTACCGCGGGCCGGTGACGACCCGGGTCGCGAGGTCCAGCCGCAGCTGCATCGTCCCGAGGTACAGCGTCGTCGCGCCGGGTTCCTTGCGCAGCAGCCGGTTGCCCGAGGCGTCGTAGACGAACGTGTGGTGCCCGGGCCGCTGCCGCTGGTGTACTTCGCCAGCTGCGCGTCGGTGTTCCACTGGAACGACTCCGACTTCGCCGGGTTCTGCCGGGTCAGCAGCGTACCCCGCTCGTCGTAGGTGTAGTCGGTCGTCGTCGCGGCGCTGCCTGGTCGATGGAGCTCAGCGTGTGCGGCTTGGGCTGCCCGGTGCCCGCGTAGTGGTAGTTCGTGGTGACACCGGGCCCGGCGACCGGGTAGTTCGTCTCGGTGAGGCGGCCGCCGCCCGCGTCGAACGTCCACGCCTGGTGGTATGAGGCGGGTCCGCCGACCCTGGTCGAGGCCGCACCGTTCGGGCACCGGGTCCAGTCGGCGGTGGCCGTGCTCCACGCCTCGGTGAGCTGCCGCGAGCCGTCGTAGCTGAAGCACTGCGTGTCGACCGGGCCGCCGGCGGGCGTGTCGGCGATCGCGAGGACGTTGCCGGCGTCGTCGTACTTGTAGTGCTGGTCCAGGTCGACCGCGGCGACGTCCTGGCGGTCCAGGCGGATGCCGCTCTGCCGGCCGGCGCCCCGCTCCCAGCTGAAGGTCAGCCACGCCTTCTTCCCGGTGCCGTTCCACAGCATCATCCGCAGCAGCTCACCGGTGTCGGCGTAGCTCGTCGGGTTCTCCTGGTTGCTGACCACGTAGGAGTTGAGGCCGGTCATGGACAGCGGCCGCTGCAGGTTGTCGTAGCCGAAGACCAGGTTCTCGGCCGGCAGGCCACCCGCGGCCGGCATGCCGATCCCCTGCACGCTTGTCGTCGGCGTTGTACGTGGAGACGAAGTCGTACGTCCTGGCCAGTTCCGTGCCGGCGTCGGCCGGGATGGTGTAGGTCGTCTTCGTCACCCGGTACAGGTTGTCGCGCTGCGGATAGGCGATCGTGTACGCGGCGCTGCCGACGTACCGGGACGCCGTTGTCTACTTCCACCACAGGGACTTGTCGATGTGGGTTGCCTCGACCGGGTCGTCGTTGCCCATCAGCACGGCCTCGAACCGGCCGTCGGCGCGAATCCACTCGTAGAACTCGGCGGCGATCACCCCCGGGCCGTGGTCCGGCAGTGCTTGGATGGCGAAGTCGATCTGGTACGACGGGTGGTGGCCGCCGTACGTGCCCGGGTCGCACAGTTCGCCGGTGACCCAGTGGTCGACGCCGCGCGGGTCGATCGCGTGCGCGGACAGGGCGCGGCCGTCCTCCCCCATCCGCACGATCGGCATCCGCATCACCTCGCTGAGCGCGGGCAGCAGCTCAGCGAGCTCGTCGGGTGTGCGGACCCGCCGGTCGGCCGCCGACACGGCCAGTGTCCACTCACCCATCGCCAGCTCCCGCGGTCAGCACTTCAACCAGTCCCATCCCTCGCAGTTCAGACCCTTGCCGAAGTCGATCTTCTGCGTCGGCACCATCCAGTCGTCGCCGTAGACCGTGATCTCCTTCAGGGTGTTCGGATCGCGGCCGGGACCCTTCCGGTTGTTCACGAAGTCTCGCATCCCGTCCTGGAACGGATCCTTGCTGTCCGCGCTCGGCGCGTTGATGTAGATCCGTTCGGCATGCTGACCGTTGGCCTTGATCATGGCCTTCTCGACGGTCTTGGCGTTCGGATCATCACCGGACACGCCTGCCTGGTCTACCGGATCGTCGACGACGTCGTGCAGATCGCGCAGTGCCGCTACCACTACGAGTAGCGGCCTCCGCTTCAAGCCCCGCCGCTGATCGCGTTCTGCGTGCTTCGACCGCCGCCGTAGCGGCCGCCGAGCAGCGGGCAGCCGAATCCGGTCAACAACGGCTGGTCATATTCAAAGTCACCACCGGCGAAGATTCTGCTCATCGCCCGTTTGGCGTGAACAATGTCGGCCTGGTTCATCCTCAGCACGAACGACATCCGGACCTCCGGCAACTCGAGCGCGCTGCGCGCTTCTTCGGTCACGAGGACGTCGATGACCTCACCACGCGCCTCGACACTGACCACGCCTCCGTAGAACGTCTGATGGTCACTGGTCACGACGCAGTAGGGGTGGGCTCCCTGGCCGGGCGCGCCATAGATGCCGCCAACCGTCCTGCGGAAGGTCCTTCGAGAACAGCGCGAAGCGCACTTTCGATCTCGCGGAATAAGTGGGCGACGACGAGGAGCGGCGACACGACTCCGCAAGAGGCCACCGTCCAAGGAGGCTGGAACCGGCAGGCGGTGACGAACACCGAGAACCGCCTGCTGCGGGGTGCGAGACCGCTCAGGTGCAGGCGGGAGTATCCGGCTTCGGGAACTGTTGGTCGACGGACGTGACCTGCCAGCCACCCTCGGGCTTGAGCTGCATGCCGACGACGAAGCCCGCCTGCTCGCCGCCGATAACGCCACGGAAGACGGCCTGACAGGCGCCGCCGCTCGTCACCCACAGCGCGTTGACGAACGTGAGCGACGCGACCAGCACCCGCTTGCCGCCGTAGCGCTTGAGTTGCGCGTCGACCATCGTCCTCTCGCCGGTGGTGGCGTCGCGACCGTACGGCTCGGCCAGCTCGGTGAGGGCGTCCCGGTCGTTGTCTGACAGTGCCTGCAGGTAGCTGCTGACGGTCGCCAGGGCTGTCGCGTTGCGCGGCCCGCCGCGGCCCAGCGTCACGTACAGCAGCACGCCGGCCGCCGCGATGACCAGCACCGCGGCGACCGCCAACCACCGTGTTCGCATCACGAGGTCTCAGGTCCTGTGCGCATACAACTGATACGTCCAAGTCTGGTAGCTGAGAATGTAGTTCAGCGAACGGTTGACGTAGTCGTAGTGGTTACTGCTGTGCTGGGTCATGTACTGGTCGCCCAGGCCGAGCACCGGGTCGATGTAGATGTCGGTGCAGATCTGGGTGTGGTCGAGGATGTCGTCGGGCGGGTTGCCCTTCGGCCAGTTCCATTGGAGCACGGCACCATCCAATCGAGCTCACTGAGGATGTAGGTCCGGCCGGAGCCCGTGGCGAACCAGTACCAGTTCTCGGCGCCGCCCCAGGAGTAGGTCGCCGTCCAGGTGTAGGAGCCCCGGAACCACTGTGAGTTGCTCGTCCGGTCCGGGCCTGGCCAGCTGCCGGTGTGCTGCCAGAAGCCGTAGTTCATGCACTCGGAGATGAAGGCCGTGCAGTCGTCGCTGTAGTACAGGGCGTTCGGGTCGTAGTTCAGGCCGTACCTGATCGCGTACTCGATCATCCGGCTGTAGTCGTACGCCACCTGGAGGTTCGCGCTCGTCCGGTCGCCGAATGCTTGCCCAGCAACCACTTTAGAGCCTGGTCTCCTCCCGAACCCGCGCAAGCGGTCGCGCCGCGTCGCCGCTCACTGACAGCACCGTGGTTTTGGTCTGCGACCGTTCGTAGCCGCCAAACCGCCCGAAAACCGCGCGACGGGATTTCATCTGCTCGTGGTCGGACCGCTGCCGCTGCGTGAACGAACGCGTCGACGGCACGAGGAGATCCACCGGCCCCGCCGATGCGCCTCCATGCGTCACCCGGAGCGCGCGCCCCGAGAAGTACTCCTGGGCGAGCCCTTCGATGGCCGCCAGGTCGTCAGCGGCGGGAGCCGCCAGCGCGATGCCGGGCATCGCCGCGACCGCACCACCGAGCGCAATGCCGCTCATCAACGTACGCCGTTTCATGCTTCCCCGTTTCGTCGTGTCCCCCGGCACACTCTGTGCATGCGGAAGCTACCAATGGCGAGGAGTCAGCGTGGGAATACATTCACATCAGTGAGTATCGTACGGGGGAGATCCGGGTTAGAGCGGTGCGGGGTATGAGCAGCACCGCTCACAAAGCCCGCACCCCGGCCGCCGTCTCCGCCCTGCTGGACGAGCGCGTCGATCGATACTACATAGAGCGCCCACACCCCGGTCCGCCACGCCTTCAGCATGAACCTACGGCGTCGCCTCGCGGAACGATGTCCGCGAGGCTCCGACCGTAGACGGCAGCGGGTGACGGCTCGACATCGACAAGCCGGCCCCACCATGACGACGTTGGCCCAGACCGGCCAGCGACAGGGAACTAGATCCTGCGCCGTAAGGTCTCAAATCTTGCACGAGCGGACTCCCGGCATTCCTGCCGGAACTTTTCGAGGGAGGACGCACTTCCAACGTCGTAATCGGTTCTGGCCTGATATCGACGTTCATCCTGCATGAACGACGCCGAAGGTGCAGCTTGATCGAACTGCCCCATTGCGGTAAGGGCGACATGCCCACACTTCACTGCGCTTTCCAGGTCGCTGGACGTCACGCAGGAAAGTGCATAGCGCAACGTCAGAGCTGCGTAAAAGGCATAGACGTCACCAATGTCGGAGACGTCGTCATCCTCCGGATCTTCGAACTCTTCGAACCGTTCGATCTCTTCGAAGTGGCCCTTGAATGCCTCCGGCTCGGCCGCATCCCATAGCGCGTCCAGGGCACCAACATAACGCTCTACATCGAGGGCACGCTCATGGTGCATTCCACGAACGCCGGTGAAAATCGGCGCCATCCGCTCAGTGCAGCCGGCGACAAATATACGACGCCCAGCCCTGTCTGCACGCTCGAGCTTGACGACAGTGTCTTGATCGACGAGCATCTCAAATCCCCAAGATCTGGGTTGCCACCCTGACGAAACTTCGCTGTCTGGTTGTCTTTTTGCCATTGCCATTGTAGACCGGACCCTGCATGGCCCCGCCGAACTGCTGGACCAACACATTACATCGGCCGCGGCATACGTTGCGAGACGTCCCCCCACCTATCAGGGTGTAGCCATTCACCATCATGTAGAGGAAAACGTTCTGCTCCGCATGTAGCCCTGGCACGTTCGGGACTCGCATCTCACCCGGGTTCAACGGCACGGACATCTGGGCGGGAGTGAACCCGTCGCCGCTGGCGCCGATGAGAGTCACCGGCCCATGTGGGGTCTGCGCACGGATGACCGCCACAGTGCTCCGCTTCTTGATCTCCTCATCCGGCTCTGCGTCCCAGATCTCCGTAGCCCGATCGGAGTACGGGCAGTTGTGAACGAGCACGGGCTCGCCCGCGGCCAGCACATAATAGGTGTGAAACTCAGCGACGGTGAGGTCGTGCATCACCCGGGTGTCGTGGAGAAACTCAACCTCGAGGACGACCATCGCGGCACCGTCGAGAGCGCGAGTTCGCTCGCCAGGTTGCAGTGCTGCCGCGTCGACCCAATCCTGCCGATCGTCGGACCAGAACGGGTGGTGCTGGGTGGTGTGCAGCGTCTCGACGCCACCACTGGTGGCAAGGGTTACGTCGACCAGGTCGCTGTCCAGATTGACGTGCTTGCGCTCAACCTTCTGCGTCGTCGTCGATCCACTGCCCGGATCGGTGGCCACGACCTCTTCGCCTGGCTGGACCTCGGCAATCGGCTTGAAGGTGCCGTCCGCCATTTGTACTGCTGTCTTCGGATCGAAGCTGTGTTCGCAGTCCCCGCCCCCGCTCGCACCCTTTCCTGAGGAGCCACCAGCAGCCTTCGCCCCGTCGTCGGCCATGCCGCCTGCCGCATTGTCGGCCTTCTTGGCGCCGGCGCCGACACTCTGGGCGAGTTCGTCGGCCTTCTTCTTGGCTGCGGCGATGAGGTCGTCGGTGCGTTTGATGACGTCGTTGGCGATCTTCATGGCTTTCTGCCATGACTGGTAGGCGGAGAATGCCCGTTCGATGCCTTTACGGATTGAGTTGAGGGATTTCAGGACCCGGCCTGACGGGAACACACCGAGCAGCGCGTTCACGCAGGAGCTGACCTTGCGGGTGTTGATGCAGTCGACGATGTCGGTGATGCCGAGGAAGTCCAGCAGGAACGCCAGCCCCTGTTCGAGGATGATGTCCATCACGGACTTCTTCTTGATGGCCTCGGCCTCGGCGCGGGCCGCTTCCTCTTCCGGGGTGAGGCCGGGCTTCGGCGCCGGAGGCGGCCCAGGGGTCGCGTCCGGGTCGGGCGGGAACGCCTCGCCGGTGGGGTCGGCGTTGACGATCGGGGCGTTGTTGCCGTACGCGTAGCCGTTGAGCCGTTGCGGGTCCTCGGGGATCGTGAGCGGGTCGACCGAGATGAACCGGCCCAGGGTCGGGTCGTACTCGCGGGCGCCGAGGTGCGTCAGGCCGGTGGACTGGTCCTTCGTGCCGCCGATGAAGCCCTTGTCGCCGGGCCAGCCGGTGACGGCGGTGCCGCGGTCCTCACCGAACGGGGTGGCCCGCCGCTTCTGGAAGGCACCGGTGGAGGCGTCCATCGCCACGGTGGCGGTGTTGTGCGGGTCAGAGGCGAGGTAGGTAAGCTTGTTGTCGTCGGTGCGGACCGCAACGTTCAACCCGCCGTGGTTGTAGTAGCGGGTGCCGGTCTCGGCGCCGCCGGTGCTGAGGTGGATCTCCTGACCCGGCAGGTACAGGGTGGTCCCGGTGTCGTCGCGGCGGATGAGCCGTTGACCGGCGGCGTCGTTGAGGTACTGGGTGATCTTCGTGCCCTCGGTGACCTTGGCGAGCTTGCCCTCGGAGTTCCAGTCGAGGATCTGGGTGCTGCCGCCGACGACCCGCTGGGTGGTGTTCCCGGCCGCGTCGTACTGGTACGAGGTGAGGGTGCTGCCGCCGACGGTGGTGCTGCCCAGCTTGTGGCCGGTGCCGTACAGGTAGTTCTTGGTCGGCTCGCCGGGCAGTTCGTGCTTCTGCTCGATGGTGCGGTTGCCGGTCTTGTCGAAGGCGTAGCTGCTCCAGTACTTCGCCGGGCCACCCAGGTTTGCCACCGTGCGGTTCGCGGCAGTGCAGTCCAGCGTGGCCGATGTCCACGCCTCGGTCATGCGGCGCAGGTAGTCGTACTGGAAGCACTGGTGGTCATGCGGCTGCCCGGTGAGGGCAGGCTGGTCGGACACCGACGTGACGTTCCCGATCGCGTCGTAGGTGTACTTCGCGTTGTACACCGACGCGCCGCCGTTCGGCCGGGCCGACGACGACGCCATGCGGCGGGTCGCCTCCTCGTAGGTGAACTGCAGCAGCAGCGACTTGTTCCCGGCCCCGGTCGCGCCGACCGTCACGCTCAGCGGCTCCGCGAAGGAGTTGTACGCCGACGCCTGCACATATGTCGACGCACCGGTCAGGGAGAACGGCAGACCCCACGCGTTGTATCCGTGGGTCAGGGTCTCCGCGGGGAGGTGGCCGACAGCGGGAAGTGTCGTTGTCTTCGGCGAGCCGTCGAAGTTGTAGGTGTGCTCGTACAGGTATGTGCCGGCGAGACCGCCCTCGATCATGGGGATACTGACCGACGTCTTGACCGGCCGCATCGCGTGGTCGTACTCGACCATCGAGCTGCGGTACTCGTCGGAGCCGGCCCACCGCGACGACGACGTCGGCAGGCCCTTCTTGAGCGTGTCGTACGTCCACGTCGCGAGGCGCTTCTCCGGCGTGAGCGTCACGTCCTTGAGCTCGGTCGGCCGGCCCATCGTGTCATAGGTGACGCTGAGCGCCTGGTTACGCGCGTCGATGGTCTTGCTGACCTCGCCGTACTGGTTGTACTCGATCTTTCTCGTGCCGCGGTCCGGTTCGCGGGTCTCCTTCGTGCGGTGCAGGTCGTCGTAGAAGTACTCCCACTTGTTGCCCGCGGAGTCCTCAACGACGCTCTGCTGCCCGTCCTTGGCGTAGCTGTACTTCGTCTCGTCGTAGCTGTTCGGGTCCGACGGCGTCGGCACGCCGGTCTTGTACTGCCACAGCTTCGACACCCGGCCCTGCGCGTCGTAGGTAAGCGTGGCCGCGCTCGAGCCGGCGGGCGGCGTCGTGCTGATCTGATCGCCGTTGCGCGTGGTCGTGGTGCGCCACTTCTCGAACAGCCCGGACGCGTTGTGGCCCATCAGGATCTCGGCGGTGACCCGGCTGGCGCCGTCGTACTCGGTCCGGACCTGGTTGGGCAGCGACGCCTCGTTCATCGGCAGGTAGGTAAAACCGGAGGGAGCGTCGTTGTTGATCGGTCCGGAGCGCTTCACGATCCGGTTCTGGCTGTCGTAGTCGATCGTGTTGACCGACCGCCCGCCCGAAGGGCTGGCGACCTGCGTCTGCCGCAGTCGCAGGAGCCCGTCGTAGATCTCGTACTTCGACGTGTACTGCGGCGCGAGGGCCCCGGCCGGTGCCTGCAGCGTCGTGGAGACGACGACCGGCGGGGCGTTGCGCTGGATCAGGTACTGGTAGGCCGTGTCTGGCGTGTCCACACCGCGGACGCGCGTCAGACCCCACACGTTGAGAACCCGGCCCAGGGCGTCGAGTTCTACCTCGGTCTTGACGTCGCCCAATACGGTGCTGTTGCTCGAGTCGCCGCTGACGATCGGTGCGCCCCACGCCGGGTCCGAGTCGATGTAGGTGACGTGGCTGATCGGGTCCGTGGTGGTGATGCGGGTAATCGGGCCGTTGCCGTTGCGGGTGTACGCCGTCTGCGTCCGGTTCAGTTTGACGTCGTACGAGTCGGTGATGTTGCCGTCGGCGTTGTACACCGCCTTCGACTTCGTCTGATACGTCACGCTGCTCGCGTTCGCGCCGGTGAACCCGTTGACCTCATCGACCCGGGTCACGAGGCCTCGGGTGCCGACGTAGCCCAGCGTGTCAGAACCGTCGTAGTACGTACGTGAGTCGGACAGCACGTCGGACTTCGGCGGGTCGGCCACCGAGCAGGCCGCACTGAGCTGCTGGACTCGGATCGGCCGGTTCGGCAGGTACGCGACACCGCTGGACGCGAACGTGTACTTCGTGCACTGATCATCGGTGGTGTCACCGACGACGCCCTGATTGTGCACCGCGGTGATCGTGCCGTCGGCGGCGATCGTGTTGACGACCCGCGTCTCCCGGACGTTGGTCGGGCTGAGATACGTGAACGAACTGGAGGCCGCGGTGCCGGTCTTGGTGGCGTTGATGACACCCCACGGCCGGGTCTGCGACGCGGTCGCCGCCGACACCCAGAAGTCCGAGATGGTGGTGCTCAGCCGGGTCGTGTCGTCCAGGAACTGGGTCGTCTCCCGGGTCTGACCGTTGAACCGGTCCTCGTCCG
The DNA here is from genome assembly GCF_040605635.1 of Dactylosporangium sp. NPDC005555. Classification (NCBI taxonomy): domain Bacteria; kingdom Bacillati; phylum Actinomycetota; class Actinomycetes; order Micromonosporales; family Micromonosporaceae; genus Dactylosporangium; species Dactylosporangium sp. NPDC005555. The sequence continues at coordinate 35,517 of NZ_JBEXDG010000024.1, forward strand.
GGACCGACCCGCCTCTGGAGTCGGTCACGTTGACCGTCTTGAAGACATTGGCGGTGCCGGTCTTGTCGCCGTTCATACCGCGGTAGAACCGCGACTCGGTCTTGCCGCGGGTGCCGTCGTTGCCGTCACCGGTCCGGGTGATGACGGTGCCGTAGCCGCGCCACTGTGCCCACGTCTTGTCCTCCTCGGGCGTGATGCCGTCGAGTTCGTCGAACCGCCACGCGGCGTCACCGACGTATTCGTAGTCGTTCACGACCTGCGTCACCGCCGGCACCGTGTACCCGGCCACCGACTGGGTGACCCGGTCCACGACGTACTTGTGGAAGTAGTCGATGCGGTTCGGGAACGCGTCGTCGCTGCCCTTGACCGGCATGCACCGCTGCGTGTTCGTCGCCGGCGACGCCGGCAGGTTCGTCCGGGAACAGTTGGTGTCCTTGTACCGAACGGCCATGGTGCCGCCGTTCTCGTTCGTGATCCCGATGATCCGCCGCCAGTTCAACGGCGCGATGTTGTTCGCCAGGTCATCGACCCGGTTCGGCAGGAACGTCCCGTCGAACGTCACCTCCGGCATGACGATCTCCGGCGTGGCACCGCGACCGGTCTGCTGGATCCCGTCGAGCCACAGCGCGTACCCGGTCGCCGCGTCACCGCTGACGTAGGAGTGCCGCAGCGTGTACCGGTCCACGGGCCGGTAGCCGACGCCGTTGTTGTTGAGGACCTCGGTGTCGACCTGCTTCAGGCGGCGCTTGGTGAAGAACGCCGGCGAGAACGTCTGCGTGCACGGCGCCGCCGAACAGTTCAGGTCCATCGGCGTGTCCGGCCAGTTCCACGCGTCGTTGCAGTTCGTGTTCGGCAGGCACCGGTCACCGGTCTCGAACAACACCCGCGCCAAAGCCGGAGTGCTCGTCACGGCGTTGCTGCGCTGCCCGTACTCGATCCGCTTCAGGTTCCCGCCGCGGGTGTACCAGTCCGGGCTGTTCGCGTCACCGTAGCGGGCGTAGTTGTTGGTTTCCGGATCGTAGAAGTACGACATGGTGTTGCCGTTGACGTCCACGACGTAGTCGACGTTCCACTTGTACCCCTGCCGGCACGCCGACGCCTGGAACGACGCGTTGTAACACGCCTCACCAGGGTGGTTGCCGTACACCGGCACCGTGAACGTCGACTTGGTCTCGTCGCCGCCGTTCCAGCCCGGCAGCCGGTTGTAGCCCAGGTAGTACTGGGTGCCGTCCGGCGAGGTGAAGATCCAGTACTCGCCGTTGTCGTCGCCGTTGTTGCGGCCCCCGTCGAACTTCTGCTCGACGATCGTGCCGTCGTCGTCCTTCAGCTTCCAGAAGTTCGTGGTCCCGACCCGGACCAGCTCGGACGAGTGCCCATTGAGGGAGATGCTCGCGTTGTCGGAGAACCAGCACATGTCACCCGTCGGGCGGGTCTTGTTGTTCGCCGCGCCCTCCACATCGGACGCACACGGCTTGTACCGCCGCTCGATCTGACCGGGCGCGAACTCGAACCCCATCCCGATCCACGACGTCTGGTTGTTCGCCGCGTTCGTCCGGCCGTCCACCGCGCTGGACGCATAGGCAAGGCTGATGCTCGGGCTCGGGCCACCGTTCGCCGGCGGCACCCGCAACGGGTAGGACCAGGTGAAGTCACCGGTCGCACCACCCGCATTCCACGTCGACGACGTGGTCAGCGAGGTGGCGCCGAAGTTGCCGGCGCTGCCCGAGGCGGCGGCCTGCACCGCGAGGAGCTTCGTCGCGCCGCCGGCCAGGGTCACGTCACCGCCGATCCGCCCGGCCGTGGTGTCGTTGGTGGCGGCCAGCTTCGTGCCCACCTGGCAGGCGCTCAACTCCGGGGTTGTCGCGGCGCACTCGGGCAGCTCGACCAGCCTCAGCCGGGAGCTCCAGGCGCCACCGTACGCGGCCCGGAAACCGCTGTAATCAACCTCAACCGCGATCTTGTCACTGCTCATCGCCCGGTCCGGCCGCGACACCCGCAGCAACAGACCGTCCACACGGGACTTCGCGGTGCGGGCCCGGTCGTACACCTCGACCTGCACGGCGCCGGGTCCCGCCAGGGGCACCTTCCGCAGATCCTCCCGCACCTCACGGGCATCACCCACAAACACCGGGCTGCCACCGGCCCGGGTCGGCCCTGCCCTCGCCGGACTCACCACATGCGCGTTCGTCCGCTGCGGCTCCGCCGCCAGACGCCGCGCAGCCAGGTCGACCGTCGTGGTCTCCGCCGTCGGCCACGCCACCGGCGGACTCGCCTTGAGCGCAATGTCCTGCTCCGCGTCGACGAGCGGCTGCACCACGTTCTTGTGGCTCTTATCCGCCGGGACGACTCGCTCCACCTGGTTCGGCCCCGCCACGAACGGATCCACCGGCGCCGCATGCGCCGGCAGCACCGACACCGCACCAGCGGCAAGCGTAACGGCAATCACACCAAGAAGCGTCGAGACCACCCGCTGCCGCCAACGGCGGCGGTGGCGAGCCGGCGGAACTTCCGTCCGCGCAGCATGAAACCCGAACCAGACCACGGCATCCTCCCCGTAACGAGCCATGATCAACACCTCGAGAAGAGGCATCGCAGCACGGATCATCCATGTAAATACATCGCGGGACAAGGGATTGAGTTCTCTGATTCCCTTCCTTAAGCTGCGGCCGCTTCCATCGACCAAACGGGGAGGATCAATGGTGGGCGAAAGCATCTCGCTGCGCCGGGCCCAGAAGTGGGCCATCGCACTCACAGTGACCGGGTTAGCCGCATCGGTGCTGGCCGTCACGCAATTCGGCTCGCACGACCGTCACACACAGCAGTCAACCGACACTGCCGCCGCTCCCGCCGGTACCGACGGGAGCGGCTCGGAGGCGAGCGGCCCGGGCGCAGTCCAGGACCCGGCCAGTACCAAAGGCAACGCATCGATCGCTGCCCTGTTGAGTGAGGCGAAGCTCACCGAAAAACCTGTCGAGATCGTGCAGCGCCGGACTGAGACGACGGAGTTCTTCATCAACCCGTCCGGCACGTACACCATGAAGCAGTTCGCTGCGCCGGTGCGCGTGCAGCAGGACGGCAAGTGGTCCGACATCGACCTCACGCTTGTCCGGGACGCGAAGGGCGTGGTGCGGCCGAAGGCGGCCTCGGTCGATGTCAGCTTCTCCGGCGGCGGCAAGGGCGACCTGCTGACCCTCAAGGGCATCGGCGGCACGTTCGCGCTGACCTGGCCGACCGAGCTGCCGAAGCCGCGGCTCGAGGGCGCCGACGCCGTCTACCCTGACCTGCTGCCCGGCGTCGACCTGCGGCTCACCGCGCAGCGCGAAGGGTTCAGCAAGGTCTTCGTGGTCAAGAACCGGGCCGCGGCCGACAGCCAGGCGCTGCGCAAGCTCACCTTCGGGGTGCGCGCCGCCGACCTGAAGATCACCTCGACGGCGGACGGCGGCTTCAACCTCGTCGACCACGACGGCACGTCGGTGCTCATCAGCGACGCACCGATCATGTGGGACGAGCCGGTCGTCCCGGCCGGGCTGAGCAAGTGGGAGGCGGAGCTCGTCGAGCCGGCCCACCACGCCACGATGCGCTCGGTGATCGGCAAGGACCAGCTGTCGGTCGAGCCCGACCAGGCGATGCTGACCCGCACCGACCTCAACTTCCCGGTGTACATCGACCCGTCCGGCAACGTCACCAACAACGGCAACTGGACGCACATCAACCAGGCCAACGGCAACACCTCCTACTGGTCGACCGACCGGGACCGGGCGAAGGTCGGCTATTCCGGCTACTCCACCACGAAGACGCCGTGGCGGTCCTACTTCCTGTTCACCGTGGAAAACCTTGTCGGCAAGCAGCTCACCAACGCGGTGTTCTCGATCAACCTCGACCACTCCGCCAGCTGCGGCGACACCCCGGTGTTGCTGTACGGGACCAACAACGTCAACTCGACCGCGGCGGTCACCTGGAACAACTCCAGCGGCAGCAACATCTGGGCGACGCACATCGCCACCGGCTGGGGGCACGCCAACGAGGACACCGGCTGCGGTGGCCAGGCGGCGCCCGACATGACGATCTTGATGGGCGGCTCCAACTACCCGCTGGTGCGCCAGCACATGCAGCGCGCCGCCAACGGCGAGTTCGGCAACCAGATCACCTTCGGCCTCAAGGCCGTGGACGAGGGCCAGAAGCTGCAGTGGAAGCAGTTCCACCCGTGGGGCGCGGCCCTGAGCATCGAGTACAACACCACCCCCGACGTGCCGCAGGAGCTCAACACCGTGCCGGCCACCACGTGCGGCTCGGAGAGCAGGCCGACCCGGCTGCCGGCGGCGATGCAGCAGACGAAGTTCAGCGCCCTGCTCCTGGACAGCGACGCCAACACCGTGCACGGCGACCTTCAGGTGCTGCAGGGTGCGACGGAGACCGTCAAGCACACTGCCAGCACCGTCGGCGTGGCCAACGGCTCCGCGGTTTCCTGGCCGGCCGTCCCTGCCGGCGTGCTGCAGGCCAACACGGTCTACTCCTACCGTGCCCGCAGCGGCGACGGTGTCGGCACCAGCCCGTGGAGCAGCCGCTGCTTCTTCATCATCGACACCACTGGACCCTCGGTACCGACGATCAGCAGCACCGACTTCCCCGACGGCGACCCGGTGAAGGACGTCGGCCAGACGGGCAGCGTGCTGCTCAAGCACGCACCCGCCGACACCGACATCGCCGGCTACGCCTACGGGTTCGCCGCGGACAAGCTGACCGGGTGGGTGCCCGCCGACAGCACCGGCGACGCCACCATCCCGGTCACGCTGTGGACCGACCCCGACACCGGCTACGCGAGCAGCGACCTGTACGTGCGCTCGGAGGACTTCGCCGGCAACCAGAGCATCACCACCACCAACCCGTACCAGCTGATGGCGAACGACAACGGTGCCGTGCCGCCGAAGAAACGCGGCGACGTCAACGGCGACGGCAAGGGTGACATCTCAGCGATCATCGACGCCGGTGGCGACCGGTTGCGGGCCTGGACGCTGACCTCCAACGGCCTCGACGTCGACAACAACCTCGACTTCTCCACCCAGACCGTCGGTTGGGACACCGGCCGGGACGGCTCCTCGTTCGTCACGATGCGCTTCGTCACCGGCGACTTCACCGGCCCCTCCGGGGCGCCGGACGGGCTGTCCGACCACGCACTGTTCCGGCAGGACCCGGACGGCCTGATCCGCATGTTCCTGCTGACCGCCCGGGGCAACCGCTTCGACATCCTGCAGGACCCGGTCTGGACCAGCCCGGCCGCGCCGGTCGATCCACTGTGGAACATCGCCAATCTGCGGTTCATGCCGGGCGACTTCGACGGCGACGGCAAGGCCGACGTCGCGGCGGTCCGCGGCGACGTGACCGGTAACGGCTCGACCATCTGGGTGTGGAAGCAGAACGCCGGTTCGGGCCAGTACACCGCGACGCAGTGGGCGAGCACGCCGGCGATCAACATCACCACCGCCACCCCGATCGGCGCCGACCTCGACGCCGACGGTGACACCGACGTCACGTTCATGAAAGCCGACGCGGTCGACACCATGTCGGGGCTGGTCTACAAGTCCAACGGGGCCGCGCAGACGTTCCAGGCGCCCAGCGGGTCGGCCTGGTCGTCGGGATCGGGCAACTTCGAGTACCGCCGGGCACGGTTCGTCACCGGCAACTTCGACGGCGACACCACCAACGGCAAGGGCAAGATCGATATCGCGGTCCTGTACGACTACGGCACCAGCAGCAACTTGGCGGTGTGGGGATGGAACGGCACCGCGATCACCTCGCTGAGCGCGTCGCCGATGTGGACCTCGTTCGACGTGCGCAAAGTGAAGGAACTGCAGGCCTCGGACTTCGACGGGGACGGCAAGGACGACCTGGCGATCTTCCGCGACAGCTCGATCGTCGGCACCACCGAGCTGCACACGGTGCGCAACTCCGGCACCGGCTTCACCGCGGCACCGCTGATGGTGCGCAGCTGGACGGTGTCGGAGAAGCCCGAGCGGCGGGCCGCGTGGCGCTTCGACGACACGGACAGCGGCACCGCCGTCTTCGACGACTACGGCGACTACCCGGCGAAGGTCTTCGCCGGTGGGACCCGGGTCAACGGTCGCAAGTTCTCCACCGACCCGTCCGACCGGGCGCTGTCGCTCAACGGCACCAACCAGTGGGCGGCCACCAGCGGCGCGGTCGTGCGGACCGACCGCAGCTTCACCGTCGCGGCGTGGGTGCGGGTCACCGCGACCAACAGTTGGCAGACGGTGGTCGGTTCGCAGGGCAGCTGGCAGTCCGGCTTCTACCTGCAGTGCACCGTCGACGGCCAGTGGCGCTTCGTGTTCGCCAACGCCGACGTGGCGTCCCCGACGGGGTATTCGTTGGTGCAGGGCAAGACGCTGGCACAGGCCAACACCTGGACCCACATCGCGGGCGTCTACGACGGGGACACCGGCACGATCAAGGTCTACGTCAACGGCGTTCTGGAGGGCACCGGCGTCCGGGCGACCCCGTGGAACGCCTGGGGCCCGGTCCAGATCGGCCGAGCCGAGGGGCGCCTGGCCGGCGGCTCCAACTACGTGGGCGGGACGATCGACAGTGTCGACATCTTCGATCACGCGGCGGCCTCCTACGAGATCGCCCAGCTCGCGACGATGAGCATCACCTACAACACGGTCCCGGGCACCCTTGCCGGTGATGTCAATGGTGACGGTCGGGCCGATCTGATCGCCCAGAACGACGCCGACACCTGGGTGATGACCTCGACCGGGACATCGTTCAACGCTCCGGTCCGCTGGTCCAGCGTCGCGTTCTTCGGTGGGGTCGCCAATCACGTCGGTGACGTCAATGGCGACGGTCGGGCCGATATGGTCGCGCAGAACGACGGCGACACCTGGGTGATGACCTCGACCGGGACATCGTTCAACGCTCCGGTCCGCTGGTCCACCGGTGCGTTCGTCGGCCGGGTCGCCAATCACGTCGGTGACGTCAATGGCGACGGTCGGGCCGATCTGATCGCCCAGAACGACGCCGACACCTGGGTGAGCACCTCGACCGGCAGCTCGTTCAACAGCCCGGTTCGCTGGTCCAACGGTGCGTTCTTCGGTGGGATCGCCAACCACGTCGGTGATGTCAACGGTGACGGTCGGGCTGATATGGTCGCGCAGAACGACGCCGGCACCTGGGTGATGACCTCGACCGGGACATCGTTCAACGCTCCGGTCCGCTGGTCCAGCGTCGCGTTCTTCGGTGGGGTCGCCAACCACGTCGGTGATGTCAACGGTGACGGTCGGGCTGATATGGTCGCGCAGAACGACGCCGATACCTGGGTGATGACCTCGACCGGGACATCGTTCAACGCTCCGGTCCGCTGGTCCAGCGTCGCGTTCTTCGGTGGGGTCGCCAACCACATCGGTGACGTCAACGGTGACGGTCGGGCCGATATGGTCGCGCAGAACGACGCCGACACCTGGGTGATCACCTCGACCGGCAGCTCGTTCAACAGTCCGGTCCGCTGGTCCAGCACCGCGTTCGTCGGCCGGGTCGCCAACCACGGTTAGGCCGTGAGCCTCGCGTAACCACGCCAGCGGGTCCTGACCACCCGCTGGCGTGGATGTCGATGGTAGGACCGGCAACCGTTTGCTGGCGCAGTTCGATGACTGGTACATCAAGGCGATACCGCAGACCCAGCGCTCCGCGTAGGCGTTCGCCCTCGGCATCCGGGAGCAGGTCGATCGCTTCGCCCCGTGACGCGGCGAGCGCGGACTCAGGGGCGGGTGGGGTGGAACGGCACGGCGCATGCAATGAGTCACGACATCGCATGCGCCGCACCGGCTTGGGGTCAGGCTGTCGGGCCCATCTTCGTCAGGCGCGAGTACAGCTCGGGCCGCCGATCCCGCAGGAACGGCCGCTTGCGCCGGGTGCGGTCGATCAGGCTCAGGTCCACCTCCGCGACCGCCAGCCCGTCGGCGCCGTCCGCCGCCTCGGCCAGCACGTCGCCGTCCGGGCCGTAGACGGCGCTGAGGCCGAAGTAGTCCTTGACGCCCTCCTTGCCGACCCGGTTCGAGCAGATCACGAACAGGCCGTTGAACACCGCGTGCGCGCGCAGTTCCAGCTGGAAGACCTCGCGCATGGGGGCGCTGGCCGAGGCGACCGGCACGCACAGCACCGAGCCACCGCGCAGGGCCACGATCCGGCTGAGCTCCGGGAAGTGGCGCTCGTAGCAGATGATGGTGCCGACGCCGGTCTCGCCGGTGTCGACGACCTCGGGTTCCGAGCCGCCGGGCTGGAAGTAGAACTTCTCCGGGAAACCGTTGGAGAACGGCAGGTGCGACTTGCGGTACACCGACTTGAGCTCGCCGGCCACGTAGGTGCAGGCCGTGTTGTAGTACACGCCCGGCACGTCGGCGGCCTCGAAGATCGACGAGACGATCGTCATGCCGTGCTGCCGCGAGCGCTCGGCGGCCATCTGGTTCGAGGGGCCGTCGAGGCGCTCGGCCAGCTCGAAGTAGTCGAGGTCCGGCTCCGGCTGGACGAACGGCACGGCGAAGAGCTCCGGCAGCAGCAGGATCCGGGCGCCCTGGCCGGCGGCGTCGTCGATCAGGTCGGCGGCGCGGCCGATCGTCTCCGTGCGGTCGTTGGAGGCCTGCAGTTGCAGTGCGGCGAGTTTCACGCGGGGACCCTCTCGTGAGAGGCCTGGGTCAGGCCGGTGATGGACACCCCGGAACGGGTCTTGTACCGCTTGTTCACCGAGATGAGCACGGCGGTCAGCGGTTCCAGCTGACCGGCCAGCCGCAGCCGGCCCGCGTCGACGCCCCGGCCGCCGGTCACGTCCGCGGCCAGGCCCATGACGAGCTCCTTGGCCTCGCGGTCGTCGCCGCACACCAGGACGTCCTCGTGGCTCAGGTCCGCGTCCGGGTCGAGCAGCAGCGGGGCCGAGAGGTGGTGGAACGCGCCCACCACCGTGGCGCCGCCGGCCAGGGACGCGGCCTCCTCGGCGGCGCTGCCCGCGGGGACGTCGAGGCCGAACGGGCCCTGCTTGTCGAAGCCCAGCGGGTTGACACAGCTGATGACGATTTTCCCGGCCAGGGCAGCGGCCAGCGACGACACCAGCTCGGTGTGTCCGTCGTAGGGCACGGCGAGCAGCACGACGGGGGCGGAGGCGGCCGCGTCGAGGTTGGACGCACCGGTGATGTTCCCGGCCACCCGACGCAACTCCACGGAGCCGATCTCGAGCTCATGCCCCAGCTCCACCGCGGCCGCCGAGGCACGCGAAGCGTCTCGGGAGCCGAGCACGATGGAGTGTCCGGCGCGAGCCAGGCGGTAGGCCAGGCCGCGGCCCTGGGGACCGGTCCCGCCGATGACGGCGATCGTGGTGACGCTCATGCCTTGGCCGCCTGGGCGAGCCGGGTGAGGGTCTGCTCCTTGTCGCCCAGCGTCGAGATGATCGGGCTGCGGACGCCGGCCTCGTGGTACGACATGAGCTTCTCGAACGCGTCGTCCGTCGAGCCGCAGGCGGTCACGTTCTGGACCAGGCTGTTGGGGACGAGCTGCATCGCGCGCTTGATGTCCTCGGGGGTCGCGGGCCAGCCGGCGATCTCCTGGAGCCGGTCGACCAGCTCGCGCTCGACGCCGCAGTGCTCGGCGATGTGGGGCTGCTGGCACAGGTACAGCGTCAGGAAGGCCTTGCAGGCGTCGATGGCCTCCTGCGGGTCGTCGTCGTTGATGCTGCACGAGACGATCTGAGTGAGGTCGATCGACGTCTTGCCGTCGGTGCGCTTGGCCAGGCCGCGCTCGATGGCGGCGTTCGCGCCGACGAGGTACGACGGCGGCAGCAGGAAGTCCATGTGCACGCCGTCGCTGATCTCCCCGGCCAGCTCGAGCATCTTCGGGCCCACGGCGCCGATGTAGATGGGGATGTCGACGGGCTTGTTCTCGCGGTACATGCTGTCGAAGCGCACGCCGCGCATCTGCACGAAGTCGCCCTCGAAGTCGACGAGCTCGTTGCGGAAGAACGACTGCAGGACGGTGATGTACTCGCGCATCGACGCGATCGGCTTGACCAGGGGCTGGCCGACCTTGGTCGCGAGGGGCTCCCACCAGGCGCCGATGCCGAGGATCGCGCGGCCGGGCGCGACCTCGTCGAGGGTCTTGAAGGTGACCGCCATGAGCGCGGCGTTGCGGCTCTTGTTGTTGACGACGCCGGTGCCGATCTTCACGTGGCGGGTCCTGCTCGCGATGATCGCGGCGGGCACGATGCCGTCGCGGGCGAGGCGCCCCTCGGCGACCCAGACCGACTCGAAGCCGTTCTGGTCGGCGAACTCGGCCTGCCAGTAGGTCTGCTCGAGGCTGAGCCGCTCGCCGACGTGGATGCCAAGAGGAATCTTCATAACGCTCCGTTCAGAAGAGGTGCGGCGCGCCGCGCTCGGCGAAGGATCCGCGGCCCGCGGCGCCGTCGAAGGAGCCGTCGGCGCCGACCAGGTGGTCGCCGCGGGACAGGACGTGGACCGGCTTGCCGGTCACCCGCATCCCGTCGTAGAGGTTGTAGTCGGTACGCATGTGGGTGTTCTCGGTGGTGATGACATGGTCGGCGGCGGGGTCCCACACGACCAGGTCGGCGTCGGCCCCGACGGCGACGATCCCCTTGCGGGGGAACAGGCCGAAGAGCTTGGCCGGCCGGGTCGACACCAGGTCGACGAAGCGGCAGGCGTCGAAGCGCCCGCTCGCCACGCCGCCTTCCCAGAGCACCATGAGCCGGTCCTCGATGCCGGGCACCCCGTTGGGCACCTTGGGGAAGTAGCCGGGGCTGCGCAGCTTCTGCGGGGGCAGGTCGTCGGGCTGGTGCAGGCAGAACCCCGCGTGGTCGGTCGCGACCGTCGCCACCGCGCCGGTGACGAGCGCCTTCCACAGGCCCTCCTGGTTGCTGCGCTCGCGGATCGGCGGCGAGCACAGGTAGGCGGCGGCCTTCTCGCCGAGGCCCTCGTAGTCCTCGTAGGCGATCTGCAGGTACTGCGGGCAGGTCTCCGCCCACACCCGGCGGCCGTCGGCCCGGGCCCGGCTGATCTCGTCGGCCGCGGCGGCGCTGGAGACGTGCACGACGTACAGCGGCGCCCCGACCGACTCGGCGAGCACGATCGCGCGGTGCACCGCCTCGGCCTCGGAGTCGTGGCCGTGGGCGGTCGCGTGGAAGTGCTCGGCCGTGTCCCCGCGTTCGATGAGCAGCTGGGTCTCGCGGGCCACCATGTGCCCGTTCTCGGCGTGCACCATCGGCAGCACGCCGAGCTCACGGGCGAGGTCGAAGCCCTCCAGCAGCTCGCCGTCGTCGACCATCTGGGTGCCCGGGTAGGCCATGAAGAACTTCCAGCTGGCCGCCCCCTCGCCGGCGAGGCGGCGCAGGTCGTCGAGCACGTCGGGCTGCTGGGCGCGGGGCGGGACGATGGCGTGCAGACCGAAGTCGACGACCGAGCGCTCCAGGGCCGCGTCGCGGCGGCGCAGGTACGTGTCGTACAGCGACCGGTCCGGCTCCTTCTTGACGAAGTCCAGGATCGTCGTGGTGCCGCCGTGCGCGGCGGCGACGGTCCCGGTGTAGAAGTCGTCGGCCGTCCTGGTGGTGAACCCGTCGATCGGGTACTCCAGGTGCGTGTGCGCGTCGATCCCGCCCGGGATGACGAGCATGCCGGTCGCATCGATGATCGTGTCGGCGGTCCAGTCCGAACCGATACCGAGCGCGACGATCCGGCCGTCGCGTACGAGCACGTCGGCGCGGATGGCCGCGTCGGCGTTGACGACCGTACCGCCGCGAATCAGTGTCGATCCCATGGCAATCTCTCCAGTTCAGCCCTGGTAGTGCTCGTCGGCGAGGGCGAGGACCTCGTCGAGCACGCCGAGCGCCAGGTCGATCTCGGCGGCGTTGATGACCAGCGGCGGCGTGAGGCGCAGGACGTTGAAGTTGGCGGTGAGGTACACGCCCCGCTCCATCGCCGCCTTGAGCAGCTTGCCCACCGGGGCGGCCGCGGGTCCCTTGGCGTTGAACGGGACGAGCGGCTCCTTGGTCGCGCGGTTCTTCACCAGCTCGACGCCGTAGAAGAGGCCGCGGCCGCGGATGTCGCCGATGCTCGGGTGCCGCTCGGCCAGCTGGGCCAGACCGGCGCCGAGGCGCTCGCCCATCGCCCGCGAGTTGTCCACGACGCCCTCGTCCTGCATGATCCGCAGCGAGGCCACGCCGGACGCGCACGCGAGGGGGTGACCGGCGTAGGTCATGCCGCCCCAGAACATGTTCGTCCGCAGCCAATCGGAGATCCGCTCGTTCACCGTCATCGCGCCGAGCGGGACGTAGCCCGAGTTCAGGCCCTTGGCGGTGACGAGGATGTCGGGCGTGACGTTCCAGTGGTTGCAGGCGAACCACTCGCCGGTGCGGCCGAAGCCGGCCATGACCTCGTCGAAGATCAGGATGATGCCGTACCGGTCGCAGATCTCACGCAGCGACTGCAGGTACCCGTCCGGCGGGTAGAGCAGGCCGTTGGTCCCGGTGACCGGCTCGACGATGACGGCGGCGACGGTCTCGGGGTTCTCGTACTGCAGGATCTCCTCGAGGTGCGGCCCGCCCGAGCAGACCGGGCACGGGTCGGGGTGCCCGGCCGGGCAGCGGTACGTGTACGGGTCGAGCATCCGCACCACGCCGCTGATGCCCGGCTCCGCGGCCCACCGGCGCGGGTCGCCGGTGAGCGACATCGCCCCGGCGGTGGCGCCGTGGTACGAGCGGTACCGCGCGACGATCTTGTGCCGGCCGGTCACGTGGCGGGCGAGCCGCACCGCGTTCTCGTTGGCCGCCGCGCCGCCGGTGGTGAAGAAGCTCATCTTCAGGTCGCCGGGGGTCAGGTTCGCGATCATCTCGGCGAGCTCAGCCCGCGAGCGCTCCGCGAAGCCGGGGCCGATGTAGCACAGCTCCTCGGCCTGGGCTCGGATCGCCTCGACGAGGCGGGGGTGCTGGTGGCCCAGGTTCAGGTTGACGAGCTGCGACTGGAAGTCCAGGTACTTGCGGCCGTCGTAGTCCCAGAACCACGAGCCCGAGCCGCCGGCGACGGGGATCGGGTCGAGCGAGCCCTGCACCGACCAGGAGTGGATGACGTACTCCTTGTCGACCGCCTTCACCCGCTCCGCGGTCCAGACGCCGGTGTCGATCTGGTGCTCGGTGACGGTCATGCGCCGGCCTTGACCTCGGCGCCGAACGTGGCGAGGCGGGCGAGCGGGCGGCCGGCGTTGGCCGCGGCGACGATCACGAAGATCTCGCGGGGCCGCGGGACGTCGGCGACCTGCAGCGTCACCGTCTGGTGGTGCGAGCGGGTCTTCGAGTCCAGCTTGTGCTTGAGCGGGATGTCGATCGGGCTGCCGGTGAGCCCGACCTTCTCGGCCGCCGGCAGCAGCTCGGTGCCGCCGGCCGCGTTGCGGAACATGTTGCCGAACCGCAGGTTGTGAATGAGCGCCGAGCCGTGCTCGAGCTCCCCGTCGATGCCGACGAGCGCCGCCTTGCCGAAGGCCTCGACCTCGTCGCCCAGCAGCTCGACGCAGGCCGGGCCGATGAGGCTGCCGATCTCCTCGCCCAGCTCGTCGGCGAGGGTCACCAGATCCTGCACGTACTCGCTGGGGTAGGGGTTCTCGATGACGACCCCGACGAACGCGACGCGGTGGCGGGGCTGCACGTCCTGACCGTTCTCGAGCCAGGTCTCCTCGAGGTGGCGAACGATCTTCCGGACCCTGATCACGATCACTCCTCTGTGGTTCATTCAACGAACCGTCGGTTCAAATACTGTAGACACTGCGGGGGGCTGTCAAGAGCCGTGAGGACTCGAGGCTCAGCTCGAGTAGAGGTCGGTGCGCCGGTCAGCCAGAGGCTGGTTGAACGGGTTCTCCCGGCGCTGCCGACGGGTGCTGATGAGGTCGACCTCGGCCAGCACCAGCTCTTCGCGGTCGCGGCTCGCGGGCTCGGCCAACGGCCAGCCGTCGGGGCCCACGAGCACGGACCGCCCGACGAACTCCTGCCCGCGCTCGACGCCGATCCGGCTGATGCCGGCGACGAAGAACTGGTTGCTGTGTGCGCCCGTCATGCACATCAGGTGCGCCATCGCCGGCCCGGTGTCGGGCTGCCCAGGCACGGGCACCCAGTTCGACGGCAGCACGAGAAGATCCGCACCTTGTACGGCCGCGCTGCGGAACATCTCGGGGAACCAGGCGTCGTAACAGATGCCCACGCCGATGCGCCCAAGCGGGGTGTCGAACACCGGGAAGCCGGCCGTGTTCGGGTCGTAGATGCGTTTCTCGTCGTTCCACAGGTGGGCCTTGCGGTACGTGCCCAGGTGGCCGTCCGGCCCGAGCACCACCGCGGAGTTGTAGACCCGGTCCCCGTCGAGCTCGGTCAGGCCGCCGACGATCCAGATCCCCAGCTCCGCCGCGAGCGCGGCCCAGCCGGTGCTCGTGGGGCCGTCGGGTATCGGCTCCGCGTACTTCGCCGCCTCCGCCCGGTCCTCGAACACGTAGCCGGCCGAGGACGCCTCGGGCAGGACGACGAGCCGGGCCCCCTCGGCCGCGGCCCGCCGGATCCAGGCCGACGAGGCCGCGAGGTTGCCCTCGACGTCACCGAGGACCGGTTCCCACTGCACGCCGGCCAGGACGAAGCCGGTCACCAGTTCGCCCGGACTGCCGTGTACTTGATGTTCAGGTACTCGTCGATGCCGACCCGGCCGCCCTCGCGGCCGAGGCCGGACTGCTTCACCCCGCCGAAGGGCGCCGCCGGGTTGGAGATGACGCCCTGGTTGAGACCGACCATGCCGCTCTCGAGGCGTTCGCTGACGCGCAGGCCGCGGCCCAGGTTCTCGGTGAAGACGTAGGAGGCGAGGCCGTACTCGGAGGCGTTGGCCAGGCCGACCGCCTCATCCTCGGCGTCGAAGACCACGATCGGGGCCACCGGGCCGAAGATCTCCTCGCGGACCGTCCGGGCGTCACCGGGCACGTCGGCCAGGACCGTCGGGGCGAAGAAGTAGCCGTCGCCGCCGACGGCCGCTCCCCCGGTCACGACCCGGGCGCCGGCCGCGGTCGCGTCGCAGACCAGCTCGCCGACCGACTTCACGGCGTTGCCGTCGATGAGCGGGCCCACCTCGGTCGCGGGGTCGAGCCCGTGGCCGACGCGCAGGCGGCCCAGGCGCTCGGCCAGGCCGCTGACGAACTGCTCCGCGACGGAGCGCTGGACATAGAAGCGGTTGGCGGCGGTACAGGCCTCGCCGACGTTGCGCATCTTGGCCTGGACGGCCCCGTCGATGGCGAGATCGAGATCGGCGTCGTCGAAGACCAGGAACGGCGCGTTGCCACCGAGCTCCATGGACGTGCGCAGCACCCGCCGGGCGGCCTGGCCCAGCAGGGTCCGGCCCACCTCGGTCGAGCCGGTGAACGACACCTTGCGCAGCCGTGGATCGTCGAGCAGCGCCGAGCTGGCCTCGCCCGAGCGGGCCGTGGTGAACACGTTGACCACGCCCCGCGGGACGCCGGCCTCCTCGAGGATCGCCACCAGCGCCAGCATCGACAGCGGGGTCTGCTTGGCCGGCTTCACCACGACCGTGCAGCCGGCCGCGAGCGCGGGGCCGATCTTGCGGGTGCCCATCGCCATCGGGAAGTTCCACGGGGTGATGAGCAGGCACGGGCCGACCGGCTGGCGCATGAGCAGCACCCGGGAGCCACCGGCCGGGGCCGGCAGGTAGCCGCCGTCGATGCGGACGGCCTCCTCGGCGAACCAGCGGAAGAACTCCGCCGCGTAGCTGACCTCGGCCTGCGACTCGGCGAAGGCCTTGCCCATCTCCAGGGTCATCAGCCCGGCCAGGTCGTCGCGGCGCTCGACCATCAGCTCGAACGCCCGGCGCAGCACCTCGCCGCGCTCGCGCGGTGCCGTGGCGGCCCAGGCGTGCTGGGCCCGGTCGGCGGCGGCCAGGGCGTCGAGCGCGTCGGCGACGGATGCGTCGGCGACCTCCGCGATCACCGAGCCGGTCGCCGGGTCCTCGACCGCCAGAGCCTTGCCGCCCTGGGCCGCCCGCCACTCGCCGTCGATGTACAGGCCCTTCGGCACCCGGCCGGCCGCCGCCGTCGCCGCGGCCAGCGCCTCGTCAAATGAGGCCATTGCCTCCTCCTCCCACCGGCCGGTCGTCCCCGGTCCGGTCCATCGCCGGCGTTACAGCCGGCCTAGCCCACTGGGCAGTTCGATGTCGGTATTGCTGAGCAGGTCGCTGAGTTGCCGGGCGGCCTTCATGACCGACTCCGCCACGTCGTCGATGCTGTCGCGGGTGAGCCGGTAGGTGGGGCCGCCGATCCAGACCGCGTACGGCGTGGTGCCCCGGATTCGCACCGGCGCGGCCACGGAGGCCGCGCCGACCTCGAGTTCGTCGTAGGCGACCGCGAACCCGCGGGCGCGGACCGCCGCCAGCGAGCCCATAAACGTGTCCAGGTCGCCGACCTCCGGCGGCGCGGACGCGGCGAACTCCTCGGCGAAGTCGGCGCGGACCTCGGCCGGGTCGAGCGCGGCCAGCAGCACCTTGCCGGTGGACGTGGCCCACACGGGCTGCGTCCGCGGCACGGGCTTGAGGGTCTGGCCGATGAGCGAGGGTCCCGGCACCTGGGCCACGACCATCACCTTCGGGGCGAGCAGGACGTCGAAGCCCGCCGTCTCCCGGGTCTCCCCCGCCAGGCCGCGCAGGACGTCACGCATGTGGCCATAGGCGCCGCCGCCGTCGAGCAGGCCGCCCACGATGGACAGCAGGCCGAGGGAGACGCGGTAGCGCCGCGTCACCGGGTCGAGGGTCAGCCAGCTCTCCCGCTCGAGCACGGTCAGCACCCGGTAGCAGGTCGCCTTCGGAATGCCCGCCTCGCGCGCGACCTCGCTGAGGCCGACGCCCTCGGGGTGGGCGGCCACCGCGCGCAGCAGCCAGATGGTGCGCCGGACCAGGCCGGCTTCACCAGATGCCATCGAGTTCCTCCCGTTATCCGCATGCCATCGTCAGCGGCAATTCTTCGATGCCATCCTGGCAGGCGCGGCGGGCCACCAGGATGCCGGACGAGGCCGCAACCTCCGTCCGGCACCCCGCGCGGCTACTTGCCGCCCTCGGTGATCGTCGGCGTCTCGGGCTTGTAGGAGCTGCCCGCGACGTCCACGCCGGCCGCCTTGAGCTCCTCGCGGGCCTTGTCGGACAGGTCGGTGCGGAACGCGCTGCTGTCCGGCTTGTTCTTGAGCACGCCGCCCTTGATCGCGATGTCGATGGTGGAGTCCCACGACTTCTGATCCATCGCCCCGATGCCGTTCGGCGACGGCCAGATCAGCTTGTTGACCTCGGTGAGCATCCAGGTCTGGTGACCGGCGCCCAGCGCGCTGCCGTGGTTGAGCACGATGTCGACGCAGCCCTTGAGGTCGTCGCGGCAGGCGGCCCAGCCCTGGTACGACGCCTTGAGGAACTTCACCGCGGTGTCCTGGTTGGCCTGGTCCTTGAGCCAGTCCCCGCGGCTGTAGATGCCGTCCTCGAGGCTGGTGTAGCCGGCGTCCTGCAGGCTGATCGCGGTGAAGTCCGACTGCTGGTAAAGCTTGCCGGTCTTCGGGTTCTTGGTCTCCAGCAGCTGGGCGTACTCGTTGTACGTCTTCGCCTGCGCGCTGTCGACCTCGCGCTTGAGCAGCAGCGACATGTCGAACGGCTGCTGGATGATCTGGGTGTCCTTGGTCGGCTCAACGCCCGCGCCGCGCATCGCCGCGTACTGCACCAGCTCGTTGCCGTAGCCCCAGCTGCCGGTCTTCTTGCCCTTGAGGTCGGCGAGGGTCTTGATGCCCGAGTCGGCCCAGGCGACCTGCAGGTACGCGCCGCGCTGGAAGACCTGGCCGATGTTGACGAGGTCGGCGCCCTGCTCGCGGGTCGCCATCGTCTTGGTGACGTGGCTGACCGCGAACTCGGCGTTGCCGGACGAGAGGACCTGCTGGGGGACGATGTTGACGCCGCCCTCCTGGATGGTCACGTCCAGGCACGCCGAGTCGTAGAAGCCCTTGTCCTTCGCCGCGTAGTAGCCGGCGAACTGGGCCTGGGCGACCCACTGGAGCACGACGCGAACCTTGGTCTTCGACTGGCAGTCCTTGCCGGCGTCGGACGCGGCCTGCGTGCCGCTGTCGGACATGCCGCCACAGCCGGTCGCGAGCAGCGCGGTGGCGGTGAGGGCGCTCAGACCGGCTGCTAACCGGCCCGGCCGTCTACGAAGGAACATGGTGACTCCAAAGCAGAGAAGAGTTTGAGGGCTTCTGAGGGGGTGTGGCGCCTACGGGTTCTCGTCGTGCAGCGAGGAGTGCCAGGGCATGAGGAGGCGCTCCAGCAGCGAGACGATGCCGAACATGGCCAGGCCGAGCGCGCTCGCCACGAGGATTCCGGCCCAGGCGTAGTCGAACCTGGGCAGCGATGCCTGCGAGGCGATGTAGACGCCAAGTGCGTTGCTCGGGCCGCCGAAGTACTCGGTCACGATCACGCCGATGACGGCGAGGGTCGAGCCGAGCTTCAACGCGTTGAACAGGAAGGGCAGCGCGTTGGGCAGCCGCAGCATCAGCGCCACGTGCCGGGGCTTGGCCGCCAGCGACTGCATGAGCTCCAGGTGCAGGGGTGAGACCTGGAGCAGGCCCCGGGTCGTGTTGACCAGAACGGGGAAGAACACCATCACGGCGGCGACGCCGGCCTTGGAGACCAGGCTGGTGACGCCGAACCAGTTGTTGAAGATCGGGGCCAGGGCCACGATCGGGGCGCAGTTGATGATGACGGACACGGTGAGCACGGGCCCGGACATGCTCGGGAACCGGCTCAGCACCAGCGCCACCACGACGCCCCAGACCACGCCCATGAGCAGGCCGAGCAGGACCGCCTCGACGGTGATCCGGGAGGCCGACATGATCGTGCCGAACTGGCCGGCGAACGCGGACAGGATCGCGGTCGGCGTCGGGAGGATGAACGACGGGACGTCGAACACGATGACGGCGAGCTGCCACGCGCCGAGAATCACCAGGGCGGTGACGACGACCGGCAGGACGCGGCCGAGCTGGGCCCGCAGCTGGGACGGCTGGACGGCCTGGGTGACGGCCATCAGGCGGCCTGCTCGGCGTGCTCGCTGTGCAGGGCCGTGCGGGCCTCGGTCACCTTGGCGAAGAACGCTTCAGTGCTACGGGTGGCCGAGGTCCTCGGGTACGGCAGGTCCACGTCGATGCTCGCGGCGATCCGGCCCGGGCGGGCCGACATGACGACGATCCGCGAGGAGAGGAAGACCGCCTCGGAGATGCTGTGCGTGACGAACACGACCGTGGTCCGGGTGTCGGCCCAGATCCGCAGCAGCTCGCCCTGCAGCCGCTCCCGGTTCATCTCGTCCAGCGCGCCCAGCGGCTCGTCCATGAACAGGATCGCGGGGTCGGCGGAGAGCGCACGGGCGATCGCCACCCGCTGCTGCATGCCGCCGGAGAGCTGCCATGGGAAGTGCTTGGCGAACTCGGAGAGCCGGACGAGCTCCAGCATCTCCTGCGCCTTCGCCCGGCGGGCCTGCTTGTCGGCCCCGGCGACCTGTAGCGGCAGCTCCACGTTGCGCTGGACGCTGCGCCAGTCGAACAGGCCGGCCTGCTGGAAGACCATCCCGTAGTCACGGTCGGTCCGCGCGGCGCGGGGCGTCTTGCCGTTGAGGGTCACCGTGCCGCTGGTCGGCTCGGTGAGGTCGGCCAGCACGCGCAGCAGGGTGCTCTTGCCGCAGCCGCTCGGGCCGAGCAGCGACACGAACTCGCCGCGCTCGATCGTCAGGTCGATGTTCTGAAGCGCGGTCACCGAGCGCTTGCCGCCGCTGTTGAACTCTTTGTTGACTCCGCGGACGGAGATGATGGCGGGCTCAGTCATCAACTACTCCAGGCACATGTCGAAGGTTCGGTGCGGTCTTGCCACCGCGGACGCCGGGATTCCTGGCGGGAGCGACGGTCCGCCGCCGACGCGGTCCGAGCCATAGGTTTCCGGCTCTTTTCGGACTGCTCACGCATGGCGGTGCCGGAGCGCGAATCGCTCGATCAGGCCCAGCAGTTGCACGAAGACGATGCCGGCGACCGCAGATACGAGCACGGCCGCGTAGAGCTTCTCCGGGCCGTTCGAGTAGTAGTAGGCGAAGGTGAGGATCGACCGGCCGATGCCGCGACCGGTGCCGGCCGACAGCTCGCCGACAATCGCGCCGACGACGCTCGCCGTCGCGGCCAGCCGGAGCCCGGCGAACACGAACGGCAGCGAGGCCGGTACGCGCAGCCACCACAGCACCTGGCGGCGCTTGGCACCGACGCTGTGCATGAGCTCCAGGTGCACCTTCTGCGGTGACTTCAGGCCGCGCAGGGTGTTGATCGTGACCGGGAAGAACGCCAGGTAGGCGGCGATGCCGGTCACGGCGATCCACGGCGGGGCGCCGGCCTTGCCGCCCCAGATCACGATCATCGGGGCGATCGCCACCAGCGGCACCGTCTGCGAGGCCACCAACCACGGCATCAGGCCCTTGCCGATCGGGACCACGTTGAGGAACACGATCGCGAGCAGCAGGCCGAGCACGGAGCCGGCGACGAGGCCGTAGAGGGCCTCGCGCAGGGTCACCGTGGCCTCGCCGATCAGGTACGCAGCCAGGGACGTCGAGTCGCCGCGCCGGGCCGGCTCGATCAGCGAGTGCAGAATCGTCGAGAGGTGAGGCATCGACAGGTCGTCGGTGGCCACCGGGAAGCCGATCTTGGTCCCGGGGATGACGTCGCCGACCGCCTGGCCCAGCGCCTTGTACCCCTCCCAGAGCCCGGCCAGCAGCGCGACGACCCCGATCGAGCCGACGGTGTTGATGACGTGCTTCTTCACGTTAGGTCCGCGAAGGGACCGGCCCTGCGCCAGCTGCTGCCGCCCGCGCTGGGCGCGCCCAGTATCGGCCGACGGCGGCGGCGGAACGATCTTTGTCGCGGTCATGTGCAGGCACTCTCCGAAACCTCTCGGGAGCCGTCGTCCGGCGGTGGCGTTTCACTGAGTGAACCGTTGGATCGGATCACTGAGTGAACTGGTGGTTCACGATAGAGCCGTGACTCAGGGCACGTCAATGCATCCGGCAACGCGGATCTCACGCGTTTCGGCGGACCTTCCTACCGCAGGTGACCTGCGAGTTTCCGCCTGTTGCGGACATTTCTCGCGTCGGCCGTCCGGCTGGGCCGGGGATCGGCCGAGGGGGTGCCGTTCTTCGGCCCGGGGCACCTGTGGGGCCCGCGGTCTTGCCCGTGACCGGGTACGCGGGCGAGATCAGCGACGAGTCGAACGGCTCGCGATCTTCTCCACGATCATGCCCATGTATTCGTGCAGCAGGACCGAATAATCGGTCACGAATGCTCGTTCTGGTAGCCGCCGGACCTAGTCCGACCGAACTGGACGTTGCGGCCGGCGGCGCGGCGAAGGTTCCGCCGGAACCGATCGAGCAGGACGGAAGTGCATCGCGTCCTGGGCAACCCGCCGATCGCGCAACACCGTCACGGCGGAATGCAGCGCATCAGCCCCTCCCGGATGTCAGAAGTGTGCCATCGCCCTGCCCGCCATCTCGGCCGCGACAGAACTCTGACATCGCCCTTCTGCGATTTTCCGTGCATTTCCGAGGCCAGTGCAGCTCTGCCGGACTGCGGTTACATAGTTGGAACGATCGAGAAATGTCAGAGCAATGACACTGGATCAATCTGCTCTCACCTGCAGCAGCCGGCTGCACCTCGTTGGCGATACCGGGCTGGGCGCTTGGGACGCCGGCGGCTCGGCCCGGGACATGAACATCCGCACCATCCGCTGTGCCGCGACCCCGGCGTCACGCCTCCTTGACCAGGAACGGAGTTCCCGCATATGTCCACCACCAGCAAGCGGCTGCGCACGCTTGTCGCCACGGGCGCCTTCGCGACGACCGTCGCCCTCGTGCTCGCCGGCTGTGGCTCCCGCGCCGGCGACGAAACGTCCGGCAGCAAGTCGGCCGGACCCAGTTGCGTCGACACCTCCGGCAACACCATCAAGCTCGGCTTCCTCAACTCCCTCACCGGCGGCATGGCGATCTCCGAGAAGACCGTCTCCAACGTGCTGCACATGGCCGCCGACGAGATCAACGCCGGCGGCGGCATCCTCGGAAAGAAGATCCAGTACGTCCAGGAAGACGGCGCCACCGACTGGCCCACCTTCGCGGAGAAGACCGAGAAGCTGCTCACTCAGGACTGCGTCGGCGCGATCTTCGGCGGCTGGACCTCGTCCTCCCGCAAGGCCGTCAAGCCGGTCGTCGAGAAGAACAACGGCCTCTTCTTCTACCCGGTGCAGTACGAGGGCCTTGAGGCGTCGCCGAACATCTACTACACCGGTGCGACCACGAACCAGCAGATCATCCCGGCGATGGACTTCCTTGCCTCCAAGGGGGTGAAGAGGCTGTTCCTCGCCGGCAGCGACTACGTCTTCCCGCGCACCGCGAACGCGATCATCAAGCTCTACGCGGCCAAGCTCGGCATCGAGATCGTCGGTGAGGAGTACGTACCCCTCGACAAGGACGACTGGACCACCCAGGTGGCGAAGATCAAGGCGGCCAAGCCCGACTTCATCTTCAACACCATCAACGGCTCGTCGAACGTCGGCTTCATCAAGGCCTACTACGACGCCGGCCTCACCGCGGCGACGACGCCGATCATCTCGGTGTCGATCGCCGAGGAGGAGGCGCCGGCCATGGGCCACGAGGTCACCGGCCACTACGCGTCCTGGAACTACTTCCAGTCGCTCAAGACCGACACCAACCCGAAGTTCATCGACAGTTGGAAGGCCTACCCCAAGAGCAGCGGCGTCACCTCCGACCCGATGGAGGCCGCCTACATCTCGCTGTACCTGTACAAGGCCCTCGTCGAGGCGGCCGGCTCGTTCGACGTCGACGCGGTGAACGCCGCGGCGAAGAAGAACACCATCACCTTCGCCGCACCGGAGGGCACCGTCACGCTCGACGGCGAGAACCACCACATCTCCAAGCCGGGCCACATCGGCCGGATCAACGCCGACAAGCAGTTCGACATCGTCTGGTCCTCCGAGAAGTTCATCAAGCCCGACCCGTTCCTCAAGGGCTACGACTGGTTCCCGGCGAACGTCCGCGACCAACTCGTAAAGGCCGCCGGCTAATCGTTCCACCCGGACGCGGGGTTGCGTCAGGCAACCCCGCGTACCCCGGCTCCCCCGCACATCACCCCCGCACAGAGAGCGAGAGCACGTGGACGCATTGATCCCACCGCTGCTGAACGGCAGCGCACAGGGTGCGCTGCTCCTGCTCGCCGCGCTCGGCCTCTCGCTCACGTTCGGTCAGATGGGCGTGATCAACATGGCCCACGGCGAGTTCCTCATGATCGGCGCCTTCACCGCCTACCTCGTCCAGCAGGTCATCGACTCCAGCGATCTGTCGATCCCGGTCGCGCTGCCGGTCGCGTTCGTCGTCGCCGGACTGTTCGGCCTCCTACTGGAGGTCAGCATCATCCAATGGATGTATCGCAGGCCGCTGGACACCCTGCTCGTCACGGTCGGTGTCAGCCTGATCCTGCAACAGGCGGCGCTGCAGATCTTCCCATCCCAGGGCGTCCCGGTGGAGAAGCCAGGCTGGCTCGACGGGCAGTTGACCATCCTTGGCTACGACTGGCCGCTGCGGCAGGTGTTCACCATCGTGCTCGCGAGCGTCTGCGTCGCCGCGCTGGCGGCCTGGCTCAAGTACACCTCGTTCGGCCGCCGCATCCGTGCGACCGTGCAGAACCGGGACCTCGCCGAGACCGCGGGGATCTCCACCCGCACCGTCGACCGCCTGACCTTCTTCGTCGGGTCGGGGCTGGCCGGGGTCGCCGGAGTGGCCGCGTCGCTCATCGGCGGCACGAACTCCCAGATGGGCGCGCAGTACATCATCCCGGCCTTCCTCGTCGTCGCCGCCGGTGGCATCGGCCAGCTCAAGGGCACCATCATCGCCGCGTGGGCGGTGGGCGTCGTCCTCTCGTGCTTCGCCTACTGGACGACCGGCAGCCTCGCGCAGGTGCTTGCCCTCATCCTCGTGATCGTCTTCCTGCAGGTGCGCCCGCAGGGCCTGTTCACGGTGCGAACCAGGAGTCTGGTATGACCAAACTGAAGCCACACCTTTCCCTCGGCGGCATCGGGGTGTTCGCCGTCCTGCTCCTCGCGGTCGCTCCCCTCGTGCTCACCGATCACTGGCTCGGCAACCTCGGCAAGTACTGCTGCTGGGCGATCGCCGCCGTCGGCATCGGCCTGGCGTGGGGCCGAGGCGGGATGCTCGTCATGGGCCAGGGGGTGTTCTTCGCCCTCGGTGCCTACTCGATGGCCATGCACCTCACGCTGGAGACCGCCGGTGACGGGGTGCCGGGGTTCATGGTCCTCTATGATCCGCTCGCGCCGCTCCCGGCGTTCTGGGAGCCGTTCCGCGGCACGGCGTTCACCCTGCTGGCGATCGTGCTGCTCCCGGTGGTCGCGGCCGGCATCCTCGGCTACGCGCTGTTCAAGCGCCGCGTGAAGGGCGCGTACTTCGCGATCCTGACGCAGGCGCTCGCCGTCGCGCTCGCCACCCTGATCAGCTCCACGATCCGCGAGACCGGCGGCGACACCGGACTCAGCGACTTCAAGTACTTCTTCGGTTTCGTGCTGAAGGACCCGGCGAACAGGACCATGGTGTACCTCATCACGGCCGGGCTGCTCGTCGTGTGCCTGCTCGTGGTGTGGCAGCTCTACCGCAGCCGCTTCGGTGAGCTCCTCGTCGCCACCCGGGACGCCGAGGAGCGCGTGCGCTTCCTCGGCTACGACCCGGCCAACGTCAAGCTTGTCGCCTTCGTCGCCGCAGCGCTGATGGCAAGCATCGGCGGAGCGATGTTCGTGCCCATCGTCGGCATCATCACCCCGGCCGAGATCGGTGCTGCCGCCTCGATCCTCATGATCGCGGGCGTTGCCTTCGGCGGCCGCGCCTCGCTCTTCGGCCCCGCGCTCGGCGCGATGGCGGTCGGCTGGGGGCAGTCGAGCCTCGGCTCCACCTGGCCCGACGGCTGGACGTACATCATCGGCCTGCTGTTCGTCGTCGTCATCCTCTTCCTGCCGAACGGCCTGTCGTCGGTGCTGGCCAGGTTCACGGCAGCGCGACGGGGCCCGGGCGAACAGCCCGCAGCGCCGACCGCCACCCTGCAGCTCGAGGAGGCGAAGTCGTGACCGGGCCCACTTCCTCAGGCGACTCGCTCGTCGTCACCGACCTCCACGTCGAGTTCTCGGGCTTCGTCGCGGTCGGCGGCGTCTCCTTCGACGCGCACCCCGGCGAGGTCCGGTTCCTCATCGGCCCGAACGGTGCCGGCAAGACGACCTGCATCGACGCCATCACGGGGCTCTCGCAGGCCACCGGGTCGGCGAGGCTCGGCGAGCAGGAGCTGCTCGGCAGGCCGGTACACAAGATCGTCCGACTCGGGGTCGGCCGCACGTTCCAGACCGCGAGCGTCTTCAACGAGCTCTCGGTGCTACAGAATCTCGACATCGCCGCCGGACGCCATCGCCACTGGTCCTCGTTGCTACGGACCCGGCGTGGCGTCGACCCGTCGATCGCGCAGGCGCTTGAGGAGACAGGACTCGCCGACGAGCTCACCACGCCGGCCGGCATCCTGTCGCACGGCCAGAAGCAGTGGCTGGAGATTGCGATGCTGCTCGTACAGGACGCGAGGGTGCTGCTGCTCGACGAACCCGTCGCCGGTATGAGCCAGGACGAACGCACCGCGACCGGCGAGCTCCTGCAGCGCATCGCGGCGAAGCGCATTGTGCTGGTGGTCGAGCACGACATGGACTTCATGCGCCGCTTTGCCACCCGCGTGACGGTGCTGCACCAGGGCAAGGTGCTCTCGCAGGGCACGGTGGCCGAGGTGCAGGCCGACCCCAAGGTGCAGGAGGTCTACCTCGGCACCGCGGGCGCCGCGACCACGGCAGCCATGGCGGTCGTGCCCGAAGCGGCAACCGTCGGGCTCGCAAGCTCGCAGCAGGAGGAGGACTCACATGCTTGAGCTCACCGACATCGAGGCCGGCTACGGGCGCACCCAGGTGCTGCACGGGGTGACGGTGCCGGCCGGGAAGGTCGTGGCCGTGCTCGGCCACAACGGCGCCGGCAAGACGACGCTGCTGCGGGTCGCGATCGGGCTCATCAAGCCGACGAAGGGCCGCGTGTTCTTCGACGGCGAAGACATCGCGTCGCTGCCCCCCAACAAGCGCGTCGCTCGCGGCATGGCGTACGTGCCGCAGGGTCAGCAGGCGTTCGGCCAGCTCACCACGCTCGAGAATCTGCAGCTCGTCGCCGACGGGCGCCGGGGCGGCAAGGCCCTCATCGACGCGCAGCTGGCTCGCTTCCCCGCACTGGAGCAGTTCGCAGCCCGCAAGGCTGGCCTGCTCTCGGGCGGGCAGCGCCAGCAGCTGGCGATCGCCCGCGCCCTGATCACCGAGCCGAAGCTGCTCATCCTCGACGAGCCGACCGAGGGCATCCAGCCCACGATCGTCGCCGAGATCGAGCACACCATCGTGCAGCTGGCCAGTGAGGGCATCAACGTGCTGCTCGTCGAGCAGCACATCGGCTTCGCCCTCGAGGCCGCTGAGCATTACGTCGTGCTCGCCTCGGGCTTCGTCACCCAGACCGATGAAGGGGGCTCGGCAGCCGTCTCCACCGTGCGAGCCGCCATGGCGATCTGAGCCGACACTGCCGTTTTCCGGGCCTGCAATGCTGTCGTAACAACGGGCCCGGAAGATGCCCCACGCCTAGCGCGTGAGGGGATGCCATTGTGAGCAGAACAGGCAACGCGCGCGCGGCCGCGGAGGACAGCCTCGAGGACTATGCCTTCCGATATGTGCCGCGCACCTTCCGGCGCTGGAGCGCGGCCTCCGTCGGCGCAACCGCCCTCGGGTCCATCGCGTTCCTCGCCGATTTCTCGATCGGCGCGAGCGTCGGCATCGACCACGGCACCGCCAACGCCGTGCTCGGCATCCTGTTCGCGTCGGTCATCATCGTCATCGTGGGCGTGCCCGTCGCCTACTACGCCGCCCGCTACAACCTCGACCTCGACCTCATCGCCCGCGGCTCGGGATTCGGCTACTACGGCTCGATCATCACAACGGTGGTCTTCGCGGGTTTCACCTGCATCTTCTTCGCCCTGGAGGGCGCCATCATGGCGCAGGGGCTGCAGGTGGCGACGGGGACGCCGCTGTGGCTCGGCTATCTCATCTCGACCGTGGTCGTGATCCCGATCGTCATCTACGGCATGCGCGCGCTGGAGCGTCTGCATTTCTGGACCACGCCCCTGTGGCTCGCCCTCGCCCTGCTGCCGCTGCTGTGGATCATCGTCTCCGACCCCGAGTCGGTGCGCGCCTTCACGTCGTTCAGCGGCAAATCCGACGGCTCGATCAGTTTCGGCGCCGTTGTCTCAAGCGCGGCCGTGTGCTTCGCCCTCACCCCGCAGCTGGCGGAGCAGATCGACTACATCCGCGCCATGCCGCCGCGCACGCCGGCGAACGCCCGCTCGTGGTGGACGTCGTTCGCGTTGGCCGGCCCCGGCTGGGTCATCTTCAGCGGTACCAAGCAGATGATCGGGGTGTTCCTCGCCGTCTACGTCCTCGTGAAGGTGGATCCCACCCTCGGGCACAACGCGACCGAACCGGTCAAGCAGTTCGTCGGCATGTACCAGACCCTGCTCCCCGACTGGCTCGCAATCGTCCTCGCCCTCGTGCTCATCGTGGTCGCGCAGGTGAAGATCAACGTGACGAACGCGTACTCGGGCTCGCTCGCCTGGTCGAACGTCTTCACCCGGGTGGCGAAGCACTACCCGGGTCGCACGATCTTCGTGCTGCTCAACCTTGTGATCGCGTACGCGCTCATGATGCTGGACGTCTTCACCCTCATCTCCTTCGTGCTGAGCCTCTACGCGAACGTCGTCATGGCGTGGCTCGTGACGATCGCCACCGATATCGCGATCAACAAATGGGTGCTGCGCATCTCGCCGCGCTTCCCAGAATTCCGCCGCGGCATGCTGCACGACTGGAACCCGGTGGGGCTCGTGTCGGTGGGACTCGCCTCGGTGCTTTCGCTGCTCGCGTTCGCCGGGCTGCTCGGCACCGCCGTCAAGCCGTTCTCGGTGCTCATCGCGATCGGCGTCGCGTTCGTCGCCACGCCGGTCACGGCCCTCGCCACGCGGGGGCGCTACTACCTCCGCCGCCGCTCCGACGGCATCGACTCTCCCCTGTTCGACGAGCACGGCAACCCCTCGGGCGAGCGGCTCCGCTGCCATGTCACCGGATATATGTTCGAGCGACCGGATATGCTGGCCTCGGCCCAGCGAGGGGCGCACGGCCAGGTGCAGTACGTCTCGTCGCTGGCGCTCACGCTCGACGATTCCGATCGCTACGTACTTCCGCCGGAAGTCACAAGCCCCCCGCACTGGGCGACCGATCGAGGCAGGGGAACGTGATGGAGGAGCCGGTCGACACCGCGACCGCGATTCTGGCGAGCGCGGCGGTTCTGCTGCGTGAGCACACGTTTGACGACATCTCCTATCGCGCCCTCGCCGACGAGGTCGGCATCTCGGAGCGCACGGTTTACCGCCAGTACCCCACGCGTGCGCACCTGCTCGCCGCACTGTCGAACTGGATTGAGCAGACCCATTTCCCGCTGCCGCCGTTCGTGACCGTGGCCGATTTCCGCGCTGCCGTGCACGAGCGCTTCCGCGCCTTCGACGCGTCACCCGCGTACGCATTCGTCAGCGCACGGGCGTCTACGATCTCGCTGACGCTCGACGCCGAGCCCGCCTACATCACGCGTGCGATCCAGGCGATGCTCGACGTGTCGGCTTCGACGCTCAACCGGCGGGATCGGCGGCGGGTCGCGGCATCCCTGCGGTACTTCTCGTCAGCGATGTTCTGGGCGCGACTGCGCACGGGCTTCGACCTGGATGCCGGTGAGATCTGCGACGCGTTCGATCGCGCCGTGGGCACCATGCTCGCGAGGCTGCCCGACGCGACGTGGGCGGAGCCGTGAGCAGGTCGATGGCCGTCCCGGCGCTGAGCGGCACGCAAGCGGCGATCCTCGCCGCCTACGCAGAGCTGATCGAGGAAGTCGGCAGCGACGACGTGTCCTACCGGCTCGTCGCCCGCCGGGCCGGCATCGCCGAGCGCACGGTGTTCCGCAACTATCCTACGCGGGTCGATCTGCTGCTGGCGACCGCAGCGTGGATCGAGGCGACGGTGTTCGTCCGCGAGGAGTCGCACTCGATCTTCGACATCCCCCTCGCGATCCGCGACGCGATGCAGCGGTACGACGCGCGACCGGAGCTCGCGCACGTCGTCGCCGAGACGGCAATGCGCGGCGTGAGCGGCGCGGCGCCGGCGCTGGGCCGGGCGCACCTCGAGCGGCTGCTGGACGCCGAGGTGCCATCCCTCGACGCGTCGCAGCGCAGAGCGGTCATCGTGGCGCTGTCCCACCTCGACTCCGCCGCGACCTGGGTGACGTTTCGCCGCGAGTTCGGCATGGACCGGCGTGACATCGCCGACGCAGCAGCATGGGCAGCGGAGGCGGTGCTCGACAACATCCGCGACCGCGTCGTCCCGTAGGCGCCGGGCCGGCCAAGTGAACTATGCCTCCTTGCTGCCATGCACGAGCAGCCGCTCCCACAGGACGGCGCCGGCGACCGCACCGAGCACCGGGCCGACGACGTAGACCCACCAGAACGGGAACTCGACGGCAACGATGTCCGAGCCGACGGTTCGTGCCGGTTTGAGCGAGCCTGTGCGGTCGTAATTCGGTTCGGTGGCTGTGACGTGCGGGTTGTCCGTGGCTCAGCACCGATCACGGCTCAGCCGTATCGCTCGACGAGCGCCTTGCCGATCGAGGCCAGGTGGTCCCGCACACCCGGTGGGCCGGTCACCTCGAGCCATTCGACCAGCCCGGCAAGCTCACCGGCGAGCACGTACTCGTCGTTGCCGCGGATCACGACCTCGATGCGGCCGTCGGTCGTGGGACCTCCCACCTCGAGCCGATCGCCGAACCCGATCCGGAGCATGCCTGTCCCGTGGGGCACGCAGACCGCCTGGATCTCGAGGGGCATTCGCTTGCGGTCGACCTCGTCGGCGATCTCGCGCCAGCTCCCGGCGAGGTCGAAGTCCTCGGGTCGATGCACGGGATCGTCGGTCGGGTCGGCGGACGACACGCGGTCGATCCGGAAGGTCCGCCGGCCCGCCTCGGTGTTGCAGACGAGGTACCACGACGGGCCTTTGGCGACGATGCCCAGCGGGTGGACGGTTCGCTCGGTTTCGGCGCCTGTGCGGTCGATGTAGCCGAGCCGCACCTGGACGCCACGGATCACCGCGTCCTGGAGTTCGTCGAGGAAGCGAGGCGGTCGATGCTCCACCCGACTCGACCCCCATCGTCGGGGGTCCGTGACCAGCGACGACGCGGCCGCCTCGGCCTGCACCCGGAAGGGCTCCGGCAGGGCATGGACGAGCTTGCGCAGCGCCGCTTTCACGGCCGGCGTAGCGGCCGAGGCCGGGCCGGCAACCAGGAACAGGGCCCGGGCCTCACCCGCGGTCAACCCGGACAGGTCGGTGCGGGCGCCGCCCACGAGGCGCCAGCCGCCGCCTCGGCCCTGCATGGAATACACGGGCACCCCGGCCATGGCCAGGGCGTCGAGGTCGCGGCGGGCGGTGCGCTCGGAGACCTCCAGCTCCCGGGCGACCTCTGCCGCTGTCACCTGCTCGCGCTGTTGCAGCAGAAGGAGGACTGCCATCAACCGGTCGGCTCGCACCCCGACAACATTCCACAGAATACCGGTCATAGGGTGACCGGTTTCGGTCGGCACGATGGCGACATGACCTCACCAACCGATTTTCCCGAGCCCACCCTGATTCCGGTCAACGGTGTGCAGCTCGAAGTCTTCGAAGTAGGGCGGCAGAACGCGGGAAGGCCCATCGTGCTCTGTCACGGCTGGCCGGAGCACGCATTTTCCTGGCGCCATCAGATGCCCGCCCTCGCCGCAGCGGGCTACCACGTCATCGTCCCGAACCAGCGGGGGTACGGCAACTCGTCCCGTCCGGCCGAGGTGACGGACTACGACATCGAGCACCTGTCGGGTGATCTCGTCGCGCTGCTCGACCACTACGGGTACGACGACGCCACCTTTGTCGGTCATGACTGGGGTGCCGCCGTCGTCTGGGGCCTGACCTTGTTGCATCCGAACCGGGTCAACGGGGTGATCAACCTGAGCTTGCCGTACCTCGAGCGCGGCGACAAACCCTGGATCGAGGTCATGGAAGCCGTGCTCGGCGGCGACTTCTACTTCGTCCACTTCAACCGGCAGCCGGGCGTCGCCGACGCCGTGTTCGACGAGAACACCTTCCAGTTCCTTCGCAACATGTACCGGAAGAACGAGCCGCCCAAGGAGCCGCAGCCGGGCATGGCGTTGATCGAGCTCGCCAGAGCGGAGACGCCACTCGGTGAGCCCGTCATGAGCGACAGCGAACTGGCCGTCTTCGTCTCCGCCTTCGAGTCGACAGGGTTCACGGGCGGCATCAACTGGTACCGGAACCTCGACCGCAACTGGCGGTTGCTGGCGGACGTGGACCCCATCATCCAGCAGCCCACACTCATGATCTACGGCGACCGTGACGCGGTCGCGAGGTCCGAACGACTGGCAGAGTTCGTGCCCAACGTGGAAGTGGTCAGCCTGGACTGCGGTCACTGGATCCAGCAGGAACGGCCGGAAGAAACAAACCAGGCGATGCTGAAGTGGCTGGACCAGCGGGATGCCACCTGACCGGCCTGCACGACGCGGTCACCGGGCGGGGTGAGCTGCCCACGGCGCCGGCCGAGGAATCCGGCGGCACCGTGCAGATGTGGCAGTGGATCGGTGACGAACCCGCCGTGACCTTCAGCCACTGACCGGGTCGCCGGCCCGCCGGCCGGTGCGGCGTGCAACCCTGTCGCGGTGTCCGCCCGTCTGACAGGTGTGCGTTTTGCGATCCTCGGCCTGCCGGCCGCCGTGGTGGTGCTGCTGCTGGTCACGCTGACCGGCGACAGCATCACCGCGGCACGGCCCGCGCAGCCGGCGCCGGCCGTGTCCGCCGTCCCGGTCGCCGCCGCGCCCCTGCCCAGCCCCACCCCGTCGGCGTCCCCGTCACCCAGCCCGACCTTCCATGACGGCGACGGGCGCTTCGGCGCCTTCATCACGACGGGAAGCCCGGCGGTCGCGCTGACCTTCGACGACGGGCCGGACCCGATCAACACCCCCAAGCTGCTGGCCATGCTGCGGGAGCGGCACATCCACGCCACGTTCTGCATGGTCGGGTTCCGGGTCCGCGACCGGCCCGACCTCGTCCGGGCCATCCACGCCGACGGGCACACCCTGTGCAACCACTCGTGGCAGCACCTGCTGAACCTCGCCCAGCGCGACGACGCCTACATCGACTGGGACCTCAGGCACACCAACGACATGATCCGCGCGGCGGTCGGCACGGACGTGCCGGTCCGGTACTTCCGCGCGCCCGGCGGCAACTTCACGCCCGCCCTCGTGGCGAAGGCGCGCTCGCTGGGCATGGACTCGATCTCCTGGGACGTGGACCCGCGCGACTGGGAGCACACCCACGACAGCGGCGCGTCGGCGCACATCTCCCGCGTGGTGAGCCACGTGAAAGGCCACACGCGCCCGGGCTCGATCGTGCTGTCCCACGACAACGGCCAGCCGAACACCATCACCGCCTACCAGGACCTGCTGCCCTGGCTCCAGGAACGCTTCACCCTGGCGGGACTGCCCGCCGCCGGGCTGTGACGTTCACAAAGGGCTGGGACGTTCACAAAGGGCTGTGACGGTCACGACGGGTAGGTGACCCGCTGCGCGTTCGTCGCGTGCAGTCCCACAACGGCCAGCAGCCGGCCCAGGAGCATCCAGCATGCGCCATCCCGCCCCCGGCCTGCCGCTTGTGGTAATGGTTAACGAGTGTTCTACTCGACCATAACAATTTGTCCTTGTCCAAGGGACGGATGGAGAGGACCCGTGAGGTGATCAACTTCCATATCGACCGGTCCAGCAGCGTCCCCGCGTACGCCCAGTTGGTGCGGCAGGTGCGCGAGGGGCTGCGGATCGGAACGCTGCAGCCCGGGGACCAGCTCCCCACCGTGCGCAGCGTGGTGACGTCGTGCACGATCAACCCGACCACGGTGCTGAAGGCCTACCGCGAGCTGGAGCTGTCCGGCCTGGTGGAGGCGCGGCAGGGGGCGGGCACCTTCGTCAGCGGGACGCTCGGCCACGCGGATCCCCATGTCATGGCCCGCTTGCGCACAGGCCTGGCCCGGTGGCTCGGCCAGGCCCGCGACGCAGGTCTGGAGGACGAGGACGTTCAGGCGCTGATCGCCTCGGTGATCGTCGAGGACTCGCTGCGCAGGACGCAGGCCGGCAGCGACCAGCCGCAGAGCGAACCGGCGCCGGGCGCTGCGATCCAGCAGAAGAAAGGCGCCGCATGAGCGAGCAGCCCATCGCCGTGGAAGCCCGCGACGTGAGCAAGCGCTACCGCAACGTGTGGGCGCTGCGGGAGTGTGGTTTCCAGTTGCCCGCCCACCGCATCATCGCGCTCGTCGGCGCCAACGGCGCGGGCAAGTCGACCCTGATGAGCATCATCAGCGGCATGCTGCCGGCCACCTCCGGCTCGCTGCTGGTCAACGGCCGCCCCGTGGTGAAGGGCGGGGCCGCGGGTGGGGGCGGACCTGCCGGCGTCGGGAGCCGGGTCGCGATCCTGGCCCAGGACAAGCCGCTGTACCGGGACTTCAGCGTGGCCGACATGCTCCGCTTCGGACGAGCCACCAACCGCATGTGGGACCAACGACGGGCACTGTCCTGGCTGGAGCGCTTCGACATACCGCTCGACCGCCGTTGCGGCAAACTGTCCGGCGGGCAGCGGGCACAGGTCGCGCTCGCGGTCGCCCTGGGCTCCCGCCCCGCCGTGCTGCTGCTGGACGAGCCCCTCGCGAACCTCGACCCGGTGGCCCGCACCGAGGTGACCGGCGAGCTGATGGCCGAGGCCGCCGACAGCGACATGACCGTGATGCTGTCGACCCACATCATCGCCGAGCTCAGCGGCGTCGGCGACCATCTGCTGCTGCTCGACGCGGGCCGCCCCGTGCTCACCGGCGACGTCGAGGAGCTGCTCGACGGCCACCTGCGGCTCACCGGACCCCGCGCGGACCTGCCACCGAGCCCAGGCACGATCGTCCAGGCGCAGCACACCGACCGGCAGTCCACGTTCGTCGTCCGGCAGCCCGCCGGACCGGCCGCGCCGGCGATCGTCGCGCCCGGCTGGACCGCCCAACCCGTCACCCTGGACGAGCTGATCCTGACCTACCTCAAGGCGTCGGCCAAGACACACCGGGACCTGGAGGCAGCAGCATGACCCCGATCACCCGGCCACGGCTCGCCGCGCACCACGAGGACAGCACCGAGTCCACCGCCACGCCGGGCGGGGGCTTCTCCGGTCTGATCTGGCTGGCCTGGCGCCAGCACCGCTGGACCATCCTCGGCACGCTCGTCCTGGCCGCCGTGCTCGTGGGCTGGATGACCTACCTGTCCGCCGAGGTGACCGACCTGTATCACCAGTGCCACGACATGAGGTGCCCGGAACACTCCCCCCAGGCCGCCAGACTCGCCGGGACCTCCAACCTGACCCTGACCCTCGCCTCGCTGTTGCTGCTGGTGCAGTACATGCCGATGCTGATCGGCGTGTTCATCGGCGTCCCCCTGCTGTCCAGGGAGCACGAGCAGCGGACCCTGCTGCTGGCCTGGAGCCAGGACGTCTCCCCGGCGCGCTGGCTCTGGGCCAAGCTGAGCCTGCTCGGCCTGTTCGTGGCGGCCGTGACCGCGGTCGTGGCCGGCGCCAGCGACCACTTGGAGCACGTGGTGTCCAACGTCTCCCGCGTAGGCATGTTCCAGTACCGGAGTCTCCTGAACACCGGGATGCTCCCACTCGCGATCAGCATCTGCTGGTTCGCGATCGGCGCCGCACTCGGCGCCGCCATCAAACGCACACTCCCCGCCGTGTTCGGCGTCGCCGCGGGCTTCATCGGCCTGACGCTGCTCGTCCGGTGGCGCTACCCCACGCTCATGAAGCCGCTGTCCGCCCACCTGCAGATCGGCGCGCCGGACAACGCCGTGCTGCGGGACAAGAACGACCTGATCCTCACGGGCGGCTTCATCGACTACGGCCGCGACCAGCCGTCTGGCCTGTACGACGCCTCCGGGCACCAGCTCACCGGCGCGGAACTGGAACGCCTCTGCCCGCCCGACGACGGTGCCGGCACAGTGTGGTCCTGCTACGCCGACAACCATCTCCAGCAGTACCTGGAGTATCAGCCGGGCAGCAGGATCCCCGACTTCCACCTGATCCTCGCCGCCGGCTACCTGGGCCTGGCCGCGGTGGCCCTCGCCGCCGTCTGGCTGATCGTGCGCCGCACCAACCTCAGCGCGGGCTGACAGCGCGAACCCCGGCGGCACCGAGGCTCCCATGCCGAACCGGCGTCCGGCATGGAAGCCGTGGGTCGACACAACGGTTCCACCCCGCGGCCCGCGTTGTCCCGGCCGCGTGTCGACAGGCGGCCGGGCAGCCATCCGGTCGCGATCCCTTGCTCAGGGCGTGCGGCTCGAATTCGATTCCGATCGGCATGCGGAGGGGGATCGACATCCGGTCAGTACGGTGGCCCGGCCGGAGACGGACCGCGATGGAGGCGTGGCAGACCTGGGCAGGCCTCGACCCGGTCTCAGTGACGTTCCAGGATGAGGCGTGCGATGTCGTCGATCGGCGCCGCCGGGAGGTGCCATGTCGGGCTGCAGTCGTCAGGCAGGGTGGCGCCGACGTAGATCGAGGTCTGCGCGGAGCGCAGCATGTGCACGTCGCCGACGCTGTCGCCGACGGCGGCGATCTGGTCGGGTGTGACGCGAAGCGCGCGGGCATGGCCGGCGAGCAGCGTCGGCTTGGTGGCCGGGAAGACGCAGTCGAACCGTCCGTTGTCGTCGAGCTCCGCCGCGATGATCTTCTCGATGCCGACTCGTCCGGCGAAATACGCGACGCTGGAGGCAAGGGCCAGGGACACGACGACCGTCCTGATGCCGGCCCGGTGCAGCGCCGCTATGCCCTCGCAGGCACCTGGGGCGAGCGGAATGCCGGACAGGGCTGCGGCGATCTCCCTGCGGGTGCGGTGTCTCAGGTGCTCCCAGACACCGGCGTGGGCCGCCCTGATCTCCTCGTCGGTGCGCGCCTGTCCCCAGATCGGCATTCGATCAGCGAAGCCGAACGCGGTTGCGAGGGTCTGCAGGCAGGTCTGGCCTCGGGTGAGCGTGCCGTCGAGGTCGAAGGCGACGAGCCGGGTCCTGGTCACGACATTCGCCCGTGTCCGAGCCGGACGGCGCCGGCCACGGATTCCGGTGCCGGGCCGGCGCCCGGGTAGGTGTCCCTCGACCTCGCCCGATCCATTACTTGCGGGCCAGTTCGATCAGCTCGGCGTACAGCGCCAACTCGTCGTCGATCGTGGCAGCGCTCGCGTCGGCGCGCCAGGCGCGCCCCGTGGTGGAGAACTGCACATGCCCGACGCCGCTGCCATCGAGCCGGGACAGGTCCTCGGCGATCTGCCGCGGCGACCCGCCGAGGTAGGGTCGGTCGGCACCCAGGTCCGCCGCGGTGAGCGGCACGCTCGCGCGGGCGACCACGGCCACCGACGCCGGGTCACGGCCGAACTCCACGACCGCGGCGCGGAATGCGGCCGTCGCGTCCAGCAGCTGGTCGCGGGTGACCACCAACGGGATGAGCCCGTCGGCGATGCGCGCCGCCCGTCGGACGCCACCCGGCGACACGGCACCCAGCAGAATCGGCACGTGCGGCTGGACCGGCTTCGGGTTGATCTCGGACCCGGCGATGTGCGTGAACTGGCCCTCGTAGGAGACCGGGTCAGGCCCCCAGCACGCCCGCATGGCCTCGACGACCTCGTCCATCCCGCGTCCGATCCGGCCCATCGGCACGCCGGCCGCGGCGAACTCCTGCGGCATCCAGCCCTGCCCCAGCCCGGCGACGAGGCGGCCGCCACTGAGCTGGTCCAGGGTGGCGAACCGCTTGGCCAGCACGATCGCCGGATGCAGCAGCGCGTCGACGATGCTGGTGCCGAGACTGATGTGGTCGGTGAGCGCCGCGACGTAACTCAACGTCTCGAGGGGTTCGTACGCAAGACGGTAGGCCTCCGGCACCGGCTGCGGCTCACCACCACGGATTGCGACGGGCGCGAGGGGCCGCATCAGCCGCTCGTAGGTCCACACCGAGTCGTACCCGAGCCGCTCCGCCTCTTGCGCGACCCGCGCGATGTTCGCCGGGGCCGCCAGCGGGCCCGACGTTGGAAGTGCGATGCCGAGCTTCATGTCTGCCAATCATCGGGGTTGGAGGTGAGCCCGGGGCCGCGCGGTCGCTGTGCCCGGACCCACCGGTTCAATCGGTCGGATCGAAGCCGCGCTCAGTTCCGCTCGAACACTCACGTGCGGGCTTGCTGGAGTGTTCTCCTTTCGTGCTCTCTTTGCGGGGCAGCAGCCGCCGGGATCATCCCCACGAAAACCGATAGGCATGCCGCGCCCGCCGCAACGATCCGAAATCTCATCAGACCTCCCTTGAAAGTCAGGTGCGTGGTGGCGGCCATCACGCACCCCAGCTGCACGAAGCACACGAAATGTCGGGCGGTGCGCGGAAAACGACAGCGGACAACGACCGGGCACTGCGATTCGCCGGCCCAGGTCCGACGGGCACACGCTTGCCCCACTGGCCGAGCGGCGACCATGCAGGGCGGCAATGACGAGCGTCAATGCGGTTGAGGTTCATCGGCGGCGGTGTCGACGCCCGCCGCGGCGGCGTCCGCAACTATCGACACTGTAGCAAGATGGTCATGGAGTTGGTACCGTCGTTCATCGAGCGACGTCACTCCCAACCGTCCACATTGGGCAGCGACATGATCGGGATCAACCGCGCACCTGAACCGCCCGCCGCCCGCCGCCCGCCGCCCGCCGATCTTCACGGCACCTCGAAAGGTGTTCACAAATGTGGCTGATCGACGACGGACCGGGCCTCACCGACCCCACACTGGTCGGACACAAGTTCGCCCGGCAGGTGCTCCTCGCCCAGGACGGCTTCCCCGTTCCTCCGCTGGTGTGCGTACCGGCGACCGTGTTCGACCTGTTGCTCGGCGGTTCCGACTTCACCGCAGCGTCCGCAGGCGTGTTGCCGCACTCCGACGCGACGCTGACAGCGGCCGCCGAGCAGGCACGCAAGCTGGTTCGTGACGTTGCGCTGCCGGTCGAGCTGCTCCAGATCCTGGACGGCAGCTTCGACGGGATCGCGGGCGGGTCCGGATGTGTCGCCGTTCGTGCCTGCGTGGTGCCGCCGGCCGGGAACGACGGCGCCGGCGAGGACTCGGCCGAGGATCCGTTCGCCGGCATGAGCGACAGCTTTCTGTACGTGCAACGGGCACAGCTCCCGCAACGGCTCGTCGACTGCTGGGCCTCGGCGTTCAACACCGAGGCCGTGCTCTACCGCGCGCGGCGCGGACTGGACCCGTTCGCTGCCCGGGTCGCCGTCGGCATCCAGCGCATGGCGATGGGCGCCCGTTCGTTCGTCGCGTTCACGCGCGATCCCCGCGACGGGTCTCGGCGGTGCATCATCGCCGCGGCGCACGGGATCGGCGAAGGCGTCGTGCAGGAAAAGGCGGATGTGGACCATTACATC
Organism: Dactylosporangium sp. NPDC005555; assembly: GCF_040605635.1. Classification (NCBI taxonomy): domain Bacteria; kingdom Bacillati; phylum Actinomycetota; class Actinomycetes; order Micromonosporales; family Micromonosporaceae; genus Dactylosporangium; species Dactylosporangium sp. NPDC005555. Next base: position 74,393 of record NZ_JBEXDG010000024.1, read on the forward strand.
GTCGATCCAGCATCAAAGGCGGTGCTGGAGGCGCACGTTCCCGTGAAGACGAGAGCCGTCGGCCGGGACCCGCAACGACCGCAGGACGGACCGGTCGCCGTCCCGGTCGACCCGCGCGACGCCACGGCAAGGGTGCTGACGGACGCCGAGGTGGCCGCGGTCACCGACCTCGCACTCCGGGTGGCGCGACGGTTCGGCCAGCCACAGGACATCGAGGGGACGATCACCCCGGACGGGCTCGTGCACCTCGTGCAGGCCAGGCCGATCGCGCACGGCCCGGCACCCCGGACCGACGTGGACGACGCCGCGACCGCACAGATCACGTGGGACAACAACAACGTCACGGAGAGTTTCCCGGGGGTCAGCAGCGCGCTCACCTTCACCGTGGCCCGCAACCTGTACGAGGTCGGATTCGCCGATCTCTACCGGCGGATGGGTGTACCGGCACGAACCGCGCGCCGCAATCAGCATCTCCTGCGACGGATGATCGGGCACCTCAACGGCCGCGTCTACTACCAGCTCGACTCCTGGTACCGGCTGCACGGGCAGATCAGATGCTTCCGACCGCTCTGGTCCACCTGGGAGCAGTCCATGGGCATCACGGCTGCCGCCGACCAGCGGCCCCGGACCCGCATCCGGACCTGGTTCACCAACATCGCGTGCACCGCGGAGATCGCGGCACGCATGATGGCCCACCCCCGGCGCGTGCGCGGCTTCGTCCGATGGTGGGACGGGTATCACCTGCGCCTGTCCGACACCTCGAGCATGCGCCCGCACGAGGCCGTGACCGAATTCCAGTTGCTGTGGACCGAGGTGGCCCGCCGCTGGGGTGTGACCCTGGTCAACGGCCTCCTGCTGTTCGCCGCGACGTGGGCGACGAAAGGGCTGGCACGCCGGTGGATCCCCGACGCGGACAGCGGCGTGTTCAACGGGATGCTCTGCGGCGGAGACGGGAACCGCTCAGCGGCGGCCGTGCGATCGGCGGTGCATCTGGCGTCGGTCGCCGCATCCTCGGCGGAGGTCTCCGCCAAGCTGACCGCGGCGGAGACCTCCGCGCAGGACGCGCGGCTGCTCTGGGAGCAGGTGATGGCCGACGACGCCCACGAGTTCGCGGCGGCGATGCGCCAGCATCTGCGCTCCTACGGCGACCGGGCCCCACACGACCTCAAACTTGAGGCGCGGACCCCCCGTGACGAGCCGTGGATGGTGCTGGACACCGTGCGGTCATATCTGCGGCAGCGTCTCGACGTCCCGGCCAACGACAGGACCGGAGCCGACCAACGCCGGCAGGCCGCCCGGCAGCTGCGCGAGCAGTGCCGCAATCCGGCCAAGCGTCTCACGCTGCACGTGCTGTTCAACGCCATGCGGGTCCTCATCCGCAATCGCGAGGACACGCGCTTCTGCCGCAGTCAGCTGTTCGGCGACTGCCGGGCGCTGCTCATGCGACTGGGTGCGGAACTGGCCACGCAGGACCGGCTGGACCATCAACGCGACATCCTCGACCTGACGGTCGACGAGGTGGTGGGCGCCTTCGACGGCACGCTCGCCGGTGCCGACCTGCGCGGGCTCGCAGCGGTGCGGGCCGCGGAACGCGCCGGGTGGGAGCAGGCCGCCGCGCTGCCCGCGCGGCTGCGGACCGCCGCTGATCTGCCGGTCGTGTGTACGCTGGCCACCGCCGCGACGAAGGGGGCTGCCGAGCCCTCGCCGGCCGGTGCCCGTGCGACGACGTTGAGGGGCCTGCCCTCGAGCTCCGGCACGGTGCGGGGAGTGGCCGCCGTCGTCCTCGACGTCTCGGCTCCGGCAGAGCGGTGCCGGGACAAGATCCTGGTCGCCCGCGAGACCGACCCGGGTTGGCTCTACCTGATGATGTCCGCCAAGGCGCTGATCGTGGAGCGCGGAACGCTGCTCTCCCACACGGCCATCACCGGACGGTTGCTCGGCATCCCGACGGTCGTGGCGGTCGAGCGGGCGACCACGCTGATCGCGGACGGCAGTCTGGTCGAGGTCGACGGCGCGGCGGGCACCGTGCGAATCCTGGACGGCCGGCCGTGACACGCAGGCTGGTCAGCTACCTCCGCGTCGCCTACCGGCCGGCCTTCTACGTGCCGTTCATGCTGTTGTGGGCGATCGGCCTGACCGCGCTCTTCACGATCGTGACCGGTGCGGTGCACCAGTGGCGCCCGGACCGCGGCGTCGTCATCACCGCCCTCACGCTCGTCCTCGACATGCTCCTGCTGCGGGCGCTGGACGATCTCGGTGACCACGGCTACGACCGTGTCCACAACCCGGGTCGGCCACTGCCGAGCGGCCTCGTGCGGGAACGGGACCTGCAGTGGCTGGTGGCGGTCCTCGCCGCGACGGTGCTGGTGCTGAACGCAGGCCGTGGCGCCGCGCTGGTCATGCTTGCCGTGCAGCTCGGATACACCGCCGTCGTCACGGCCGTGGACCGCCTCTGGGGCTTCCCGCCGCACGACCGGCTCCTGCTGCACATGGCCGTGAACATGCCGATCCAACCGCTGCTGAGCCTCTACGTGTACGCCGGCTTCCTGCAGAACACGCACCAGCACGTGAGCGTCCAGGGGCTGTCGGCAGTACTGGCGGTGACGCTCGGCGCCATGTGCCTCGAGTTCGGCCGCAAGGTCACGCGGCAGCCCCGACCCGGTGAACGAACGTATGTGACGCAGCTCGGCACGGCGGGCACCTCGGGGGTCGCGCTGACGTGCGCCGTCGTCGGTGTGAGTGCCGTGCTGGCCGTACTGCGGCCGTGGCACCCGGCGGCGGACGCGTACGGGTGGGGTTGGCTGGCCGTGCTGCCCTTGGCCTTGCCATCGGTCGCGTTCGCCCGCTTCGCGGCCGGCGCACGTCGGTGGCCGGTCGCGCCGACCTTGGGCTACGTCCCGGCCATGTATCTCAGCTTCATCGCGATCAGCTGGCTGACCGTTCAAGCGCCTGTCTGAACGTTCGGGAGGGGTGTCCTTTGACCGACTTCTACACCGTGCTCGGCTCGGACTTCGCCGGCAAGTCGACGGTGCTGCAGCGGCTGCACGATGATCACGGCTGGCACGTCGTCTCCTACGACGACCGCTACATCGCCGGCCATCCGCTCATCCGCGTGTTGCGCGAGACCTGGGTGGGAGAGGCGTTCGCCTGGGCCGGCGACCGCTACTCGCACGAGCTGGTGCTGTCGGTGCTGCATCCGATCGTTCTGCACCTGCGTGACCAGCTCGACCGCGCCACCGGCCGGCGCCCTGTGGTCGTCGACTCGTACTACTACAAGCTCCTGGCCAAATGCCGGCTGCTCGGCATCGAACACGCACCCACGTTCAACTACTGGCGCAGTTTCCCGCGCCCGGCAGCCGTGGTCTACGTCGACGTACCGCCCTCCGTGGCCTGGAAGCGCAGCGGGTGCGGCGCACTGATCAACCGGTTCGAACACCACGGACGGGTCGCGGACCGGGAGAGCTTCTCTCTCCTGCAGGCGGACCTCCGCACCGAACTGCTCACCGAGGTGGGCGACGTCCCGCTGCGCATCGTCGACGGCTGCGCTCCTCCCGACACGGTCGTGGCCGCACTGCTGGATGCCGTCGGCGCGCCGGCGGTCCTGTGAGCATGGCCATCGATCAGATCCGGCCGGAACGACTGGCCCGCCTGTTCACCGAACGAGCGCGGTGGGTCGGGCACACTGCGCCGTCATCTCCGGCGGATGGCCCGGACGGCATCACGGTCCTGGTGGTGCTGCGTGACGTCGACCTCACCGACCTGGTGAACGGGGCCCGGTCCTTCGCCGCCGGTCTCGACGACGCCGAGGCCGACGCGTGGCGCCGCTCGTGGACCCGGACGCGTTTCCTGTTCGGGGATCCGGCGAATGTGGGGCAGCGGACACCGCTGCGGTTCGTCGCCCGGTCAGGCCGGATGGCGTGGCTCGGCCCGTTCCCAGCCGGGCGGCTGCCGGGGATCAGCCGGATGCTCAGACCCGTCACCGGTGTCCTCCCGGACCTGCCGGCGATCCATGACGTGGCTGACACGCCGGCCTGGCGCGCTTCGCCGGGACCGCCTCGGCAACTGCACGTGGCGGTGCGGGGGCTGTCGCTCGCGGACTACCTCGTCCATCTCCATCACACGGTCGCCGAGGCAGTGCTGCGCGGCCGGCTCAAGCCGGGCGAGCCACTGCAACTCGTGCACAAGATGGACCTCGATGGTCTGGCGGTCGGCAAGGACGACGCCTACGCGCGCGTGCACTTCGGTTTCGCGGGCCCACCGAGCCTGCGTCTCTACACCTTGCTTCCGGCACCGCGCCGGCGGACACCACCCACTGGAGGGAACGTGGACCTTCCCGACTACTCCGAAGCCGACCTCGCCCGTATAGCGCTCTCAACGCACCTGCAACGGCTCGCGGAAACGTTCCGGCAGGCGGTCGCGGCGCCCGACACCGGCGGCAGCCCCGGTGGGGACACGGGTCTCGCCGCCAGCATCTGGACGCTGCTCACGCAGGACGTGACCGCGCTGCACGACACCGTCGTCAGCTATGCGCGCAGCCGCGGATGCTCGTGGGAGGATGTCGCGGCGCTCACCGGGGTCGAGGCGCACGAGGCACGCGAACGCTGGCAGGACGCCACCGGTCCGCCCGTCGCCGATCCCGCTGCGGCGGCCTCCGCGCTCGACGCCTGGTATGTGCGGCACGGGCAGGTGGAGCCGCTCGCACGTGTGCGCGACCCGTTCACGCGGCTGCTGGACGGGCGCACCCCGGACGGCCGCCAGTGTCTTGTGTGCGCGAAGTACGCCGGTGCGCCTGTGCCGGCATGGGCCGGCCTGCCGGTGCCGCCCGGCGGGCACCTCATCGACGACGGCACCTGGCGCGTCGGCCACGGACCGACGCCGTACTGGCCGGCTGGAACGCTGCTCATCGAGTCCCGGCGACACTTCGACGACTACGCCGGCTTCGCACCGGCCGAAGCGACCACGCTCGGCCCGCTCATCCAGCGTCTCACCGGACCGCTCAAGGAGGCGACCGGAGCTCCACGCATCCACCTGTTCGCGAGCATGGAGGGCACGGAACACTTCCACCTGTGGATGCTGCCACGTGTGGCGGGGATGCCGGAGAACCGGACACACGTCGGGGACCCTGGCTCGTGCACACCGGCGGAGGCGGAGCGCGCCATCGACCGGATTCGACGGGCGTTGCGCCTGCCCGGCGACCCGGGCGCCGAGCGGGTCGCCGATGCGTAGGATCCTGCTGGCGCCTGTGACGGTAAGCCCGACGAAGCCCTTGACGCCGACCCACGTGAAGTACCTGCTGTCGTTGGACATGCTGCAGCGCGCGACATCCGGATCCGCCGCCGTCACCGTCGCCTATCGGCACGCCAACTATGCCGCCAGCCCACAGGTCGCCGGGTTCTGGGACCATCTCGAGCGGCACCATCCGGACGCCGTGTACTCGGCGATGGCCGAGGAGGACATCGGCGAGCTCTACATCGCGTACCACCGCGCCGAGGACAAGCCGCCGCACGCGCTCATCGCGACCACGCTCGACAAGGCCGCGTCCGGGTGGGTGCATCCGGCGACCGCGCGCCTGCTCGACATCTGGGAGGATCACTACCGCCTGTTGGGTCTGGTCGACCCCTTCCTCGGCCGTCACGGCCCTGAGCTCGCCGACGAGGCCGACGTCCTGAGGCTGCTCGTCGAACGGCACCTGTGCATCGACGGCCGGTCGTGTGGCGCACCCGTGTTTCTCGACGGCACGGCCGCCGGCTACCCGCTGCGCGCCATCATCGGCGCCGACGGTCAGCGCAACTATCTGCTGTACCTGCTCCGCGAGCTCATCCCGCTGTTGGACGACTACGACCTGGTGGTGCTCGCACACGACACCGAACTGCGCACCGACTACCAGATCGTGCAGCATGTCCTGGTCAGCCTCGGCGCCGCCGTGACCCGATTCGAGGTCCCACGGGTGCCGACCGACGGGTCGACCCGCTCGGCCCGCCACGGCGGCTGGCGGGGCTACACACTCGGCAGCTACGCCGGCGCGCTCGTGGCCGAGTTCGGGCTCGCCGCCTTCCGGCTCGGCCTTCGCCTGTACCTGGTCGGCAGCCTCGGCCGGACAGCGAAGCAGTCATTCTCCACCGAACACGCACGGCGGTGGTCGAGGCGTGCGACCCGCCTGCTCGCTGACGGCGGTGACGGGTGGGATCCGGCGACGGTCGCCGCGGCCGGCGTCTTCCTCGAACGCGCGGTGGCACGGCGCGGCTACGCCGATCCGAACCAGGTGGCAACCGCAATCCTCGGCCAGGGCGCCGACGTGCCCGTGAGGGGCCTTGCCGGCATCGTCCTGGGCACCGCAATCATGCGCGACCCGCTCAGCGTACGGAGATGAGAACCATGCCCCCCTTTGCAGATCCGGACCTGAGCTTCGACCGGACCGTCGACCGCAGGACGATCCACCGCCGGAACCTCACCGAGGTGTTCCTGACCGACGTGCGCCGTGTCGACGAGGACACGTTCGCGGCGGCGGCACTGCTGCCGGTCGCGCACGCGCACTACACCAGCCACACGGGGTCAGCCAACCGGATCCGCGATCCCATGCTCCTGGTCGAATGTTGCCGGCAGGCCGAGACCTTCGCCGCGCACGAGCTGTTCGCGGTGCCGCCCGGCACCGGCTTCGTGCTGCGGTCCTGGTCGCTGCGGCTGGACCCGCACCCGGTGCGCACCGCACAATCCGGTCCCACGCACGAACCGCCCGAACTGTACCTGCACTGCCAGACGCACGGCGCGCGAAGAATCGGCGGCGAACTGCGCAGTCTCGGCTACCAGTTCACGTTGTGGCTGGACGGCACGCGCCTGGGGACCGTCGACATGCAGGTCGGATACGTGGCGCCGGCTACCTACACGCTCGTGCGATGCCGCGGACGGCAAGGCGCTCCGAGGACCTCGGATCGAGGTTCGCCGGTGGACGCCGGCGAACCCGTCACGCCACAGCGGGTGGGCCGGATCAACGCGGCCGACGCGCTGCTGTGCGCTGTGGCCGACGACGGCGACCGCGTGTCCGCGAGGCTGCGGGTGGCCACCGAGCACCCGAGTCTCTTCGACCATGTCCACGATCATGTTCCGGGGACCGTGCTCGTGGAAGGCGCACGCCAGCTCGCCGCCCTCGCCACGCACGAACGGGGCGGACCGGCACCACACGAAACCACGATGCTCTCGATGGACGCCACGTTCTCGGCCTACGCCGAGCTTGACCAGCCGATCGCGGTCAGTGCCACGCTCGCGGGATCGCGCACCGGCGCGCTCGATCCGGCCGCACCGCGCCAGGTCGACGTGGTGTACCGGCAAGGCGGCCACGACATCGCCCGGGTCTGCGTCGTCATGGCCGTCGCGGCCGGATCCGACCTGACCACCGAGGGTGGGTGACGCCGTGGACAGGGTGGCGGTTCTTGCCGGCCTCGGTGCCGGCCTGCCGAGCACGCCGGTGACCAACTCCGAGATCGCGGTGCGACTGGGCATCGAACCTGACTGGATCGAGACGCGCACCGGCATCCGCCGACGGTACGTGGTCGCGCCGGGTGAGAGCACCGGCGACCTGGCGGTGAGCGCAGGCCGGCGGGCGCTGGCATCGGCCGGCACCGACACCGTCGATGCCGTCGTGCTGGCGACGAGCACACCCGATCGGCTGTGTCCTGCGACCGCGCCGCGCGTCGCCGACATCCTCGGCCTCGGCACGGTTGCGGCGTTCGACGTGGCGGCGGTCTGCTCCGGTTTCATCTATGCGTTGGCGACCGGCTCGGGGTTGATCGCGATGGGCGCGGCGGACACGGTCCTGGTGATCGGCGCGGACACGTTCTCCACCATCGTCGACCCGGCCGACCGGGCCACCAGCGCGATCTTCGGCGACGGCGCCGGAGCGGCCGTGCTGCGCGCCGGAGCGGCGGGCGAGCGCGGCGCGGTCCTCGCACTGGATCTGGGCAGCGACGGAAGCCGCGGCGACCTCATCGAGGTGCGTGGGGGCGGGTCACGTCAGCGGTCCACCGGACTGCCCGCCAAGGAAGAGGACCAGTTTCTCGTCATGCAGGGCCAGGCCGTTTTCGCGCAGGCGGTGCAGCGGATGTCCGCGTCCGCGGCGCAGGCGGCGGCACGGTGCGGATGGTCACTCGACGACGTCGACTGGTTCGTGCTGCACCAGGCCAACGCGCGGATCATCACAGCCGTCGCGAGGCAGCTGAGGCTGCCGCAGGAACGGTTCTTGTCGAACATCGACCGGGTCGGCAACACCGCGGCCGCCTCCATCCCGCTCGCCCTCGCCGACGGTGTGCTGACCGGACGGCTCCGACCAGGGCAGCGTGTGGTCCTGACCAGTTTCGGCGGTGGTCTCACCTGGGGGTCGTTCGCGCTGTCGTGGCCGCGGCTGACGGTCGGTGCGCCGCAATCCGGAGCCGGGCCTGCCGGCACGTCTGTCGATCATCCAGGGAGCATCGAATGAACGCCATTGACCAGCGCCTCGCCGAGATCCTCACGGACCAGCTGAAGGTCGACCGGGCCGCCATCGACACCGACGTCACGTTGGACTCGCTCGACATCGACTCGCTGGTCGTCGTCGAGCTCGCGCTGATCCTCGAGAAGGAGTTCGCCGTCCCGATCCCCGACGGCGAGCTCACCAAGGAGATGACCGTCGGCGATGTCGCACACCTGATCGAGGACAAGAGCGGAGGACCCGGTGCCACCGTTTGAGGTCGCGGTCACCGGGCTCGGGCTGGTGACGCCCGCGGGCGCGGACGTGGCGGAGAACTGGGACCGGGTCAGGTCGGGACGTTCCTGCGCGAGCCTCGACGAGACGCTGCCGGATCCGACGGTCACCTGCCGGGTGCGCGGCTTCGACGCCGACGCCGCCCTGGGCCCCTTCGCTGCCCGGCAGACGGAGCGTTTCGTCCAGCTCGCCGTGGTGGCCGCCCGGCAGGCCGTGGCCGACGCCGGTTGGGACACCGGCGCCTGGGACGGTGCACGCGTCGGTATCGTCCTCGGCAACTCCCTCGGCGGGATGCAGTCGGTGGAGCGGCAGCACGCCAACCTTCTCGGCGGTGATCCACGGGCCGTGTCACCGCTGCTGCTGCCCATGTTCATGGTGAACATGGTCTCGGGGTACGTCGCCATCGACCTCGACGCGAGAGGCCCGAGCCAGGTCACCGCGACCGCCTGCGCATCCGGGACCACCGCGGTCGGAACGGCCCGGGAGCTCCTGCGCTCCCGGGCCTGTGACATCGTCGTGGCCGGGGGCACGGAGTCGGCGCTCACGCCACTCGTGCTCGCCGCGTTCCGCCGCATGGGAGTGCTGTCCCGCCGGTGCGACGAACCGGCGACGGCATGCCGCCCGTTCGACGTCGACCGCGACGGCCTCGTCGCCGCTGAAGGCGCCGGAGTCCTGGTCCTGGAACGGCTCGCGGACGCACGGGCCCGCAACGCCCACGTCCGTGCGGTGGTGCGCGGCTACGGGGCGGCCACCGACGCATACCACGTCGCCGCGCCGGAGCCGAACGGCCGGGGAATCGAGCTCGCGTTGCGCGCCGCGCTCAAGGATGCGCAGCTGACCGGCTCCGACGTGGACCACGTGAACGCGCACGGCACCTCGACCCTGCAGAACGATGTCATCGAGGCGCGCGTGCTGCGCCGGGTCCTCGGCGGCCGGTCGCTGGTGACCTCGACCAAGGGCGTGACCGGACACGCGTTGGCCGCGGCCGGTGCGCTCGAGGCGGCGTACACGGTCCTCGCCATCGAGCACGGTGTGGTCCCGCCCACGGCGAACCTCATGACCGTCGACCCGGCGGTCGAGCTTGACGTGGTGCGTGCCGCGGAGCGCAAGGCACCCGTTGAGGTCGCCGTGAGCACGTCGCTCGGCTTCGGTGGGCACAACGCCGCACTCGTGTTCACGGCCGCCTGACGACGCTCTTCCGGGCGACCTCGGGCACCAGGGTGCCACTGGCTCGGTCGAGCGCGCGGGTCAGTGCCGGCTCGCCGGTCAGGTCGGCCAGCAGCAGGAGTACGCCCCGCCCGGTTGGTAGGGCCCGCATCGTCTGCTCCACCGTGGTGTCGCTGAGGCCGGCGTCGTGCCAGCGCGCCGCCACCGCCATGGCGACCGCGCCGATGACCAGTCCGATCATCGGGAGGCCGACGAAGGTGCCCAGCACCACCCCCCAGGCGCCACCGACGAGGGCGCCGTCGATCGCGCTCATGTCCCGGGTCTCCCGCACGTGTATCCGGTCCGCCTGGTCGGACCAGGCGACCACGGCGTCGTCGAGGCGCACCCGACGGTGCTCGTGCAGATGCAGCACCGTGTTCAGTGCTGCCCGGGCCTGCGTCACGCCGTCGAACGAGCAGACCACGGTCTGGTCCGCGCGCAGCCGGGCCGGATGGCGCAGGCGCCCGGCCAGCGGGCGCCGCCGCATCTGCCAACCGGCGAGAAAGCCCAGCAGGACGGCCAGCAGGTGCCCGACGTCGGTGAACGTGCCTCCGTCCAACAACGGCACGACCACGACCAGCATTGCCAACGGCACCAGGAAGCGCCATGCACGCACGGGCAGGGTGAGCGCGAGCGCGCCGCCGACGGCGTGCGAGCCGTAGCTCGTGCCGACGTCACTGGCCATCGTGATCGCGCCGCCCAACCAGCTGCCGCGGACGCCCGCCAGCAACAGCCCGTACACGAGGCAGCTCGCCACAGCGTTGGACAGGAAGAACACCACGAGCAGTCGCCGCCACCCCCACAGCACCTCGGCCACCGACAGGAGCAGCAGCAACGGGATCATCGCAACCACGCCGGCCCGCTCATCGAGCACGAAGGTGCTGGTGACCAACGTCCAGATCCGGTGGTGTTGCAGGTTGACCACGTTGGTGGAGTTGGCGAGGACGATCCGGCTCCGGGTTTCCGCACTGACGGCGTAACTGAGGATGACATCGATAACGATGACGATCAGCACGTACAGCGGGGCGAGCCGCACTCGCGCAAGGAACGACAGGCAGACCTTCGTCTTGGCCGACCACCCCGCCGCGGCGCGAAGAGCGTCGGCGAGGTCGCCGCCGGGCAGGTAGGAGGCCGGTACAAGGCCAGGCAGATCCTTGTACAGCCGTCGCCTGCTTCTCACGCCCATGAGATGCGACCTATCCAGATGATCTTCATGTCGAGTGTACTGCGGCCGGCCACCGCGCACGCCACGTCATCCTTGCTGTGCCCGCACTCCTGAGCGACGGGTGGCTGGGCGCTACCTTGCCCCGGACGAACGCAAGGAACCGTCGTGGCGGGCGTTCGTACGCCAGTCCGGCGATCCGATGCAGATCGTCCTGCTGTGCGCCGGGATCGTGCAGGACGAGGTGCTCCAGCAGGTGGTGATGCCGCGGTACGGCAGCGTCTCGTCGGCCTGCCCGACCCTGAAGACGAGCCCGGCGACGGACGGGCCTTCGTAGGGTGCGTACAGGGTGGGGACGCCGTCGACGTCGATCTGCCGCATGCTCACTGCCCCGCCGCCTTCCGGGCCTTGGCCCGTTCGGTCTCGAACGCCGCCGCCTCGTCGTCGCCGAAGTAGTCCCAGTAGAAGCCCGAGCCGTGGTCGCCGACGGCGCGGAAGTGCTCGGCGGCGACGGCGTGCTCGCCCATCTTGCTGTAGACGAGGGCGAAGAGGTGCGGCACAGGACGTGGGCCCCGGGAGGATTCCCGGGGCCCACGTCGTCATGTCAGATCGAGCCTGAGCTGGATGCCCCTACGAGGACGGCGCGGTCATCGGCGGCCCGCATGCAACTGCGTCACCTGGTCGGCGGTGAGCTCGTAGCTGTACAGGCGGAAGTCGTCGATCAGGCCGTCGAACCTCGGATCCCCCCAGCTCGTCCCACCGATGTAGTTGGCCGCGGTGTTGCCGCCCACGCCGACGTCACCGATGTTGATGGTGAAGTCGGTGCGGGTCGCCTGCAGGACACCGTTGAAGTAGATCTTCCCGGTGGAGCCGTTCATCGTGAACGTCACGTGTGTCCACGCATTGAGCGGCAGGTCGTTGCCCGCGCCGAGCAGGAGCCGTTCCTGGTTGGCGACCCCCGGCGCCTTGAGCGTGGCTCCGAACCCGGTGGTGCCGCCGTTGGTGGCCGACTGGATCAGGAAGAACGTGTCCGTGCTGCTGCCGATCTGCACCAGCGGCACCCAGTTCGGCAGCGTGTCCGGACGTGCCCAGAAGGACACCGTGAACTGGTTGGTCAGCCCGGCCTCGATGTTGTCGGGCAGCCGGACCTGGTTGCCCGAGTCCCCGGCACCGCCCGGCAGGTTCACCGCGGCACCGTACCGGCCGGCGGCGTTCCACGACGTCGTGCCGGCCAGGGATGCCGCGCCGATCGACGCCTTGGCTCCCGTGTTCGCGGCGGACGTGCCGGTGTTCTCGTCGAAGGTGAACCGGACCGAGACACCTTCGTTGTACATCGCGGCGATGTCCGACGCGGTCAGCGCGGACGTGTGCACCCGGACGTCGTCGATCAGACCGTCGAACGCGGCGTCGCCGTATCCGTTGCGGCCCAGCCAGTTGTTGGCCGTCGGACCGATCTCGGTCATGCCGATGGTGAGATCGGTCCGGGTCGCGATCACCTGGCCGTTGAGGTACAGCGTGCCGATCGAACCCTGCCGGGTGAAGGCCACGTGGTTCCACTGGCCGGCGACCACGTCCTGCGCCGGACTGGCGTAGACCCGCTCCTCGGGGCCGGTCTTCGCCTTGAACGTGACGGCGAGCCCGGTGCTCCCGTTCGCCTGGGTCTGCATCTGGATCTGGTAGTAGCTCCCGGCGGAGCCGAGCCCGTCACCGATGTGGAACAGGCCGGTCCAGTTGCTCTTCGTGTCGGGGCGCACCCAGAACCCGGTGGAGAAGTTCGCCGCGCCCTGCAGCAGGTTGTCCGGCAGGTCCACCGCGTTGGCGGTGCTGCCACCGGGCAGGTTGACCGCCTTGCCGAGCACACCGTTGGTCGACCAGCCGGTCGTCCCGGTCAGGACGGCCGCCCCGACACCGCTGACGGAGCCGGTGTTCGCCGCCGTGGTGCCCGTGCCCTCCTCGAACTCGTACCGGACCGGGATTCCGGTGGCCGGCGGCGGCGCGTTGTCGCCGACGACCACCAGGTCGTCGATCATCAGGCCGGCGCCGCTGCCGGGTGCCTTCAGGGTGAGCGTCTGCGAGGCGGTCGCGGCCGTGAAGGTGCCGACATACGTGGCGTAGGCGGCGGTCGAGGGCTGGGCTGTCGAGGCGGTGATGGTCGCGTTCAGGTTGCCGACCGTCAATGTCGCTGTCGCCGCCCCGGTTGCGGCCGAGCGGGCGTCGCGTGCGTAGCGCAGCGAGACCCGGTACGTGGTGCCGGGGGTGAGATCGTTGATGGTGCGTTTGATGCTGCCCGTGTTGCCCAGGGCGAGCTGGTAGCCGGTGAGACCGAGGCCGCCCTGACCGGTGACGGTGCCACGCACCAGCTGGACCTGGCTCTCGACCACCCACGGCACCATCCGGCTGTTGCCGGCGGCGACGTCGATGGTCGCGGGCGGGTTGCCGGTGCGCCACTCGGCGGGCAGGCGCGGGTATTCGAACTGGTCGACGACCCGCGGGTTCAGCTGCGTCATCTTCACCAGCGGGTCGATCTGCACGATCTTCGCGACCGACGGGGTGCCGCTGGCGTCCCAGATGTACACCATGTAGGACCCGGGCGGTGCGTAGTTGCCGTTGAGCGGCGACGTGACGTTGACCGTGCCGCCGGACTGGCTGAACGCCAGGTCCTGGAAGTTCTGGTCGTTGTTGAACCCGTGCGTCACGGAACCGTTGCGGACCAGCGTGACCCGGGCGACCGAGCTGGACGTGGCGAGCTGGAAGGTGCCGTTGTAGCCGATCTTCTGCGGCGCGGTGGTGATCACCGGACGGGGTGCGTTCGCGTCGCCGTTGAACAGGTAGTCCGGCGAGTAGTACTCCACGTCCGTGTAGTTGCGCGGGCCGGGAGCGCCGCCGCCGCCGACCATGACCCGGCCGTCGGGCAGGAGCAGGGCCGTCGAGTGGTACAGCCGGGCGTGCTCGTGCGGCAGGACGACCTCGGTCCAGTTACCGGTGTTCGGGTCCCAGATCTCGGGGTTGGTGACGTAGCCGTCGTTGCCGTTGTTCACCCGGGCGCCGCCGGTGACCAGCACCCTGCCGTCGGGCAGGAGCGTCGAGGTCGGCCAGTGCCGCTGGTACTTCATCGGCTTGGTCGCCGTGATGACCGGGTTGGCGGTGCCGCCGGTGATGTCGACGGTGAAGCCGGCGCGGGCGCCGTCCGGGCCGCCACCGTTGGCCCACCAGCCGCCGCCGACCTGGAGGATCTTGCCGGGGCGGTACATGGTGGCGGTGGACGTGGCGCCGACCGGGTTGCCGTTGGCGCCCTGGTTGGCGATGGCGGTGGGCAGGGTGCCGCGCAGCGTCAGCTGGCCGGTGCCGCTGTTGCCGGCGGGGTTGAGCTCGAACATCTGCGTGCCGCTGATGTTGAACAGCGTCCCGGTGGTCGGTGCGACGAACGCGCGGGGGTACCACCAGCGGTTCTCGTCCTGGCCGGGGTGGTCGGCACCGCCGTCGCCGTACGCGACCGGGCTCCTGGCACCGTCGAGCGTCTTCCAGCCCGAACCCTGGTCCGGCCGGTAGATCTCCGGGGTGAGGACGCCGGGGCCGCCGGGGCCGCCGCGGAGGCTGCCACCCTGCACGACGACGTCACCGTTGGGCATGGTGGTGCCCGTCGGGTACCACCGCGGGTAGTTCATGGGCGCCTCGTTCTGCAGCCCGTTGTTGGTGGAGTAGCTGGTGACGCCGATCGCGGCGTCGTTGGGGGCGTTGCCGCCCAGGCCGTCGTCGCCGCCGATCGTCATGATGGAGTGGTCGTGCGGCATCTGCACCTGCATGGCGCAGAACAGGTCGGTGTAGGTGGTGTTCGGCAGGATGCCGCTGCGGACGTTCGCCAGGGTGCGTGGCGTGGCGGGGTTCCAGACGTCGACCTCCATCTGGCCGCCCTGGGTGACCGAGTCGTTGCCGGTCCAGTCGTAGGGCGAGGTGTCGTCGCCCCAGCCGCCGACGCTGCCGAAGGACTGCACCCGGCCGTCGGAGGTCAGCGCCATG
Source organism: Dactylosporangium sp. NPDC005555 (assembly GCF_040605635.1). Lineage (NCBI taxonomy): Bacteria > Bacillati > Actinomycetota > Actinomycetes > Micromonosporales > Micromonosporaceae > Dactylosporangium > Dactylosporangium sp. NPDC005555. The sequence continues at coordinate 89,512 of NZ_JBEXDG010000024.1, forward strand.
TTGATCGGGACCAGCGGCCACGGCGTGACGCCGCTCCAGGCACCGGCCTGGTCCTTCTTCGGCGGTGAGCAGTCCGCGGTCTGCAGCTTGGCCGCGTAGGCGAGGCCGTTCTTCATCTGGGCGCGCATGTACGGCTCGGAGTACGCCGTGCCCTCGTGGCCCATGGAGGTGTACCAGGACCGGCCGGAGTCGATCGTCTGGCACCAGGTGAGCGGATGCTTGGAGCCCTGCCGGCCCATGCCGTACGAGGTCTCGTCGGCCTCGATCAGGGTGCGCACCCACGGCGCCGGGTTGACGACCCAGTCGTACCATTCGTCGCTGCGGGTGATGCTGTTCGTCACGCCCTGGGTGAGCGGGTGCGTCGGGTCCGTCACGAACACCCGGCCCGGCCGCACACCGGGGTTCTCCGGGTGTCCTTCGGAGGCGGCACCGACGAGGCGGAGGTAGAACGGGTTGACGTCGTGCTCGCTCTCACCGGCCGACCACCCGGTGTAGTGCATGCCCATGTAGCCGCCGCCGCCGCGGATGTAGGACTCGAGCGCGGCGCGCTGTGCCGTGTTGAACAGGACGCCACCGGTCTGCGCGAAGACCACCGTGTCACGGATGGCGAGGTTCGCGGTGGTGAAGGCCGCCGGGTCGTCGGTCTCCTGGATGTCCACCGGCTGGCCGTACTGCGTGCCGAGCTGGGTGGCCAGGTCACGCACGGCCTGCCGGGCCTGCACGTTGGAGGCGTGGAAATTGGCCTTGTAGAACAGCAGCACGCTGAGCCGGCCGTCATTGTCGGGGGCTGCGTGGGCCGCGGTGGGGGTCATGACGGCGGTCGTCGTGCCGGCAGCCACTGCCAGCGCGACGGACGCTGCGAAATGGGTGAGGCGGCGGAAGCGGGATGACCTGAGGGGCACTTTCATAAGAGATCCCTTGAGGTTCGGCGGACGTGGCGGCGAGGCGGCGCCGCCACGGAGAGCCTGAACGTAGGGCACTCATGAATGTGTAGTCAAGAACTGTGTCTATGTACGTGAACCGAAAAATAACACCGTTCTCATATGCGAATCATGTCCGGACGGCGAGGTGGGCCCCCGAAAGCATTCCCGGGGGCTACCTCGTCGATACCGCTCAGCGCAGCTCGGCGATGACGGTCTTGAGCTCGGTGTAGTCGTCCAGGCCGAACGACCCGAGCTCGCGGCCCCAGCCCGACTGCTTGAAGCCACCGCGCGGCAGGGTGACGTCATCGGCGTGCCACGTGTTGAGCCACACCGTGCCGGCCCGCAGACGGGCACCGACCCGGTGGGCCGTGCCGATGTTCTGCGACCAGACACCCGCGGCGAGCCCGTACACCGTGTTGTTCGCGGCCGCGACCACCTCGTCCTCGGTGTCGAAGGGAATCGCGGTCACGACCGGACCGAAGATCTCGTCGGTCTGCACGGCCATCTGCTCGTTCACGGAAGTGATGAGCGCCGGCGCCACGAAATAGCCGCGGTCGCCGACCGCGTCGGCACTTCCCGCGTTCAGCACGGCACCGTCCTGCACCGCTCCACGGATGTAGCCCAGCACCTTCTCGTGCTGCTCCTGCGAGACGAGCGGACCCATCTGCGACGCCGGGTCGAAGCCGTCGCCCACCTTGATCGCGCGCGCGGCCGCGGCCACGCCCTCGACGACCTGGTCGAAGACGCCGCGCTGGACGTAGAGGCGCGAGCCGTTGACGCAGCACTGCCCCTCGTTGAAGTAGCCGCCCAGCACCGCACCGGCGATGGCGGCCTCGATGTCGGCGTCGTTGAAGACGATGTTGGGCGCCTTGCCGCCGAGCTCGAGGGAGACCTTCTTGAGGTTGCCCGAGGCCGCGGCGGCGATCTTCTTGCCGACCTCGGTGCTCCCGGTGAAGGCGACCTTGTCGACGCCGTGATGGTCGACCAGCGCGGCTCCGGTGTCACCGAAGCCGGGCACGACGTTCACGACGCCGGCGGGCACGCCGGCCTCGAGCAGGAGCTCACCGAGGCGCAGTGCGGTCAGCGGGGTCTGCTCGGCCGGCTTGAGGATGACGGTGTTGCCCGCGGTGATGGCCGGGACGATCTTGAAGCAGGCCATCAGCAGGGGGAAGTTCCACGGCACGATGCCCGCGACGACGCCGACCGGCTCGCGGCGGGTGTAGGCGTGAAACTCGCGGCCCGGCACGGACATCGGGATGGACGTGCCCTCCATCTTGGTCGCCCAGCCCGCGAAGTAGCGGAAGAGCTCGGCGGCGATCGCCACGTCACCGTCCCGGGCCGCTTCGACGCGCTTGCCGTTGTCGAGGGCCTCCAGCTGGGCGAACTCGTCGGCATGGGCATCGATGAGGTCGCCGATGCGCCACAGCAGGTGGGAGCGGTCACGCGGCGTCATCCTCGACCACGCGGAGCGGTGCTCGAACGCCGTGCGAGCCGCCACGACCGCACGGTCCACGTCGACCGCGGACCCGTACGCGACCTGGACAAGCACCTCCTCGGTCGACGGGTTGACGGTCTCGAACGTTCTGCCGTCCTTCGCGTCCACCCACTCGCCGCCGATGAGCAGCTGCCTGGGCGAGGACAGGAACGACCGGACGGCGGGCAGGAGCGCGGAGTTCTCGTGGGGCATGATGGCCTTCCGTAGGTGCCGGGATCGGCTATTTGATGATCGACACTTTTGAATAGTCGAGGGTGAGCGCGACGGCGACGACGATGATGACGCCGTACAGGATCTGCTCGTAGGCGGACGGCACACCGACGATCGGCAGGCCGACCCGCAGCAGCGTCACGACGAGCGCGCCGGCGAGGCTCCGCCACACGCTGCCGTGACCGCCGGTGATCGCGGTGCCGCCGACGACGATCGCCGCGACCGCCGGCAGCAGGAGGTTGTCGGCCATGGTCGGTCCGCCACTGAACTGCCGGGAGACCAGCATGACCGCGGCGAGCCCGGCGCAGGCACCGGAGACGCAGAACGCACCGACCTTGACCCAGTCCACGGGTGTACCGGCGAGGCGCGCGGCCGACTCGGAGTAGCCGGTGGCCGAGATCCAGCTGTGCAGCGGGGTCACCTTGAGGATCAGGGCGATCAACGCGACGACGAGGATCGCCACGGCGGCCGACATCGGCACGTAGCCGGCGACGTACAGCTCCAGCCACTTGACCGTCGAGTCGTCCACCACCCGCACGGTGCCGGCGCCGGAGACGACGAGGGCGACCGCGGACAGGATGCTCATCCCGCCCAGGGTGACGATGAACGACGGAATCCGCAGCAGCACGTGCGCCACGCCCTGCGCCGCGCCGATCGCCGCCGCGACGAGGATGACGACCGGCGTGGCCAGGCCACCGAGGTCCGGCAGCCACAGGGCCAGCAGGACCGTCGACAGCGAGGCCAGCGCCGCGATGGACAGGTCGATGCCGCCGCAGAGGACGACGAGCGTCGCCCCCGCGGCGAGCACGATGAGCGGCGCGGCGGTCCGCAACGCGGCGGTCAGGCTCCGGGTGGTCAGGAAGTGCGGGTCGGCGATGGTCAGGGCGGCCACCAACGCGACCAGGGCGATGAGCGGCATGAACCCGGTGATCCGCCGGCCCGCGCGGGGTCCGCCTTTGCCGACCGCGGATTCGGCGACCGGCGTGGCCACGGGTGTACTCATACCATTTCCTTCACGAGGTCCAGAGGGGTCGGCTTGCCGCCGGTCGGGCAGGCGACCTCGGTCACGACCCGTCCGTCGCTCATGACGAGGATCCGGTCGGCCATGCCGATGGCCTCCTCGAGGCTGTCGGCCAGCAGCACGGTCGCGACCCCGCTCGCGGCGAGCTCACGCATCAGCCGGTACACCTCCGAGCGGGCCCCGATGTCCAGCCCGCGCGTCGGGTGGTCCAGCAGGAGCAGCCCGATGTCGCCGCCGACCAGCCAGCGGGCCAGGACCACCTTCTGCTGGTTGCCGCCGGACAGCCGCTGGATGGCGGTGTCGCGGCCCGGCGTCCGGATGGACAGCCGCTCGATCCAGCGGTCCACCAGGCCGGCCTGTTTCCTGGGTGCCACGAACGGGCCCGCGCAGCGGGCCTTCTGCTTGCTCAGGGTCATGTTCTCGGCCACCGACATCGGGCCGACCATGCCTTCGACCTTGCGTTCGGCCGGCACGTAGCCGATGCCGGCGGCGCACGCGGCGCGGGTGCTGGGCAGGTCGATCTTCTTGCCGTCCAGCCGGATCTCGCCGGCGGTCGTCGGCTCGGCGCCGAACAGCGCGCGGCAGACATCCTCGCGACCGGATCCGTGGACGCCGACGATCGCCACGATCTCACCGACCGCGACGTCCAGGTCGACGTCGTGGAACGACCCGCCCGACAGCCCGCGTACGGACAGCCGGGGCTGCTCGGACACGACAGGCGCGGCGGCGTTCTCGTGGTAGTGATCGTCGGACCCGGTGGACCCGATCATCATCCGGTGCAGTTCGCGCGGGACGGCACCTGCCGTGGCGACCTCGCCGACCGACTGGCCGCCGCGCAGCACCGTCACGCGGTCGCACACGTCCAGCACCTCGTCGAGACGGTGGGAGACGAAGACGACCGAGGCGAACTCGCGCAGCCGGCGGATCTGCGCGAACAGGGTGTCGATCTCCTTCGACTCCAGCACCGAGGTCGGCTCGTCGAGGATGATGACCGGCGGGTGCTGGCTGCGCTCCTCGATGCGCAGCACCTTCGCGATCTCGACCATCTGCCGGTCGGCGAACGAGAGCGTGTCGGTGCGGGCGAGCGGGTCGATGTGCGAGCCGATCTTGTCGAGCTGCTCCTGGGCCAGGCGGCGCATGGCGTCCCAGCGGTAGACGCCCCGGCGGACCGCGATCCCTTCGCTGCCGAGCAGGATGTTCTCCGCGGCGGTCAGGTTGGGCACCAGGGACTGCTCCTGGAAGACCATCCCGATGCCGTGGTTGGCGGCCTCGACGACGCTGCGCAGCTTGACGGCCGCACCGCGGACGTAGATCTCACCGGCGTCGGGGGCGACCAGGCCGACCAGCGCCTTGAGCAGCGTGGACTTGCCCGCGCCGTTCTCGCCGGCCAGGCCGAGGACCTCGTGCTGACGGACCACCAGGTCGACACCGTCCAGCGCCTTGACCCCGGGGTAGTGCTTGACGAGGCCGCGGACCTCCAACGCCGGCACCGGCGCAGTTGAGGCGGTCACTTGGTCACCTGGTTTCTGCGACGCTGGGGAATGACCGCGGCGGCGACCGCGGCCACGACGATGAGGCCTTCGACGCCGCCCTGCCAGTACGGGCTGACCCCGACCTGCACGAGACCGTTGGTCAGCACCATGACGAGCAGGACACCCACGGCGGAGTGCAGCACGCCACCGCGCCCACCGGTGAGCAGGGTGCCACCGACGACGGCGGCGGTGATGGCGGAGAAGTCATAGCCGTTGCCGGCCTGAACCAGACCGGCACCGAGCTGGCTGGTCACCATGACCCCACCCAGCCCGTAGAAGGCGCCGGCGAGGGTGAAGACCGCGACCTTGTACGGCTTCACCCTGACCCCCGAGAGCATGAGCACCTCCTCGGCGCCGCCGATCGCGAAGGCGTACCGGCCGAGCCGGGTGTAGCGCTGGATGAGCCATCCCGCCAGGATGCACGCGACGGCGATCCAGGTGAGATAGGACAGCCCCAGGAAGCGGTCGATCGCCCAGCCCTTGAGCATGGCGTCGGTGATGTTGGGCTGGACGCCGGCGAACATGAGCGTCGCGACGCCGAGCCCGACGGCCGACACCCCCAGCGTGGCCATGAAGGAAGGCACCTTCAGCAGCACCAGCGCAAGCCCGCTCAGGCAGCCGAACGCACAGCCCAGCATGACCGCGACCGCGATCCCGAGCAGTCCGAGGTCGTTGTCGTTGCGATTGTTGGCCACCAGGAGCGACACGGTCAGGGCCGAGGCGCCCATCACGCCGGCGGACGAGAGGTCGATGGACCCCATCATCAGCACGAACGTGATGCCGCAGGTGACGACCGCGAGCACCGCGGCGGCATCCATGATGTTCTGGGCGTTCCCGATGCTGCGGAACTGCGGGCTCAGGGCCGCGAACACCAGGTAGATGACGACCAGCGCGACCGGTGGACCAGCGTCCCGGAACGACGCGCCTCGCCGAGAGCTACGGCGAGGCGCTGTGACGACCTCGGATGTCACGGTCACGTCAGGGGCCCGGCCACACGGTTGAAGACGTTGCCGCACTCGAAGTCGGACGGGGTGGTCTTCGGCTGCGAGAAGTCAGCGGCGTTGGCCTTGGTGATGAGGAACTGCTTGGCGAAGAACGCCCGGTTGGCGGCGGCGATGTCCTTGACCGCCAGCTTGCCGGTGGCGACGCAGAAGCCGATCGCCAGACCGATCCCACCCTGCCAGGTGCCGTCGCTGGAGACGGTCGCGGTCATGGTGCCGTCCTGGACCGCCTTGACGGCGTCCGGCACGGCGTCGATACCGGCGACCGCCACCTTGCCCGAAAGTCCCGCCTGCTGGAGTGCTTCCAGCGCACCGAGCGCCATGTCGTCGTTGGCGGCCCAGATGGCCTTGACCTTGTCGCCGTGCTTGGTCAGCAGCGTCTTGGTCACCGTCAGCGCCTCGGCGCGGGAGAAGTTGGCGGCCTGCTGGTCGAGCAGCGTGACGCCGGGGTTCTTCTTGAGCGACGCCTGGAGGCCGGCGAACCGGTCCTTGGCCGCCGCGGTGTCCAGGACGCCCTGCAGCGCGATGATGCCGCCGGTGCCCCCGATCGCCGTGGCGAGCGCGTCGCCGATCTGCTGGCCCGACTCGACACCGTTGTACGTGATGTGGCTGACCCACGTCTTGTAGTCGGCCGGCTTCAGGTCGGCGGGCTTGTTCCACTGGGTGACGAGGTAGGCGCCGGCCTTGTCGGCGCCCTTGACGATCGGCGCGGTGTCCGAGTCGCCGTTGGGGAGCACGTTCATGACCAGGCACTTGGTGTCGCGGGCGAGGATCTGGCTGATCTGTTCCTGCTGCTTGGTGGAGTCGCCGCCGTAGGTGAGGCGCTCCTGGGTGAGGCCGACCGACTTGGCGAAGGTGTCGCCGCCGGCCAGCCACGAGGCCTCGTAGGGGTTGGACTCGTTACGGACCTGGCCCACCAGTTTGACGTCGGACGGCTTGCAGACGCCGCCGCTGGCGGTGTCGTTGCCGCCGGCTGCCTCCTCGCTGCAGCCGGCCAGGGCGGCGGCGGCCAGTGACAGGCTCAATAAGGCTACGGCGGGACGAGTGTTGATCTTCAAGGTTGATCCTCAATCTCTTCAGTGCCGGAGGATCCGGCGGGGTGGCACAAACAGAGAGAGAAACCTGCCGCCACATAGTCTGACGGCGGCAGCGTCGTCGTATCGTGCGGTTCGGTGCAGTGGTTCGGTGCGGTGGTTCGATGCGGTGGAGGCCGGGTCAGCGGGCCATCCACCCTCCGTCGACGACCAGGGTGTGGCCGTTGACGTAGTCGGCGGCGGCGGAGCTCAGGAAGACGGCCGCCCCGGCGATGTCGGCGGCGTCTCCCCAGCGACCGGCGGGGATGCGTTCGAGGATGGACCGGGAACGGTCCGGGTCCGCACGCAGCGCGGTCGTGTTGTCGGTGGTCATGTAGCCGGGCGCGATGGCGTTGACCTGCACGCCGAACGGGCCCCACTCGTTCGCCAGCGCCTTGGTGACGCCGGCGACGCCGTGCTTGCTGGCGGCGTAGGACGCCACGCGGATGCCGCCCTGGAAGGAGAGCAGGCTGGCGACGTTGACGATCTTGCCTTGCCCGCGCCCGGTCATCGGGCGCCCGAATGCCTGGCAGAGGAAGAACAGGCCGCCCAGGTTGGTGTCCACCACGCGGTTCCACGACTGCCGGCTCACGTCCACCGAGTCCTCGCGGTCGATGATGCCGGCGTTGTTGATCAGGATGTCCACCTGACGGTTGCGGCTCACCTCGGCGGCGACCCGCTCGACGGCGTCGTGGTCGCTGACGTCGAGGTCGACGACCTCCACGTCACGGCCGAGGTCGGCCACCTGGTCCCGCGTGGCCGACTGGCTCCCCGGCCGGCCCAGCAGGACCAGGTCGGCGCCTGCCTGGGCGAGCCCACGAGCGATGGCCTGTCCCAGACCGCGGCCGGCGCCGGTCACGGCGGCGCAGCGGCCGTGCAGGTCGAAGGGCGAGCGGGCGGTCACAGGTCCTCCAGCGGCACCGGTGTCAGATCCGTGTAGTCGTTGTTCTCCCCACCCATCGCCCAGATGAAGGCGTACGAGCCGGTGCCGACGCCCGAGTGGATCGACCACGGCGGCGAGATGACGGCCTCGCGGTCGCGCATGACGAGGTGGCGGGCGGCGCCGGGCTTGCCCATCAGGTGGAAGACCCGGTCCTTCTCGTCGAGATCGACGTACAGGTAGACCTCGGTGCGCCGGTCGTGCAGATGCGGCGGGAACGTGTTCCACACGGAGCCGTCGGCGATGACGGTCACGCCGAACTGGAGCACCGACGTCTGCAGTTCCTGGCCCCAGGCGTACCGGTAGAGGTTGCGTTCGCTCGCGCCCTCCGGCGTGCCCAGCTTGACCGGCTCGATCGCCGAGTGGCTCAGCAGGGTGGTCGGGTAGGCCGCGTGTGCCGGAGCGGAGACGAAGTAGAACGCGGCGTCGGGGCCGGTGAAGACGACCTCGCTGCCACGGCCGACGAACAGTCCGTCGAGGTGGCGGAGCTCGAACTTCTCATTGTTGACGAGCACGTGGCCGGACTGGCCGACGTTGACGATGCCGAGCTCCCGGCGGGCCAGGTGCGACGTGGTGCCGAGCACGTCCCAGGCCGGCAGCTCGAGCTGACCGGCACCGGGAACCGCCCCGCCGACGACCAGCCGGTCGTCGTGGGTGTAGACCCCGTGCACCTCACCGGTGCGGAACAGGCGCTCCACGAGGAAGTTCTTTCGCAGCTCCGCATTCGTTGCCGTCTCGACGTTGGACGGCGATGCGGAGTACCTCACTTCGATCAAAACTTCTCCTCGTTTGTGAACCACGTTCCGCTACGTGAACTGAGCGCGACCATACCTGTGCTGCCGATCACAGGTCAAGGGGCTGAAGTCGGTCCCTCTATGTGAACTGTGGGATAGTGTTATAGGCGCCATGATTCGATGAGGAGGCCTTGGTGGACACGGACAAAACGGTCAACAGCAGCTCCGCCACCTCGCAGGTCAAGTCTGCTGCCCGCGTCCTCGACGTCCTGGACGACATCGCCGCCCACGGCCCCGGCACCCAGTTGCAGCTGGCCACGCGCCTCGGCATCCCGAAGAGCAGCCTGCACGCGCTCCTGCGCACCATGTGCGCCCGCGGGTGGCTGGACACCGACCAGACCGGCAGCGTCTACCGGCTCGGGGTCCACACGCTGACGGTCAGTTCCGCCTACATCGACGGCGACCCGGTGCTGTCGCGCGCCAGTGCCGTGATGGACGAGATCGCGGCCGCCACCGAGGAGACCATCCACCTCGGCCGCCTGGAGGGCGCGGAGATCATCTACACCGCCAAGCGCGAGTCCAAGCATCCGTTGCGCATGTACTCAGCCGTGGGCCGCCGTCTTCCCGCTTACAGCACCGCCCTCGGCCGGGCGATGCTCGCGGAGATGCCGGAAGACGTCCGCGACACGCTCGTCCCCCACCAGATCAAGGCCATCACCGCCCAGACGATCACGAACCGGGACGCGCTGCTGGCGATCATCGACAAGGCCACCCAGCTCGGCTACGCGGAGGAGAGCGAGGAGTCCTGCCTGGGCGTGCGCTGCTTCGGCGTCGCGCTGCCCTTCTCCCGCCGATCGGTCGACGCGCTGAGCATCGCGGTCCCGATCAGCCGCCTCAAGCAGGGCCGGGAGGACTTCATCATCGAGACCCTGCTGAGCGTGAAGGCCCGCCTGTCGGCGATGCGCGACAACAGGCTGCTGCGCTGACCCACCACGCGCCCCGCCACATCCCTCGTGCCGACGAAAAATGGGGCCGACCACCGGTCGGCCCCATTTCCACACCCGCGTAGACCTCAGCGCCTCTCGAGGGCCGCCACCACGCCGGCGCGGGAGGCGTCCTCGCTGGCCAGCACGCCTCCGTTGGCCACGTCGTCCGCGGTGATCTCGGTGAACACCATGCGGACGTCCTGCAGACGGGCTCCGAGGATCTCGACGGCATTGTCGGCCACGGCCCGCGCGAAAGCCCTGCGCTGCTCCATGGACCGGCCCGCGAGCAGCTCGACGGTGATGTTCGGCATGGTGCCCCTCTCCTACCAGTCCACCATATGGACTTCAGTTCACTAGCGTGAACGAACGCTACCGTGCCCCCTGGGGCACCGCAATGTGCGACCTGTACGAGTTCACATACTTGACATCGGTTCGGCCTGTTGGTCGAATCACTGCGACCCCACACACGGCTCGTCCCCGAGGCGCGAGGATGCGACATGCGGCGCAATGACATCGGATCCGCCCGGAGCCAGCGGTCCTGGCGCGTCATGCTGACCGGCGCCGCGGCGCTGATCGTCAGCCTGGCCGGTTTCGCGTCCCCGGCGGGTGCGCACGTCACCGTCACCCCGTCCACGACCGCGGCCGGCGCCCACGCCGTCCTCCAGTTCAGCGTCGGGCACGGCTGCGGGAACTCGCCCACCACCAGGATCACTATTCGGATCCCGGCGCAGATCACCGCGGTCACGCCCACCCGGACAGCGCTGTGGAAGGTCGCGAAGCAGACCGAAACGGTCGACCCGCCCGCAGTGGACTCCCACGGCAACACGGTCGTGCAACGGGTCGCCTCGGTCACGTTCAGCACGGAAACCCCGCTCCCGGACGGCTACCGCGAGGTTTTCGAGCTCGCGGTCCAGCTGCCCGAAGCCAGCGGAACCAAGCTCGTCTTCCCGACCGTTCAGACCTGCGAGCAGGGCGAATCCGCCTGGATAGAGGTTCCGCAGGACGGGCGGAACGTCGAAGAACTCGAGTTGCCCGCCCCGGGCTTCACCATCTCCGGGCCCGCGGAGGGCACGCACCACCACGTGACCACCGGGACCACTGCGACGCCCGCGCCGGGCAGGGCCGACACCCTGACGCTCGCCGCGCTGGCGGCCGGCGTCCTCGGCTCGGTCCTCGGCGGTGCGGCGCTCGTCCGACAGCGCCGACGGACATGACCAACCGACGATTGCGACGGCTCCGGACAACGGCATTGCTGGTCCTGGTCTTCGTACCCGCGATGCTGCTCGGACTCTCCCAGCCGGCGTACGCGCACGCGCACCTCGCCGGCACCGACCCGGCCGAGGGTGCGGTGCTGCAGACCGCACCCGACCGGGTCCGGTTCACGTTCGACGAGGCCGTCCGCGGCGTCCCGGGCGGTGTCCAGGTCTTCGACGCCCAGGGGGAACTGGTCGAAGCGAGGCCGACCGTCAAGGGCGCCGAGCTCGAAGTCGTGCCGGCCGAACCGCTGGGCAACGGCACGACCGTGATCACCTGGCGGGTCGTCTCCGAGGACGGGCATCCCATCAGCGGCGCCCTCACCTTCTCCGTCGGCGCGCCAACCTCCGTCATCACCCCGCCTTCGAGTGATGCGAGCAGCATCCCGGAGGTCCCCTGGACGCTGACCCTGGCCCGTGGGGTGGGCTATGTCGGCCTCCTGCTCGCGACCGGGCTCGTCGCGTTCGCCGCCACGTTCCTGCCCACCGACGCCTCGCTCGACCGCCCGCGACGCCGTCTGGCCGCCTCCGCGCGCACCGCCGCGGTCGTCGCAGCCGGGGCGTGGCTCGCGGTGCTGCCGATCACCGCGGTCTATCTGCTCGGCGGCGGGCCGGGTCTGCTCACCCAGGGCGCGACGTGGTCGTCCTTACCGCCGACCGAGTACGCCGTCGCCGCGGCCGTCGCCGGCGGACTGGCGCTGGCCGTGGCGCTGCTCGGTCCCGGGCCGGCAGCGCGGCAGCGGCGCGTGGCGGCGGTCGTGGCCGCCGCGGTCGCGGTCACGGCCCCCGCGCTGGTCGGGCACACCCGCGCGGCGAGCCCCCAGCTCCTCGCCATCGGTGCGGACGCGCTGCACCTCCTCGCGGGCAGCGTCTGGCTCGGCGGACTCGCCGGCCTGGCGCTGACATTGCCGGCCCTCTCCGGTCGTGGCGCCGCCGCGGCCGAGGTGCTGGCCCGGTTCTCCACCGCCGCCGCCGGCGTCCTCGCGGCCCTGGTCGCCACCGGCTCGCTGCTCGTATGGCGGATCCTCGGGTCCTGGACCGCTCTCGTCGACACCCCCTACGGCCGGCTGGTACTGGCCAAGATCGCCATCGTGCTGGCCACGCTCACCATCGCGGCGTGGAACCGGTGGTCGCTCCTGCCACGGCTCAAGCGGGCAGCGAACACCACCAGCCGGCAGGTCCGCTCCCGACCGGTGGTGCGCGCCACCGCGATCGAGGGCGCGTTCCTCACTGTCGCCCTACTCGTCACCGGTTTCCTCGTCGACACGAGCCCCGAGGGCGGCTCCCTGCCCGCGAGCGCGTCGGCCGAGGCGAATCCCGGCACGCACACGACAACACTGGGCGGCATCACGGTGCGGGCTTCCCTCGCACCACGCACCCGCGGTCCCAACACCGTCACCCTCCGGCTGAGTTCCGCGGCCGGTGAACCCACCGAGGGTGTCGCACCGCCGGTGGTGCGCCTGTCCTCCGACTCCGACGGGGCGACGCTCGGCGCCGTCCCGCTGACACACGTGTCACCGGGCTTCTACACGGCGCAGGTCGTGCTCCCGGTGCCCGGGACGTGGCGGATGCAGGTGTCACTGCGGGTCAGCGAATTCGCCAACCCCGTGGCCGAGCTGGAGTTCGTCGTCAGAGGATGACGGCGCGCACGTCGGTCAGCGTCACCGCACTCGCCACGCATCCGTCCTACGCGGGTGGTGCGAGGAAGCGCTTCATCATGTCGACGAACACGGCGAACCGGGTCGCCATGTCAAGTTCCGGGTCGAGCAGCCACTGGATCTGCAGGCCGTCCATGACCGCGAGCACCAGCGCCGCGAGGGTGGCGGCGTCGGCGTCGGCACGGAACTCGCCGCTGTCCTGGCCGCGCTGGACGGCCCGGGTCGTGCGGAACCGCAGCGTCTCGTAACGGTCGGTGAAGAAGGCGCGGGCGGGATGGTCGGCGGCCACGCTCTCCCCGACGAGGACCGTGAACATCTGCACCAGTTCCGGGGTGGTGCCGTTGTGCGCGACCAGGTCGTGCAGCGCGTCGAGCGCCGCGCCGCCACCGTCGGCCCAGGAGCTTTCGTTGAGCCGGCGGGTGCCCTCCCGGTCGCGCTGCTCGAGGACCGCCATGAGCAGGTCCTCCTTGGACGCGAAGTGGTGCAGCACGCCCGGCTGGGTCATGGCGGCCTCGGTGGCGACCGCGGCCAGGGGTCCGCCGCGGTAGCCGTGCCGCGCGAACACCGTCGCGGCCGCGCGGATGATCGCGGAGCGGGTGCGCTCGCCCCTGGCGGAGGACGACGGGCGGGCAGTGGACCGTGGCATGCGATCACTGTAAATGTTCCGTCCCAATCCCGACCGTCCGATCGGGAAACTTGGGTACATCGTTGTCATACAGGTCTCCAGGCTGCCGCTTTACCAAATCGTGATGATCCGGAAGTCCCTACTGATCACTCGGGACTTTCACCCCGTCGATGGCGCCGATACGTTGACCGAGCGGTTCCTGACCTGCGCCGCCGAGGTCCACAGTGGACTGAGGTCCGCTCCGGGCAACCGCCCTCACGTCGGAGCTTTTGCTGAGATCGACCGAAGTTCGGTTCGTAGAGACCTATCTTTTGATTGAGTAGGCAACTAGCTTCGACGGCACGGACGCAACACGTTCGTAACCGAAGGTCCGCAGGACTCCGAAGAACGTGGTGACGCGGCGCGTCACAGCGGGGCGTATCGGCGACGCCTCGAACAGCTCATTACCTGACTCGCATCCTCGCACCGACGAGACGTGGGCGGTCGCGTGCTGCCCGGAAGTGGAACCACCGATGCATCAACACGACGTCGAACCCGTCAACCTGACCAGGCGCCGGCTGCTGACCAGGTCGGCCGTGGCGGCCGCCGCACTCACCGCCGCGGGCGTGCCGATCCTCGCCACCGGCACCCCCGCCCTCGCCCACAACGACGACAAGGGCGGCAAGGACGACAAGGGCGGGAAGGGTGGCCGGCTCAAGGTCGAGCCGCTGGTGCCCGCGAAGAACCGCGGCATCATCCTGTACAGCGTCCGCGACCGCATCAGCGCGGCACCGGACGACAGCGGCGTGCCGTACGGCTTCGAACGGGTCCTGGCCCGGCTGGCCGAGATCGGCTACAAGGAGATCGAGTTCGCCGGGTACAACCAGAACACCGCGATCCTCGGGCGGCAGATCACCCCGGCCGAGATCCGCAAGATCCTCGACGACAACGGCCTGGTCGCCAACGGCACCCATACCCAGATCAACGCGGCCACCTTCCAGCAGCAGCTGGACATCGCCCAGACCCTCGGCATGAAGAACATCGGCACGGGCAGCGACCCCAGCAACAGCACCTACACCTCGGACTGGGACGCCGCCGCCGACCTGTGGAACGACCTCGGCCGGCAGGCCCAGGCCCGCGGCCTGCGGCTGTACACCCACAACCACGACGCCGCCTACAGCTTCCTGCTCGACAGCGGCCCTCTCGACGCCAACGGCAAACCCACCCGCTCCTCCGGGCGGCGGCGCCTCGAGTACTTCTTCGACAAGACCGACCCGCGGTACGTCTTCTTCGAGCTCGACATCTACTGGGCGTACGTCGCCCGGTACAAGCACCAGAAGTACGTCGACCGCGCCGGCCGGGAGCAGACCGACCTCTTCGACCCGATCCTCACCGTGGCCGAGCGCACGAAGCGCTTCCCGCTCTTCCACGCCAAGGACGGCAACAAGAACACCGCGCTGCCCAACGGCTACGAGATGACGCCCCTCGGCGAGGGCGACATCAACTTCCAGCAGTTCTTCCAGACCATCGGCGAGCAGGACTTCCACCACGCCAACTGGGAGCAGGACACCGCGCCCGGCGGCGCCGCGCTGCCCGCGCAGTCCCTCGACTTCGCGAACCTGAGCTACGCCAACCTCTCCGAGCTGACCATCTACAAACAGCGCTGAGCATCCACCGGCGCCCCCGCCGGCCCTGCGCACCGCTGCACCCCTGACCGCTCGCCGGCGCCGCTGACCACCCTGCGGCGGCGCCGGCCACGATCCGGGCGGCCCGTGTCGGCGCCGGGCCGCCCACCCCTGACCTTCCCGCAGGCGAACGCTTCCGACGCGTCACCTGTCGATGGCGCACGCCTGCCCGGCACAGGAGAATCTCATGATTCGCACCCGATCACGCTGGCCCGCCGCTCTCATCACCGCCGTCCTCGTCGCACCGCTCGCGCTCATCGGCCCGGCGCCCGCCGTCGCCGGGCCCCCGATCGAACCCGCCGACACGTTCAGCGCGCAGGAGAACGGCCCCGCCGCTCTGCGCTCCGACGTCCGCCGCCCCGCCAGCTACAACGTGCTCGTCTTCACCAAGACCGCCGGGGTGCGCCGTCCGTCCATTCAGGACGGTGTGAACACCCTCCAGCAACTCGCCCGCGGCAACGGTTTCAAGCTCACCGTGACCCAGGACGCCCGCGCGTTCACGGCCGCGAACCTGGCCCGCTACCGCGCTGTCGTGTTCCTCAACACCACCGGGGACGTGCTCGACCCGGCGCAGCAGACCGCGTTCGAGGGGTACATCACCGCCGGCGGCGGCTACGTCGGCGTGCACGCCGCGGCCGAGACCGAGCCGGACTGGCCGTTCTACCAGACCCTGGTCGGCGCCAAGGTCGCCGCCGCGTCCCCGGTCGGCTCCGGCCGGATCAGCGTCGCCGACCGCGCCCACCCGTCCACCGAGACGATGCCGCGCAACCTGACGCTGACGGAGGAGTGGTACGACTTCACCACCAACGTCCGCGGCAGCTCCCACGTCCTCGCCACGCTCGACGAGGCCGATCGCAGTGACCACCCGATCGCCTGGTGCGGCGACTACCGGGGCGGCCGGTCCTGGTACACCGGGCTCGGGCACTCCAGCGGCTCCTACCGCAGCCAGAGCGTCCAGCGGCACCTGCTGGGCGGCATCGCCTGGGCCGCCGGCGTGGTCGAGGGCGACTGCGGCGCGACCGTCATCGGCAACTACGAGAAGGTCACCCTCAACGACGAGCCGGGCGAGCCGATGTCCCTCGCCGTCCTGCCCGACGGCAGGGTCCTGCACAACACCCGCAACGGCGAGGTCCGCCTCTACGACCCCGCGTCCGGGGCCAGCCCCGTCATCACCACGATTCCGGTGTACCAGCACGACGAGGACGGCCTGCAGACGATCACGATCGACCGCGACTTCGCCACGAACCGGTGGGTCTACCTGTACTACGCCCCGCCGCTGAACACCCCCGTCGACAACCCCGCCACGCCCGGTGTCAACGAGGGCGACGCGCCCGTCACCAGCACCGACCCGACCGTGTGGAACGCGTTCAAGGGCCACAACCAGCTGTCCCGGGTCAAGTTCGTCGACGGGCCCACCCCGCGTCTGGACATGACCACCGAACAGCAGATCCTGCGCGTCGACGTCGACCGCGGCATCTGCTGCCACGTCGCCGGCAAGGTCAAGTTCGACGGCCAGGGCCTGCTGTACCTCGTCACCGGCGACGACACCAACGCCGGCGGCTCCGACAACTTCACCCCCATCAACGAGTCCCCGGCCCAAGGACCCGGCTACGACGCCCAGCGCTCCGCCGGCAACACCAACGACCTGCGCGGCAAGCTGCTGCGCATCAAGGTCAAGGCCGACGGCACGTACACCGTCCCCAACGGGAACCTGTTCCCCGAGCGCGACGACAAGGCCGGCAAGACCCGCCCCGAGATCTTCCTCATGGGGCTGCGCAACCCGTTCCGGTTCGACGTCGACGCCCGCGGCACCGTCTACATCGGCGACTACTCCCCCGACTCACGCGTCTCCAACCCGGCGCGCGGCCCCGAGGGCACCGGCCGCTGGTTCGCAACCGACAAGCCCGGCAACTACGGCTGGCCGTACTGCTTCTCCCCCGACCTGCCCTACATCGACTTCGACTTCGTGACCCGCACCTCCGGGCAGGCGTTCAACTGCGCCGCGCCGGTCAACGACTCGCCCCGCAACACCGGCCGCACGACCCTGCCACGCGTCGAGCAGCCCGACTTCTGGTACACGTACGAGGCACGTACCCCGTGCGGCGGCGCGTACCTGCAGACGCCGCCGGCCACGTGCGACTTCAAGTGGCCCGTCATCGGCACCGGCGGGGTCGGCCCGCACGGCGGCCCGATCTACACCTACGACAAGCGCCTGAACTCCCCGACGAAGTTCCCCGAGTACTACGACAATGCCGTCGTCTTCGGCGAGTTCACCCGCGACAAGCTGTTCATGATGCGCACCGACGGCCGCGGCAACCTCGTCGGCGTCGAGCAGTTCCTGCCCGGGCTCATCGCCGACAACCCGATGGAGCTGCAGTTCGGCCCCGACGGCAGCCTGTACATGCTCGAGTACGGCGACGGGTTCTTCCGCGCCAACCCCGACGCGCAACTGTCCGTCATCCGGTACGTCAAGGGCACCCGATCGCCGATCGCCTCGCTCACCGCGACCCCGACGTCGGGACCGGCACCGCTCACGGTGCAGTTCGACGCCGGCGGCTCGCGGGACCCGGACCCGGGCGAGTCCATCTCCTTCGCCTGGGACTTCACCAGCGACGGCACCGTCGACTCGGCAGACCCGGCGCCGTCCTACACGTACACCACCAACGGCGTCTACACGGCCAAGCTCACCGTCACCGACTCCAGCGGCAAGACCGCGGTGCTCACCCGCACCATCACGGTCGGCAACACCGCACCGGTGGTGACCGTCGTGACGCCCGTCGCGGGCTCGTTCTTCAACTGGGGCGACACGGTGCCCTTCACGGTCACCGTCACCGACCCGGAGGACGGCACGATCGACTGCGGCCGGGTCACGGTCAGCTTCGTCCTCGGCCACGACAGCCACGGCCACGGCGACGCCTCGACCACCGGCTGCACCGGCGTCCTGCCCACCCCGGCCGACGGGGCCGACCACGCCGGCGGCTACCTGTACGGCGGCATCAGCGCCAGCTACACCGACCTCGGCGCGGGCGGCCAACCGGCGCTGACCACCGTCGGCCAGGCCATCATCCAGGTCCCCCGCCAGCAGGCCGAGAACGCCCAGTTCAAACAGGGCGTCGAGGCGACCGTCACCGGCGACACCGGCGGCGGCCAGCACCTCACCGGCATCGACCCCGGCGACCACGTCGGGTTCGACCCGATCAGCCTCGGTGGCATCAGCACCGTCACGCTGCGGCACTCGGGTGGCTCGGCGGCCACCGCCGGCACCGCCCGCGCCACCGTCGAGCTGCGGCTCGACGCACCGACCGGCCCCGTCGTGGCCACCGCCACGCTCAACGCCACCACCGGCAACAACGCATGGACCAGCACCGCGGTCCCGGTGAGCCGACCGGCCGGGCCGCACCGGCTGTACCTGGTCTTCGCCGCCGTCCCTGGCGGACCCACCACCGGCCTCGTCAACCTCAACTGGGTCGAGTTCACCCCATGAAGCACTGAAAGGTTCTGACACCCGCACCGCGGCGGCGGTGTCACGTCCCGGCAGCACCGGGCGCGACACCGCCGCCTTTCGTCGCGGAACACGTCCAGGGGCGGCGGCCGGTTCCCCGGCGGCAACGACGGCGGCGGCACGCCGTGGGGCCGCCGCCACCTGCCGAAACCGCCCCGGCCCGGCCACCGTGTGTGCGACGGTGAACCCGTAGCCGGGGACTCGTCGCCCGGCACCTCATCGCCCTGCACGACTACCAGGTCGCCGCCGTCACCCCGGTCGCCGCAGGGCTCACCGAGCTGGCCCTCACCCCGGTCGGCCGGCCGATGCGGTTCACACCGGGGCAGTTCGCGATGCTCTACCTGGAGAGCCGCCGCGGCTGGCGCCGCCACCCGTTCACCATCGCCGCCGCGCCCGCCGACCCGGTCCTGCGCTTCACGATCAAAGCCCTCGGCGACGACACCCACACCATCCAGACCGACGTGCGCCCCGGCATGCCCGCCGTCATCGGCGGCCCGCACGGCCGCTTCACCCACGCCCACGGCACCCACCGCCAGCTGTGGATCGCCGGCGGGATCGGCGTCACCCCCTTCCTCAGCTGGCTCCGCTCCCTCGACCAGCACCACCTCGACGCCGACGTGGACTTCTTCTACGCCACCGACGGACCCGCGCCCTTCGCCGCCGAGATCACCGAACACGCCGCCGCCCACGGCCGGCTCCGCCTCCACCTGCACGACAGCGTCACCCACGGCTTCCTCGCGCCGGACACCGTGCTGCGGGCCGTGGCCGGCACCGACCCGCGCGAGGTCTCGGTGTTCCTCTGCGGGCCCGCGCCCATGGTGCGGACCTTCGTCCGCCGCCTGCACGCCGCCGGCGTCCGCGGCCGCGACATCCACCGCGAGCACTTCGACTGGCGCTGACCCCGGTGCGGCCGGCCTGCCGGATCGGCGGCGCGGTCAGCGGCGGGGGTCAGCGGCGGGGTCGTCAGCCGATGGTGCCGGGCAGTTCGGTGATCAGCTGCTCGACGCGGCGCTTGATGTCGTCGCGGATCGGGCGGACGGCGTCGATGCCCTGGCCGGCGGGGTCGCCGAGGTTCCAGTCGAGATGGCGCTTGCCGGGGAAGACGGGGCAGGCGTCGCCGCAGCCCATGGTGATGAGCACGTCGGAGGATTCGGCGGTCGCGTGGTCCAGCTTCCGTGGGGGTGTCGGCGGCGATGTCGATGCCGACGGGAGCTCCAGCGCTATCCGGCTCCGCGTGTGCCGGGGACGACCGCGGGCGCCACGCGGGTGATCCGGTCGGCGAGGTCGGTGTAGGCGGCCTCGAACGCCGCGTCGGTGTCGACCCGGGCCGGGTCCGGCACCGACCAGTGCAGCCGCGGGCGGACCGGCGCGTCCGGGCCGGCGAGGTCCTCGTGGGCGTTGTCGCAGACCGCGATGACCAGGTCCCCGTCGCGCACGACGTCCGCGACGTGCGCGGTGCCGGTCGCGTCGATGGCCAGGCCGTGCCGGTGCGCCACCTTCACCGCCCGAGGATGCACCCGCTGGGCCGGGTGGGTTCCGGCCGAGGCGACGGCACCACCGGCCCGGTCGCGCCAGAGCGCGGCAGCCAGTTGCGACCGCGCCGAGTTGTGCGTGCACACGAACACCACCCGGTCGGCCGCGCCGAGGCCGGGCGGGGCCAGGGAGGTCAGCACCTCGGGGACGAGGCGCAGATAGGTGCGGCGGCGGTCGCCCTCGGATCGGGTCCGGGTGACGAGGCCGGCGTCCTGCAGCACCTTCACATGGTGCGCGACAAGGTTCGTCGGCAGGCCCAGCTGCCGGCCGACCTCGCCCGGGGAGGCGTCGCCCAGCACGAGCGTGTCGACGATGGCGAGGCGCGCGGGGTCGCCGAGCGCGGCGTGCACCCGGGCCCGCGCCCCCAACGAAGAAAACTCGGCATCCATTGCCTCAATGATTGCTGACCGATTCTCGTGGGTCAAGGAGCCACGCCTGAGTCCGCTCCGACGGCACGGGCCGGTCGACTGTGGGGTCGGGCTGACCGAGTTCGACGACGCGGACCCCCGTCCAGCGCCGGCTTCTGCTGCCGCATGTGTGCCGCCCTTCAGTCGATCCGGCGCAGGCTCGTGCGGTACCGGCGAGCCTGCTCGACATAGCGTTCGGCGTTGACGCGCAGGTAGTCGGCGTCGGGTGGGATGTCGCGGATCCGGACGGGAACGCCGACGGCGACCGTGCGGGGCGGGACGACGAAGTCGCGCGGCACCAGCGCCGAGGCCCCGACGAGCGCCCCGGCCCCGATGACCGCGCCGGGGAGCACGACGGCGTGCGAGCCGACCAGCGCACCGTCCCGCACGACGCAGCTCTCGAGGTGGGCGAGGTGCCCGACGGTGCAGCCGGCACCGATGCGGGTGGGGAGCCGGTCGCCGACGTGGACGACCGTGCCGTCCTGGATGTTGGTGCCGGCGCCGACGACGATGTCGTTGCCGTCGCCGCGCAGGACGACGCCGGGCCAGATCGACGCGTCCGGGCCGATGACCACCCGGCCGATGACGACGGCGTCGGGGTGGACGTAGGCCGTCGGGTCGATGTCGGGGACCAGGTCACCGAGTGCGTAGACGGGCACCGGGTCACAGCCCCAGCGACTTGCTGATGATCATTTTCAGGACCTCGCTGGTGCCGCCGTAGATGCGGGTGACCCGGGCGTCGGCGTACATCCGGGCGATCGGGTATTCCGTGACGTAGCCGTATCCGCCGTGCAGCTGCAGGCACCGGTCGACGACCCGGCCCTGCATCTCGGTGCAGAACAGTTTCGTCTTCGCCGCGTCGGCCGGGGTCAGCTCGCCGTCGAGGTGGGCCAGGACGGCCGCGTCGAGGAGGGCCTGCCCGGCTTCCAGCTCGGCCGCCATCGCCGCGAGCTCGAACCTGGTGTTCTGGAACTGTCCGAGGGGGCGGCCGAAGACGTTGCGGTCACGGACGTACCAGACGGTCTGCTCGTGCGCGGTCGTGGCCTGCGCGACCGAGCCGACGGCGATGGCGAGGCGTTCCTGGGCGAGGTTGCGGGTGAGGGCGGTGAACCCGGAGCCTTCCTCGCCGAGCAGGTTGGCGGCCGGGACCCGGACGTCGTCGAAGGCCAGCTCCACGGTGTCCTGCGTGGCCAGCCCGAGTTTGTGCAGGCGGCGGCCGACGGTGAACCCTGGGGTGCCCTTCTCCACGACGAGCAGCGACAGCCCGGCCCGGCGGTCGGCGGGGTCGCCGCCGGTGCGGACGACGACGACCACGAGGTCGGCGAGCTCCCCTCCGGTGATGAACGTCTTCGCCCCGTCGACGACGTAGTGCTCGCCGTCGCGGCGGGCGGTGGTGCTGATCCCGGCGAGGTCGGAGCCGACCCCCGGCTCGCTCATCGCTATCGCGGTGTACAGGTCGCCGGTCGCCAGGCCGGGGAACCAGCGGGCACGCTGGGCGGCGTCGGCGAAGGCGAGGAAGTACGGCAGGACGATGTCGAGGTGGGTGCGCAGACCGCCGAGGGTGACCACGGCCCGCGCCGTCTCCTCCTGGACGACGACGTTGAACCGGTAGTCGCCCGTGCCGCCACCGCCGAACTCCTCCGGAACGGCGAACCCCATGACGCCCACGGCGCCGAGGGTGCGGAACAGGTCGCGGGGGACGATCCCGTCGGCCCGCCACCGCTCGTAGAACGGTGTCACCTCACGTTCGATGACCTTCCGGACCAGGAGCCGGAACTCCTCGTGCTCCGGCTCGTAGAGTCTGCGCCGCATCGGGTCAGACGCTCTCTTCCTGGGCCGGTCGCTTCGCCTGGTCGTGGTCCTCCCAGAAGATGATCTTGCGGTTGAGCAGGCCGAGGATCCAGTGCACGGCCAGGCCGATCGTCGCCATCACCAGCAGCAGGGCGAACACCCCGTCGACGTGCAGCTGGGCGTTGCGTTGCAGCAGCATGTAGCCCAGCCCTTCCGAGGAGCTGATGAACTCGCCGGTGATCGCGCCGAGGAGGCTGAACACGGCCGCGACCCGCAGGCCGGCGAAGATGTACGGCAACGCCACCTTGACCCGCAGTATCCAGAACGTCTGCCATTCCGAGGCCTGCAGCACCCGCATGAGGTCGCGCTGCTCACGGGTCGAGGACTTCAGCCCGACGATCACGTTGACGAACACCGGGAAGAACGCCAGGACGGTGGCGAGGGCGACCTTCGGTGCGGGACCGAACCCGAACCACGTCACGAGCATCGGCGCGATCGCGATCTTCGGGAAGTTCTGGAACGCGATGATGTACGGCGAGAACCCCTTCTCCAGCACCGGCAGGCGGACCAGCACGGCCGCCACGACGACGGCCGCGACGGAGCCGAGCGCGAACCCGATGCCGAACTCCGACACCGTCACGAACAGGTTCCGGTACAGCTCGGGTCCGGTGAGCATCAGCCACAGCTCGTCGAACACGTCCAGGGGCGCGGGCAGGATCAGCGGTTCGACCCCGAACACCTCGATCGCGGCGACCCAGGCGCCGAGTGCGACCAACGCGATCAGCGGGCTGACGATCAGCGTCGGGTACCGACGCAGCAGCGACTGGGAGGGCCGCTTCGGCGTGGCGCGGACCGCGTCGTTCAGGACCGGTTCGCTCCTGGTCATCGTCATCCCACCGCTCCTCGTGCGTGCAGATGTCCGCGGATGCGGCTGGTCAGCCGGGCCGCCTCCGGCGACTCCATGACGTCGAACGTGCGTGGCCGGGGCAGGTCGACCTGGACCTGGTCGAGAATCCTGCCGGGCCGGCCAGAGAGGACGACGACCACGTCGCTGAGGAACACCGCCTCGCTGATCGAGTGGGTCACGAACAGCGTGGTGGCGCCGGTCTCCGACCAGATCCGCAGCAGTTCGGCGTTCATGGTCTCGCGGGTGAGCGCGTCGAGGGCGCCGAACGGCTCGTCCATCAGCAGCAGGCTGGGGCGGCTCATCAGCGCCCGGACGAGCGCGGCGCGCTGCTGCATGCCGCCGGACAGCTCGCGGGGGTAGCGGTGCTGGAAGCCGTCGAGCCCGACGAGCTCCAGCAGGTCGGTCGCCCGCTGCCGCGCCTGCGGTGACCGGTCGCGGGCCACCTGGGCCGGCAGCATGACGTTGCGGAAGATGGTCAGCCAGGGCAGCAGGACCGGCTGCTGGAACACCATGCCGAAGTCCTTCCGCGGCCCGTCGACCGGGGTTCCGGCGACGAGGACGGAACCGCCGGAGCCGGTCTCGAGGCCGGCCACGATCCGCAGCAGGGTCGACTTGCCGCAGCCGCTCGGGCCGACCAGTGACACGAACGCGCCCTGCGGCACCTCCAGATCGACCTCGGCGAGTGCCTCGACGTCACCGGCGTTGGTCCGGAACGTCTTCGACACCCCGGCGACCTGCACCCCCGGCAGGACCCCGGGCACCGCGCCGGTGCCCGGTCCACCTGTCACTTGCGCCGTCACGCGGGCCTCCATCAGCTGGGCGCCTTCACGGCCCGGACGGCCGCCTTGTCGAACGTGTTGACCCCGGCGATCAGCGACCCGTCGTAGATCGCGCTCACCTGGACGGGCTTCTTCAGCTGTCCGTTGTCGGTGAGGTACTTGACGATGTAGTCCAGCTGGTCGGTGCGGATCGAGCCGTACTCGCCGTTGTCGGCGGCCTTGATCGCGTTCAGCCGGGCCTTGACCTGCGCGACACCGGAGGCGGTCACCGTCGCGTCGTCACCGGCGGGTTTGGTGTCCGGGAACTTCTTGTAGTGCAGCCGGACCGCCTCCTCCGGGTTCGCCTGCATCCACTCGGTGGCCTTGGCGACACCCCGGGCCCACGCCTCCAGCGCGGCCTTCTTGCCGGTCATGTTCGACTTCGTCGTGGCGGCGACGACCCCGATGACGAGCTTGTCGTTGATGGCGCTCTCGAGGACCTTCAGCTGGACCCCCGCCTGCTGGAAGCCCACGACCGAGGTGTCGGTGTCGCTGACCGCGTCGACCTGGCCGGACTTGATGGCGTTGGCGGCCTGGGCACCGGTGCCGATCGCGACGAACTTGATGCTGTTCGGGTCGACGCCCGCCTCGGCCGCGCCGGCCTTGGTGAAGGTGACCGCACCGCTGGCGAGGTTCGGCACACCGACGGTCCTGCCCTTCAGGTCGCCGAGGCCGTTGATCGCGCTGGTCGACAGGACGGCGGTGGTGACGATGCCGCGCTGGCTCAGCGAGTACGGGATCACGAACGGCTGCCCCTCGGAGATCGGCGGGACGACCGCCTCGCCGGAGACGACCGCGACGTCGATCTGGTTGCCGACCATCGACGACAGCGCCACGGCGGTGCCCTCGATGCGGGTGATCTCGACCTTGAGCCTGTCCTCGGCCCAGAAGCCGAGCACGTCCGGCAGCGAGGTGTACATGGCGGCGCCGGGTGACAGCACGGCACCGGCGAACCCGAGCCGCAGGGTCATCTCGCCGCCGGGGCCGGGCGCGGCCGGGCTGTCGTCGCCGCACGCAGTGACGGGCAGCAGCGCGAGTGCGGCCACGGCCGCCAGCACCGTGCGCCTTTTCATCGTCGAAACCACCGAATTCCTCCAAGGCCTGAAAACATTCCGGGAATGCAGATGACGGGGCCGCAGAAATATGCTCGTAATCATCGTCACTGGCCGGGGAACGGTGGTCAACGATCGTTTCGGAATACCGCATACCTAGTTCGACTGCACCCATAGCGCGGAAGTATCGGTCGCATTCCGCGGGGCGACGGATCAGCTCGCGAGGCGGGCCTGGCGGCTCGTGGCGGCGGTCCGGGCGTCGCGGATCCGGGCGTCGACGACGGCGCCGGCGGCGACCAGGCCGAGCCCGAGGTCCTGCTGCTGCTGCAGGGCGGTCACCCAGCGCTTCGCATCGGCGTGGATCACGTTGGTGAAGGCGGAGACGCCGATCGACCGGTCCCCCGGGCGGCGCAACAGCCGCAGCCGGCGCACCTGCGCGGGCGTGATCTCCTGGACGACCGCGCCGCGGGCCTGGGCCTCGATCGCCAGGCGCAGCGTCAGGAACGTCGAGCCGACCCCGGCCAGGACGAGCGGGATGGTGGACGAGGTCCGCGCGACCTCGACGACGACCGTGGCGCCGGCCCCGCGGGCGGCCATCGCCCGCTCGACGTCCGTCCACGCCTGACCGCGGCGGTCACCGGCGATCATCGGCACCCCGGCAAGGCGTTCCAGCGGGACCGGACCGACCGAGCGGGGCGTGCCGGGCGGGGACACGAGCACCACGTGCTGCTCACTGACCAGCAACTGCTCCAGCTCGTCGCAGATGATCGAGCCGGCGGTGAGGCCGAGGTCGCAGTCGCCGGAGCGGACGAGCTCGGCGACACCGTCGTCGCTCTCGCTCTCCTCGACCCGCACGACGGTGTCGGGATATTTGCGGCGGAAGCAGGCCAGCCAGGGTGCCAGGGGGTCGGCGACGAGCCCGGCACCGGCGGCGACGGAGATCTGCCCGGCGTGCAGCTCGCGGACCCGCAGCACGGCCGTCTGGGCTCGCTCGACGGAGCGGACGACCTGGCGGGCGGGGCCGACGAGGGCCTGCCCGGCCGGTGACAGCACCAGGCCGCGGCCGACCCGCAGGAACAGCTCCGTGCGCAGCTGCCGCTCGAGACTGCGGATCGCCTGGGACAGCGACGGCTGGGACAGGTGCAGCGCCTTGGCCGCGCGGGTGACCCCGCCGTGGTCGTGGACGGCCAGGAAGTATTCGAGCTGACGGACCTCGATGCTGTTCATCCCGCTCTCCCGCGTCGTTGCCGGGTATGGATGCGGGCGAGTGTTCCAGAATCGAGTCTGGTTTTCAACGGTTGTGTTACGGCAATGTGTCGACCGTCGTCCCAGGTCAGACGCAGTGATGACGATCGAGATTACGGAGCGACAGAACCGGTTCTGTTCACCGCGGGGCTCGCCGGCAGGTCCAGCAGCCGGCAGGCGAGGGCTATCTCGAACCGCGCCTCGTCGGCCGAGAGCAGGCCCGCGATCCAGTTACGGGTCGCCGACCCGAAGCACCCGGCGACCACCCGCAGCACCATCCACGCCTCGTAGCCGGGGGTGCTGTCATGACCGTGCGCGATCACCGAGAGCAGTCGCAGGTGCATCCGCTGGACCTCGTCGTGGGTCCCCCGGTAGTCCGGGTTCGTGCCGATCAGGACCCGGGCCAGCGCCGAGGTGACGTGCGGCTGGCGCTGCTGCGCGGCGAACTCGCGCAGCAGGTAGGCACTGACCCGGGCACCCGGCGTCGAGCCGACCAGGTCGACGTCGGACTGCTGCACCCGGGCGAGGGCCCGCTCGAACCTGGCTCGCGCCATCTCCAGCAACAGGTGGTCCTTCGACGGAAAATAGCGGTACACCGTCGCGAGGGACACCCGTGCGTCCTCGGCGACCCGCTTCATCTGCAGCGAGTCCTCACCACCGGCGGTCAGCATCGCCGATGCGCTGCTCAGCACCCGGCTGCGCCGGTCGTGCTGGGCCGGCGTGCGCGGCTGCGCCGGGGCCGCCACCACCCGCGGCGCCACGACCTTCACCCCCGGGGCCTTCACCTTCACGTCGGACATCGTGGTCACCAAAACGCCCGCCGTCCACCCCGGTGTGCCCGTCATGTCCGTCATCGTCCCTCGAACCGGGCAGGCCGGCGCTCCAGGAACGCCGCGATGCCCTCCTGCGCGTCCGCCGACAGCCGGTTGACCGCCTGGGCCGTCGTCTCCGCCGCGAGGGACTCGGCCACCCCGCGCGCGAACGAGTCCCGCAGCAGCTGCTTCGTCAGCCGGGTCGCGATCGGCGGGCCCGCCGCCAGCAGCCCGGCGAGCGCCGCCACCGACCCGGGCAGTTCCTCCGCCACGACGACGTCCTCCAGCAGCCCGAGCTCACGGGCCCGCGCCGCGTCGAAGATCTCCGGCAGCAGGCACAGCCGGGTCGCCATCCGCAGGCCGACCAGCCGGGGCAGCAGCCACGACGTCGCGAAGTCCGGTGACAGCCCGCGGGCCAGGAACATCGTTCCGAACCGGGACCTGGTGCTGGCGACAACGAAGTCACACGCCAGGGCCAGCCCGAACCCGGCGCCGGCGGCGAGGCCGTCGACCTGCGCGATCGTCGGCTGCGGCAGCGCGACGAGGGCCTGGCAGGTCCGGGCGACCGCGGCGAGCTGGGCGTGCGGGTGCGCGGCCCGGTCCCCGCCGTCGAGGTCGCCGCCGCTGCAGAACGCCCCGCCGGTGCCGGTCACGACCACCACCCGGGCGTCGCTCGCCGCCGCCTCCTGGAACGCGGCGCCGAGCTCGTCCCATGCGCCGTACGTCATCGCGTTGCGCCGTTCCGGCCGGTCGATCGTCACCGTGAGCACCGGCCCGTCGCGGCTCACCAGCACCGCGCTCATGCCGCCACCTCCGCTACGCTCCGGCGTCGGCCTGAGCCAAGACTGAGCCCATGACGAGCGGCCCCTCCGCTGCGCTGCGGACCACTCATGCCGCCACCTCCGCTACGCTCCGGCGTCGGCCTGAGCCAAGACTGAGCCCATGACGAGCGGCCCCTCCGCTGCGCTGCGGGCCACTCACGCCGTCACCGCCAGGGACGCGGCGAGCTGGACCCGCAGGGTCTTCCCGGAGGCGTTCTTCGGCAAGGTACCGACGACGACAACCCGTGACGGCGTCTTGTACCCGGCCAGACGGGAGCGGCAGAACGCCCGCAGGACGTCCGGATCCGGGACGGTGCCCGGCACGGCGACGACGGCCGCGACGACGATCTGCCCCCACTGCTCGTCCGGCAGCCCGACCACCGCCGCCTCGTCGACCGTCGGGTGCTCGACCAGGACGCTCTCGATCTCGGCGGGGTAGATGTTCTCACCGCCGCGCAGGATCATGTCGTCCTCGCGCCCGGCCAGGTAGAGGTAGCCGTCGGCGTCCCGCCACGCCATGTCGCCGCTGCGGAACCAGCCATCGGTCACCTTGGTGGCGGTGAGGTCGGGGCGGCCGACGTACCCGTCCATGATCGTGTCGCTGCGGGTGCGGATCTCCCCGACCGTGCCGACGCCGACCTCGGTGCCGTCGGCGTCGCACAACCGCAGGTCGACGCCGAACATCGGCCGCCCGATCGAGCCGAGCAGGTGCGGGCGGCCGTCGAACGCGGCCCGGTGGTCGGCGGGGCGCAGGATCGTCTGCCCGCCGCCCTCGGTGCCGGCGCCGAAGGTGTTGTACAGGTCGCAGCCGAACGTCGCATGCAGCCGATGGACCAGCTCGGGCGGCATCGCCGCACCACCGTAGGCGATGCTGCGCAGCTGCGGCACCGGGCCGACCCCGGGCCGGCCGAGCAACGCGACGATCATGCTCGGCACCAGCAGGCAGCGCGTGACGGCGCCGCCGCGCAGGCAGCCCAGGACGGCATCGGCGTCGAACTGCGGCAACAGCATCAGCGCCGCGCCCCTGGAGATCGCGTAGTAGAGCCAGCCCATCCCGGAGACGTGGAACAGCGGCGTGCCCGCATACAGGCACTCCCCCGGCTGGAAGCCCTGCTCGAGGACGCCCTTGGCGGTGTTGGCCTTGAGCATCCGCTGGGTCTGCGCGACGACCCGCGGGGTGCCGGTCGTCCCGCTGGTCAGCATCCACAGCAGCACGTCGTCGTCACCGGCCTCCGCCGGCATGGTGACCGGGCCGTCCCGGGCGGTGAGCTCCTCGACGGAGGCGGCCCCGGGCAGCGGGCCGTCGAAGGTCAGCACCAGCCGCAGCCCCGGCGCCGCGGCCCGCAGCAGGGGCAGCAGATCGGCGTAGCGCGCTTCCAGGACCAGCACCGCCGGGTCGGCGAGGGACGTCAGCGCGGCGAGCTCCGGCCCGGCGAGCCGGAAGTTCAGCGGCGCCGCGATCGTGCCCAGCTTCAGCGAGGCGAACAGCGTCACCGCGTAGCCGACGCTGTCGGTGCCGAGCAGCGCGATCCGCTCACCCTTCGCGACCCCTGCGCGACGCAGCGCGACCGCCAGTCGCGACGCGCGCTCTTCGAGGCCGGCATAGGTCAGCGCGACCCCGTCCGGCGTCCGCAGCGCGGGCATGTCCGGGTAGGCGTGCGCACCCATCGTGGGCCAGTCGCCCGGTCCGACCGAGGACAACAAACTCACTGCCACACTCCCGCCACATTCCTGGAAACAAGAATCTCTGAATCCGACGGTAGTCAGCACCCAACCGGTGTCAAGACGAAAGCGCGGCGCCATCCGATAGGCGTCCCCTATCAATTCGGCGCACAGGTGTATTGGACTTTCCCACCGATTGCCGCAATCGTCGATGGTGTCGATGGCGCAATGGCGGCAGGAGAACTGAAACGTGAAACTGGACAAGGCCACCGTCGTGGTGACCGGCGGAGCTTCCGGCCTCGGTCTGGCCACCGCACGCCGGCTCGTCGCCGAGGGCGCGACCGTGGTGATGGTCGACCTGCCCGCCGCGACCGGAGCCGGCACCGCCGAGGCGAAGGGGCTCGGCCCGGCCGCGACGTTCGTCGCCGCCGACATCACCTCCACCGAGGAGATGACCGCGGCCGTCGACGTCGCCCGGGACCGGGGCACGGTCCGCGGGCTGGTGCACTGCGCCGGGCGGGGCAGCGACCGCATGCGCATCCTCGACAAGGAGGGCACCCCCGCACCGATCGAAGGGTTCGCCGAGGTCGTGCGGGTCAACCTCGTCGGGACCTACAACGTGCTGGGCCTCGTCGCCGCCGCGATCGCCGAGGCGCCACCGGTCGACGGCGAACGGGGCGCCTGTGTGCTCACCGCGTCGGTCGCCGCGTTCGAGGGACAGATCGGCCAGGCGTCCTACACCGCCGCGAAGGCCGGTGTGCACGCGATCACCCTCGTCACCGCCCGGGACCTGGCGAGCCGGCAGATCCGGGTCAACACGATCGCGCCGGGAGTGTTCGACACCCCGATGCTCGGGCGGCTCCGCGACGACCTGCGCGCCGGGCTCGCCGCGAGCGTGCCCAACCCGAAACGCCTCGGCACGCCGGACGAGTACGCCGCCCTGGCCGTGCACATGCTGTCCAACGGATACCTCAACGGCGAGACGGTCCGCCTCGACGGGGCGATCCGGATGGCGCCACGCTGATGGCCGGCCTCCAGCACGCACCCGCTGTTCTGCTGGAACGGCACGGTCACGTCGCGGTCGTCACGGTCAACCGGCCGCACCGGCGCAACGCGATCAACCGGACCACCGCGGAGGCACTCGCCGAGACGTTCACCGTCCTCGACGCCGACCCGAGCGTCCGGGCGATCGTCCTCACCGGCGCCGGCGGCACCTTCAGCGCCGGCATGGACCTGCGGGACTTCCCCGTGCAGGGCCGCCCGAGCGTCCCCGGCCGCGGGTTCGCCGGCTTCGTGCAGGCCCCGCCGCGGGTCCCGGTCGTCGCCGCCGTCGAAGGCTGGGCCCTCGGTGGCGGGTTCGAGATGGTCCTCGCCTGCGACCTCGTCGTGGCCGCCGACGACGCCCGGTTCGGGCTGCCGGAGGTCACCCGCGGGCTGGCCGCCAGGGGCGGTGGCGCGTTCCGGTTGCCGCGTCGCCTGCCGCACGCCCTCGCGACGGAGCTCGTCCTCACCGGCGAACCCATCGACGCGGCCCGGGCCGCCGGGTGCGGCCTCGTCAACCGGCTCACCCCACCCGGTGGGGCCCTGGAGGCCGCGGTCCGGCTGGCACAGGCCGTCGCCGCGAACGCTCCCCTCGCCGTCGCCGCCAGCGTCCAGGTGCTGCGGCGCAGCGCCGACTGGGCCGACGACGAGGCGTTCACCCGGCAGGACGAGTGGTTCGACCCGGTGTTCGCCTCCGCCGACGCCGCCGAGGGCTCCCGCGCGTTCGCCGAACGGCGCGTCCCCGTCTGGGCGGGACGATGACCGGCTTCGAGGACCTCGCGGCGAGCATCCACGCGTTCGCCGCCGCCGAAGGACTCCCCCGCCGCGATCCGGACGCCGTCACCGACGAGCCGGGCGGCGGCGACGGCGGGCTGGCCCGGTCCGTGGCGTTCCAGCGCCGGCTGTTCGACGCCGGACTCGCCTGGTTCGACGGGCCGGTCGAGCACGGCGGCCGCGGCCTCGACCCGGCCACCTCCGCCGCACTGCGCGACGTGCTGCGGGAATACGTGCTGCCCGACCAGACCTACTTCACCGTCAGCCGCCGTATCGTCGCCCCGACGATCCTGGCGCACGGCACCCCGCAGCAGCAGGCCCGCTGGATCAGGATGCTGTGGCGGGCCGACGCCCTCGCCTGCCAGCTGTTCTCCGAGCCGGAGGCCGGCTCCGACCTCGCCGCCCTGCGCTGCACCGCCGTCCGCGACGGCGACGCGTGGGTCGTCAACGGGCAGAAGGTCTGGTCGTCGTGGGCCCACCTCAGCGATGTCGGCGAACTCCTCGCCCGCACCGGGGCCCCGGCCGATCGCCACCGCGGCATCACCGCCTTCCTCGTCGAGATGCACCTGCCCGGCATCACGGTCCGGCCGATCCGCCAGATCAACGGCGAGAGCCACTTCAACGAGGTGTTCTTCGACGACGTACGGATCCCCGACAGCGCCCGGCTCGGTGCCGTCGACGACGGCTGGACGGTCGCGATGTCCACGCTCACCAGTGAACGCACCGCGATGGGCGGCCGGGACAAGGCGTATCTCAGCCACCCGTACCGGCGGCTGCGGGCGCTGGCCGCCGGTGCCGTCGGCGACACCGACCAGCAGCTCCTCGCGGAGGCGTGGATGCGGGAACAGCTCGCCGGGGTGACCGCCGACCGGGTCGCCACCGCCGGGCTGTCGCCGTCGGTCGGCAAGCTCGCCCTCGTCGACGACCTGCTCTTCTACGGCCGCACCGCCGCCCGCCTGCTCGGCCCGGACCTCGTCGCCGGTGCGGGCACCCCCGGCGCGTTCTGGTCGGACTTCCTGCTCAGCTCCCCGGCGCAGCGCATCGCCGGGGGCACCGACCAGATCCAGCGCGGCATCGTCGCCGAGCGGGTGCTCGGCCTGCCCCGCGACCGGCGCACCTGACATGAGAGGACCGCAGCACCCATGATGACCGGGGAACAGTACCGGCAGAGCCTCCGCGACGGCCGCCAGGTCTACATCGCCGGGCGGCGGATCGAGGACGTCACCGAGGAACCGCTGCTGCGGCAGAGCATCGCGATGACCGCGGCGAACTACGACGAGTTCTACCGGCCCGGCGACGACACGTTCGGGCCGCTGTTCTTCATCCCGCGCAGCGTCGAGGACCTGAAGTATCAGGAGGTGGAGCAGCTGAAGTGGGCGAACCCGACCCGTACGACGTCGGTGAGCCTGCTCATGCTGATGACCGCCGCCAGCCGGATCCGCTCGCAGCTGCCGGTGTACGCCGACCGGGTGATGGACTACTTCGAGCACGCCAAACGGGCCGACCTGCGCTGCGTGCAGACCATCACCGACGCGAAGGGCAACCGGGCGCTGTCGCCGATGAAGCAGGACGACCCCGACCTGTACGTGCGGGTGGTCAGCCGCGACTCCGGCGGGGTCGTGATCCGCGGCGCGAAGCTGCACATCACCGGCGCCCCGATCGACCACGACCTCATCGTGATGCCGACGAAGCGGATGAAGCCCGGCGAGGAGGACTGGTCGATCGCCTGCGCGGTGCCGGTCGGCGCGCCCGGGGTGAAGATCGTCGCGACGACGTACGCACCGCGGCCCGACCTGCCGAGCGACTACTTCCCGTACAGCGGCCGGCGCAACATGGCCGAGGGGTTCGTCATCTTCGACGACGTGTACGTGCCGAACGAGCGGGTCTTCCTCGACGGCGAGGTCGAGCACTCCGCGACGTTCGCCCACTCGCTCGGGCTGTGGGAGCGGATCGGCAGCGTCGCGCACTACGTCGAGATGGCCGACACGATCGTCGGGATGGCCCAGCTCATCGCCGAGGCCAACGGGCTGCAGCGCATCCCGCACATCCGGCAGAAGATCGCCGAGCTGATCAACTACGCGACGATGATCCGGGCCGGTCTCGAGGCCGCCGTCAACAACGCCCGGTTCACCGCCGAGGGGTGGGCGTCGCCGGACGAGCTGATGACCAACGCCGCCAAGTACTTCGCCGCGGCGAACTACGCCGAGATGGTCCGCAACCTGCACGACATCGCCGGTGGCAGCGTGCTGACCGCGCCGATGCTCGACGACCTGCGCAACCCGGAGACCGGTGAGCTCGTCGCCAAGTACATGCGCACGATGGACGGGGTCGACGCCGAGTACCGGATGCGGCTGTTCCACGGCATCCGCGACTTCACCGCCGACACGTTCGGCGGCTGGCAGAGCGTGACGATCCTGCAGGGCGGCGGCGGCCTGCACGCCCAGCGGCTCATCGTCGAGAAGCACTACGACATGACGCACGCCAAGGATCTGGCCCGCAGGATCTGCGGCATCGAGGGAGCCGGGTCGTGACCGCACCGCCGGGGGTGGCCTCAGAGCCGGCCTCAGAGCTGGCCACTGAGCTGGCATCTGAGCTGGCATCCGCGCTGCGGGACTTCCTCGGCGCCCACGCCGAGCCGGTCGTCCCGGCCGGGGACGGCGGGCAGGTCTGGTCGCGGCTCTGCGGCGAACTCGGCCTGGCCGGTCTGCTCGTCCCCGAGTCGCACGGCGGTCTCGGGTTCGGCCCGGCGGAACTGGTCGCGGTCGCCGCGGAACTGGGCCGGGCGGTCGTCGGCGGCCCGTTCGTCCCGGGTGCAGTCGCGGCCGCCTCCGCACTGTCCACCCTGGACGGTGATTGCGCCGGCGAGCTCCTGGCCCGCATCGCCGGCGGGAGGCGGTCCCCCGTGTTCGTGCACATGCCCCTCGCCGCCGCCCGCCGGGTGACGGCGGAGTCCACAGTGGACGGCTCGGTGACGCTGACCGGTTCGGTCGGGCCGGTCCTCGCCGCCCCGCCGCCGGCGCCGCTGCTGGTCGCCGCGGACCTGGGGGGGACCCCGGTGCTCGTCCTCGTCGAGGGCGGCGCCGAGCTGACCGAACTGCCGTCCCTCGATCTCAGCCGGCCCGCGTGGCGGGTCGTGTTCGACGGCACCCCCGCGCGGGTCCTCGCCGGCGGCGACCGGGCGGCCGGGGCGGTCCGGCGGGCCGAGGTCGCCACCTGGATCGCGCTGGGCGCCGAATGCGTCGGCGTCGCCGGGCACGCCCTCGAGCTGACCGTCGAGCACGCGAAGACCCGCCGCCAGTTCGGCCGGCCGATCGGCGCGTTCCAGGCGGTGCAGCACAAACTCGCCGACCTGACCGTGACCCTGGAGGTGGCCCGGTCCGCCGCCGACTACGTCGTGCGGTGCGGCGGCGACGAACGCAGCGCGCACACCCTTGCCGTCAAGGCGTCCGAGGCCGCCGTGACGATCACGACCGAAGCCGTCCAGCTGCACGGCGGGATCGGCTTCACCTGGGAATACCCGGCCCATGTCCTGCTCCGCCGCGCGCACGCCGCCGCGGCGCTCGCCGGGACCCCGGACCAGCACCGGCGCGCACTGTTCGCGCTGCTCGACGAGAGGTGAACGATGAGCACTGAGAACCGGGTGCGGTTCGTCGCCCCAGCCGCGGTCATGGGCGGCGGCTTCTCCACGAAGTCGTTCCGGGCCGCGCTGCTGACGAAGCCGGACTTCATCGCCTGCGACGCCGGCAGCACCGACTGGGGCCCCTACTACCTCGGCGCCGCGACCACGTGGGCCGGCTACCGGCAGACCCGCCGCGACCTGGAGCGCATGGTCGTCGGCGCCCTCGACATCGGGGTGCCGCTGCTGATCGGCTCGGCCGGGTTCACCGGCAGCGACGCCGGGCTCACCTGGTTCCGGGGCGTCGTCGAGGACATCCTCGCCACGCACGGCCGGACCGCCCGCATCGCCACGATCCGCACCGAACAGCCGAAGGACTGGGTCCTCGGCAAGGTCCGCAGTGGACAGACGTGGGGCCTCGACGGCCGCCCGGACCTGACCGAGGCCGACGTCGACAGGGCCGCCCGGATCGTCGCGATGATGGGTCCGGAACCCTACGCCGAGGCCCTCGACGCGGGTGCCCAGATCGTCCTCGCCGGCCGGTCGTCCGACGCCGCGATCTACGCCGCCGTGCCGCTGCTGCGCGGCATCGCCCCCGGACCGGCATGGCACATGGGCAAGACCGTCGAGTGCGGGTACGCGATCGAGGAGCCGATCGGCGCCGGCGAGTGCATCGTCGGGGAGATCGACGACGAGGGGTTCACCGTCCGGCCCGTCGGCGGCCGCTCCCGGTGCACGGTACGGTCCGTCGCCGCGCAGATGCTGTACGAGAACGCCACCCCGTACCTGCTGCGCGAACCACCCGGAACCCTGGACACGTCGGCGGCGCGGTACATCCAGGTGGACGAGCAGACCGTCCGCGTGGTCGGGGCGACGTTCACCCCGGAGCCGTACAGCGTCCGCCTCGAGGGGGTCGAGCAGCTCGGCCACCGCAGCATGTGCCTGTTCGGGGTCCGCGACCCCGCCGTGGTGCGCAACGTCGGCGACTACACGGCCGCCATCACCGACCTTGTGCACCGCACCGCCCAGGACCGCTACGGCCTGGACCGCTCCGAATACACGTTCGGGTTCCGCCGCTACGGCTACGACGCCGTCCTCGGCGACGCCGAACCCAACGCCGCGAACGGCTACGCCGGCTGCTACGAGATCGGCCTCGTCGCCGAGGCCGTCGCCGCCGACCAGGAGATCGCGCACGAGATCGTCTCCGGGGCGATGCCGTTCTTCATGCACGGTGTCCGCGTCCCCGGCGTGGCGAACTCCGCCAACGGCGCGCTCGCCTACGCCCCGTCCGTCGTCGACGTCGGGCCGGTCTTCAACTGGAGCGTGTGGCACGCCGCCGCACTCGACCACCCGATGGAGCCGTTCACCCTCGAAGTCACCGACAGCGGCGCCGTACGGCAGGAGATGGTTCGGTCATGACTGACATCCGGTCCGAGTGCAGCACCTTCCGGACCCGCAACGCGGGCGCGTTCCTCGTCTCCTCCGACATGGTGTTCACGACCGAGGAGGCGTACCTGCGGTGGCGCGACTCCGGCGTCATCACCGCCGAGGCCGTCGCCGCCCTGCTGCACGTCGACCCGGCGACCGTGCAGATCATCGACTACCCGGCGGCGAACGCCATCAAGGTGACGATGCCCCGCCGGACCGTCGCCGGCGGCCCCGACGACACCGACCTGGACAGCGCGGCCCAGTTCGTGCCGCTGCTCGCGCTGCGCCTGCCGTGAACCCGCTGACCGGGGTCCGTGTCGTCCTGCTCGCCGGGGCCGGCCCGGCCCCGTTCGCCGGGATGCTGCTGCGCGACCTGGGCGCCGAGATCGTCCGGGTCGACCGGCCGGGCAGCGGCGCCGGGGTGTCCGGGCTGCCGTCGCACCTGGACTCCCGGTCCCGGGGCGTGCGCAGCGTCGTCGCCGACCTGAAGACGGACGAGGGCCGCGACACGGTCCGCCAGCTGGCGTCCACCGCCGACGTGTTCGTCGACCCGTACCGGCCGGGCGTCGTGGAACGGCTCGGGCTCGGCCCGGCGGTCCTGTGCGCCGGGCACCCGCCGCTCGTCTACGTCCACATGACCGGTTGGGGTCACGACGGCGCCTGGGCGCAGCGCGCCGGGCACGACATCAACTACCTCGCCGTCGCCGGGGCGCTGTATCCGACCGGACCGGCGGACCGGCCGCCGCTGCCGCCGCTGAACCTCCTCGCCGACTTCGGCGCCGGCGGCACGTACCTCGTCATGGGGGTCCTGGCGGCACTGCTGGAACGCACCCGCACCGGCCGCGGCACCGTCCTTGACGTGGCGATGACCGACGCCGTCGCCTCGCTGACCACGCTGCTGCACGACATGCGCGCCGCGGGGCTGTGGACGCACGGACGGGAGTCGAACATCTTCGACGGCGGCGCCCCGTTCTACCGCACCTACCGCACCGCCGACGGCGGCTTCATGGCCGTCGGCGCGATCGAACCAGCGTTCCACTCGGCACTCCTGGCCGCCCTGGGGATCGACCCGGCGGGCTGGCCCCAGCACGACCGCGACCGGTGGCCCGGCCAGCGGGACGAACTGGCCCGGATCTTCGCCACCCGGACCCGCGCGGACTGGGAGCTCGTGTTCGCGGAGGTCGATGCCTGCGTCACCCCCGTCCTCACCCCCGGCGAGGCACCGCACCATCCCGCGCTCGCATCGCGGGGCACGTTCACCGACCGGGACGGCTGCCCCGTCCCCGGACCCTGGAGGGCCGCACGATGACCGACCTGCTCCTGGAGGTGTCGGCGCTGCAGGCGGCGTACTGCCGCGGCGTCGACGACCGCGACGCGGACCTGCTGCGATCGCTCGTCGCCGACGACGTGGAGACCCTCGGCGCCGACGGCGTGCGTCGTGAGGGAGCAGACGAGTTCGTCGGGCTGTTCGAACGGTACTGGGCGGGCACCGCCGCACCCGGCCTGCACCTGGTGTCCAATGTGGAGGTCACCGGCGACGGGGACCCGATCGAGGTCCGGGCGCTGTTCCACGCGGTGTCACAGGGCGCCGACGGGCATGTCGTGCAGACCTGGGGCCGCTACCACGACCACGTCGTCCGCGCCGCGCACGGCGGCCTGGTGTTCGCCGCGAAGCGGATCTCAGTAGTGCACCGCCGCTGACGTACCGCCGGACACCGTCAGCACCTGTCCGGTCAGCCCCGACGAGGCCACCGACGCGAGGAACACCACGACGGCGGCGACCTCGGCCGGCTCGACGAACCTCCGCAGCGACTGCCTGGCGGCCAGCCTGCGCAGGTGCGCGTCCGGATCCGGCGCACCGGCGACGAGCATCGCCCGCACGTCCGTGGTGAGCACGATCCCGGGCTGGACGACGTTCGCGGTGATCCCGTCCGGGCCGAGCTCGCGGGCCATCGAATGGGTCAGGTGCACTAGGGCGGCGTTGCGCACCCCGGAGCTGACGTTGTGCCGGGCGATCCGCGCCGCCTCCCCGCCGATGTTCACCACCCTGCCGTGGGCGCTGTCGCGCAGGTACGGCACGGCGGCCCGCACGACCCGCAGATATCCGACGACCTTCTCGTCGAAGTCGGCCCGCAGCAACGCGTCCGTCGTCGTGAACAGCCCGTCCGGGGCACCGCCGGACACCCGGGCGGCGTTGTTGACGACGACGTCGACCCCACCGAGCGTCTGCGCGGCGGCGACGACGGCCCGTTCGCAGCCGGCGGCGTCGGTGATGTCTCCGGCGTGGACGGACGGGACCGGCAGCCCGGCATCGGCGCACGCCCGCAGCAGCCCGCCGGCGCCGGCCGGGTCGCGGCAGACGACGGCGCAGCGGGCCCCGGCCGCCGCGGCGCCCTCGACGATCGCCCGGCCGATCCCCCGCGACCCGCCGGTCACCAGGATCCGGCGGCCGTCCAGGAGGGTCATCCGGCCAGCTCGACGATCGTGGCGTTGGCCATGCCGCCCGCCTCGCACATCGACTGCAACCCGAACCTGATGTCGTTGTCGCGCATGTGGTGCAGCAGCCGCGTCATGAGGATCGCACCGGAGGCTCCCAGGGGGTGCCCGACGGCGATCGCTCCGCCCAGCGGGTTCAGCCGTTCCGGATCCGCCCCGGTCTCGGCGAGCCAGCCGAGCGGCACGGACGCGAACGCCTCGTTGATCTCGAACGCGCCGATGTCGTCGATGCCGAGACCGGCGCGGGCGAGGACCTTGTGCGTCGCCGGCCAGGGGGCGCTGAGCATGACGACCGGGTCGTCGCCGACGATCGTGCCGGCACGGAACGTGGCGAGGGGGGTCAGGCCGAGCGCGCGGGCCCGGTCCCCGGTCGTCACGAGCAGCGCGGCGGCACCGTCGGAGATCTGCGAGGCGTTGCCGGCGTGGATGACACCGTCCTCACGGAACGCCGGTCTGAGATTCGCCAGGGTCTGCACTGTGGACGCCCGGCGGATGCCCTCGTCGGCGGTCAGCGGCGTGTCCGGCAGCGTGACGAGCTGACCCGCGAACGCCCCGGCGTCGGTCGCGGCGGCGGCGAGGGTGTGCGAGCGGACCGAGAACTCGTCCAGTGCCGTCCTGGACAGCCTGTACCGCTCGGCCAGGATCTCCGCACCCTCACCCTGGCTGAACGCGTCCCGGGCGTACCGGGCGCGGACCTTCGGCCCGTACGGCATGCCGGTCGCGCGGGCGGCGCCGAGCGGCACCCGCGACATCATCTCGACCCCGCCGGCGACGACCGTGCCGGCCATGCCGGAAAGGACGCTCGCGACCGCGAAGTGCAGCGCCTGCTGGCTGGACCCGCAGGCCCGGTCGATCGTCACACCCGGCACCGTCTCCGGCCAGCCGGCGGCGAGGGCCGCCATCCGGCCGACGTTGGTGGACTGGTCGCCGAGCTGGTTGACGCAGCCGAACATGACGTCGTCGACGTCGGCCGGGTCGATCCCGGTCCGCGCGACGAGGGTCTTGAGCACCTCGGCGGCCAGGTCCACCGGATGCCAGGCGGCGAGGGCGCCGTTGCGCCTGCCGATCGGGGTTCGGACGGCGTCGACGATCACCGCGGTGTGCTCCATACCGCCATCCCAGCCGGTCAGGGGTGGTGTGCACAAAGACGAACCGTGCATCTGTCGATAGGCACAGCCAATCGCCGCACCGTCGCCGCGGCCGCCGCGCCACACCTATCGTCGGCTGATGGAACGCGGACTGTACGTGGACGGGCAATGGCGGGCCGCCTTTGGTGGTGCGACCGCCGACGTGGTGAACCCGGCGACGGAGGCGGTGATCGGCAGCGCCGCCGACGGTGCCGCCGCCGACGCGACCGGCGCGGTCCGCGCGGCGCATCGGGCGTTCCACGACGGGCGCTGGTCCGGGCTCACCCCGGCTGGACGCGCCGCCGCCCTGCGCCGCCTGCACCGCACCCTGTCCGACCGGGTGGAGGACCACGTCGCCCTGTCGATCGCGGAGTCGGGTGCGCCGCGCGGGCAGTCGGCGGCGTTCGTCGCGTCCGGGCTGGCGCACCTGGAGTACGCGATCGGCGCCGCCACCGCCGACCACGACCGGATGCTCCCCGCGCCGCCCCGCGCCGCGGGCGCGCCACCGAGGGTCGGTTCGAGCCTGGTCCGGCGGGTCCCGGCCGGGGTCGTCGTGGCCGTCACACCGTTCAACGCGCCGCTGCTGCTGACCCTGCCGAAGGTCGCGGCGGCCCTCGCGATGGGCAACACCGTCGTGGTGAAACCGTCGCCGTACACGCCGCTGGAGATCCTCGCCCTCGCCGAGGCCGCCGACGAGGCGGGCATCCCGCCCGGGGTCCTGAACGTCGTCACCGGCGGCGCCGACGTCGGCGCGGCACTCGTCGGTGACCCCAGGGTCGGCCTGGTCACGTTCACCGGCTCCGACACCGTCGGGGCGAAGGTGATGGCGCAGGCGGCGGGCAACGTCACCCGCGTCGTGCTGGAGCTCGGCGGCAAGTCGGCGCTCGTCGTGCGCGCCGACGCCGACCTCGCCCTGGCCGGCCGGATCGGCGCCGCGAACACGACCACCCTCGCCGGGCAGGGCTGTGCGCTGCTGACCCGCCACCTGGTGCACCGCGACGTGTTCGCCGACTACGTGGCGGTGCTCACGGAGCGTCTGGCCGCCGCCGTGCCCGGCGACCCCGCCGACGCGCGCACGACCCTGGGCCCGCTCATCTCGGCCGCCCACCGGGACCGGGTGGCTGCCCTGGTCCGTGACGCGCGACGCCGGGGCGCGAAGGCGGCCGTCGACGGCGGCCCCGCCACGGTCGACGGCAAAGGGTTCTTCCACGAGCCGGTCGTGCTGACCGGCATCGGCAACGACGACCCGGTCGCCCGGCACGAGATCTTCGGCCCGGTCGCCGTGGTCATCCCGTTCGGCTCCGACGACGAGGCGGTCGCCCTCGCCAACGACTCCCCGTACGGCCTCGCCGGCGCGGTCGTGTCCGCCGACCGGGTCGCGGCCGTCGCGGTCGCCGAACGGCTCCGCGCGGGGCGGGTCAGCGTCAACGACGGTGCCGTCGCCGACGTCCGGCTGCCGTTCGGCGGGTTCGGCCGTTCCGGCATCGGCCGCGAGTTCGGCCCCGAAGGGGTCCTGGAGTACACCGAGGTCCAGACGTTGCAGTGGTGAGGACGTCGGCCCGGGCCGACGACATGCCGGACGGCAGGGGTGGAGCTCGGCCTCGGCACCGGCCGGCACGAGACCGGGCATCTCGCGCACGGCGTGCCCTTCCCGCGCGGCGGTCCGACCGTTTCGAGGAGCAGCCCCCGGGCGATGATCCCGCGGTCATGAGGGCTTCCGGATGACCGCGAACCGGTTCTCGGTGCCCCGGGCGAACTTCACGAATCCGCGCAGTCCAGGGATGCTCTCCATCATCCCGAAGACCGGGATGAGCAGGATGACGACCGGAGGCTCCCACCACTTGCGCCTGCCGTCACCGGACACCACGGCGTTGAGCCGCAGGCCCTCCCAGTACATCCAGATCGTGTAGGCCATGTTCAGCGCCCAGAGCGGAATGACGAAGAGCGCCACCGGTGACGTGTTGCGTTCGGCGACAAGGAGGCTGAGGAACATGACCACCGCGACGTTCGTGATCGGGCCGACGACCCACGACACCACCGAGTAGGCGAGCAGCAGCCGGTTGCGCAGTTGCAGCGACCGGTTGAACACCAGGGCCGTCAGCCCCCACGACCAGCGTTCGCGCTGGCGGACGAAGTCGCGGAGGCCGGCGGGCGACGCGCCGTAGCACCGCCCGCCGAACCAGGCGCTGCGGCCCTTGTAGCGGGCACAGAAGATCAGGGCGAACTGGGCGTCCTCGACGATGCTGCGGGGGCCGAAGTCCCAGCCTATCGTCGCCTCGATCGAGGCCCGCACCAGCAGGAGCTCACCGTGCACGCCGGCGCGCGGGGTGCCACTGCCGGTCCAGGCCGAGAATCGCCCCACGTCCTCGGCGGGCCGGACCGAGTCCGCGAGCCAGGTGAGCGTGTTCACCGCGTACTCGCGTGGATATGTCAGGACGCCCTGGGCCAGGTGCTTGGCGTCGCGGCCGGCCCGGGACTGCTCCTCGATGAACCGGGCCATGGTCAGGGCGGTGTCGGGGCCGACACCGGTGTCGTCGTCCATGTGCAGCACCCACACGTCGTCGCGGTGCTCGTGCTCGTGGATCCGCAGCTCGTGCGAGTAGTTGGTGACCCGCGCCTTGAACCGTGTCCCGTTGGCGGTGCGGTACTGCCGTGGAACGACGACGAGCCGTATCAGCTCGCTTCGCGCGGCCAGCCCGGCGATCCTGTCGGCCGCCTCGCAGCCCTCGTCGATGACGATGTCGATCCTGAGCCGCGGGAAGCACGTGGGGAGATAGGTGAGGTAGGACAGGACCGAGCGCTTGAGCGCGGGGTAGGTGTCGTTCCGCCCGATGGTCGGAACGACAACGATCAGGAAGCCCTCGCTTCTCGTCGGCCCGCGGCCGGACCAGCGGGCCTCCGACTCGCGCAGTGCCCGGCGAGTCCGTCGTATGCCGACGATGCCGGTGATCGTGGTGATGATGGGCCACGTCCACAGCACGGTCAGCGGCCAGCTGAGCACACCGGTGGCGAACGGGTTGACGAACCAGAAGTCACTCCCCACGACGAGCAGATAGGACAGGATCAGCGGCCAGTACCCCGGCCTCCAACGGGCGAGGCCGCGGTGCTGTTCCTGGGCCTGGCGCGGGCCGGGCAAGGTCTGCGTCACCCCGAACTGCCCCACGGCCGGCGCTTCCCGGGCCGCGAGCCGGGCGTCCCGGTGAAGCCAGGCGTCCCGGTCCGGAGGCGCGGTCTTCGACGCTCTCACGTTCGCCTCCCCCTGCGTGTTCGTTGTCGCTGGGCGATGCGCTACTACCCGTGGAGGGCTCAGGGTCGGCCTGGGTGACGGTGCGGAAGTCGGCCCTACTTTCGGAGTAGTACCGGCGTAGCGGGCCCTCGCGCTACCCGGCCGCTCGCCGGTCGCCGAAGACGGTGGCCTCCTTCGAGGTCGCCCGGATGCCGTTGACGCTGTCGAAGACCTGCCGGCCCCACGAGGTCAACCGGCCGGGGTCGAAGCCGGTGGCCAGGTCGAGGTACTCGACGCCGCCGCTGTTGCCGCTCCACGACCAGGCCAGGTAGCCGATCCCGCGGGACTGCGCCTCGGCCATGATGGTGTCCTCGTCCACCTCACCGTCGGTGTGCTTCCACCCGAACTCACCGACCACCAGCGGCAGCCCGGCGCTCTGGAAGGCGTCGTAGTACTCGGCGACCTTCGAGGCGGTGCCGTACACGCCGTACATGTGGACCGAGAACACGATGTTGCGCCGCGGGTCGCTGTCGAGCACCGACGAGGCGTTGCCGCGCATGACGCCTTCCCAGTCCTGTCCCCAGTTCGGCGCGTCGACCATGATCAGGTGCCGCAGGCCGGCGTCGCGCAGCTTCCTGACCGCTCCGCTCGTCGCGCCGGCCCAGCCCGCGGTGTCGGTGTTGCCGTACGGCTCGTTGCCGAGGTTGACGACGACGAAGTCCTCCTGGCCGGCCAGGACGCTCTTCAGCCCGGTCCAGTACGCGGCGGCCGCGTCCAGGGCGACGGCGTCGTCCTTCTCGCCGTGCCCGGTGGTGTCGTGATACTCCAGGACACAGATGAGCCGGTGCTCTTTGCACCTCGCGATGATCTCGGACACCTCGCCGGCGCCGACGTCGTTCGTCAGCACGACACGCAGGGAGTTGGCACCCAGCCGCTTGATGTCGGCGAACGACTGCTTCTGGTCCTTGTGCCAGGCGTACGGGTGACTGACGCCGCGCATGACGAAGTTGTTGCCGTTGGCCTCGACGATGTTCCTGCCGCTGACGTGCAGGCCGGTCCCGGTCCGCAGCGGCTGCGACGATCGGGACGGGTGCTCGGCGGCGAACATGAACGCGATGAGTGCGGCGCACACCGCTCCCACGATAATGGCTGGCTTTCTCATGATCTCCCTAGGCGTCGGTCGCCGACCGGGAACGGTACGGGCGACTCCACGCCACGAGGCAGGCGCGCACGTGGCGGGGTTGGTGCGGGCAAGGAAGCGGGCGGCGGTGCGCCCCGGGAACTGCGGGCACGTGCGGTCGGCCACCC
Source organism: Dactylosporangium sp. NPDC005555 (assembly GCF_040605635.1). Lineage (NCBI taxonomy): Bacteria > Bacillati > Actinomycetota > Actinomycetes > Micromonosporales > Micromonosporaceae > Dactylosporangium > Dactylosporangium sp. NPDC005555. The sequence goes on from NZ_JBEXDG010000024.1 coordinate 134,193, forward strand.
TCGCCACCGGGAGCCACACAGGGACCCGAAGGACGCCCTGAGCCCGGCAACGTGCCGCCGAGTGTACGGACCGGCGGATCACCCGCAAAACCATCCCGGCGCATCGCCGCACTTCAGCGGCCATCCGGAGCGTTCTCCGGCCAGGTCGGGCGGGGCCGCGCCGGCTGTCCCGCGACAGCGGTCCGGCCCGCGGATCCGCCCGGAAAACTCGTCGCGGTGACGCCCAGGATTATCTGTTAAGAAACTGTACGATACTGCCGGGTTATCGATGGACGCCGCGGTGACACGGAAGGACCGGTGGCATGGCAGAGCAGATCATTGTTGCCTTCGAGGGTGAGGGTTCCGGCGTCGACGACCTGTCCTGGGGCCAGCTGGACCTGTGGATGGCGATGCGGCGCCAGAATTCGTGGCTGCCCATGGGCGGCGCGACGCCGTTGCCCGGCGGCACCAGCCTCGCCGACGTCGTGGAGAACCTCCGCTACCTGATGAGCCGCTATCAGCCGATGCGGACCCGGCTGCGCTTCGACGCCGGCGACCGGCCGTCCCAGGTGGTCTCCAGCTCGGGTGAGATCGCGCTGGACGTCATCGACGCGGGCGACGACGACGACCCGGCGGAGCTCGCCGACGCGCTGCGGCGGCGATACGAGGAGACCGACTACGACTTCGTGACGCAGTGGCCGCTGCGGATGGGTGTGGTGGTCCGGGACGGGCTGCCGACGCACCTGGTCGCCATCATGTGTCACCTGGTCACCGACGGTTCGGGCGCCGCGGTGATGATCACCGAGTCCGGCGCGCGGGTGGCCACGCCGGTCAAGGGGATGCAGCCGCTGGAGCAGGCCCGCTGGCAGCGTTCGCCGGCCGGTGTCCGGCAGAACGAGGCGGCGCTGCGGTATTGGGAACGGCTGCTGCGGAGCATCCCGGCCCGCCGGTTCGCCGGGTCCGACGACCCGCGTCAGCCACGCCACTGGCGGGGCGAGTTCAGATCTCAGGCGCTGCACCTGGCGACGCGGGCGATCGCCGCCCGGGCCGGCATGGACGCCTCACCGGTGCTGATGGCCGTGTACGGGGTGGCGCTGCACCGGATGACCGGGATCAATCCGGTGGTGTTCCGGCCCACGGTGAACAACCGGTTCCGCCCCGCCCTCGCCGAGGTGGTGTGCACCGTCGCCGAAAGCGGTCTCTGTGCGCTGGATGTCGCGGGGGTACCGTTCTCCGAGGCGCTGGCGCGGACCCAGCGGGCGGCGATGACGGCGTACAAGCACGCCTACTTCCATCCGGTGCAGCTGCAGGACCTGATCGCGAGGGTGGCCGCGGAGCGGGACCCGGACCTCGACCTCGGCTGCTTCTACAACGACCGGCGTATCACCACCCGGGCGGGTTCCACCGGCCCGGCACCGACGCCGGACCAGATCCGCGAGGCGCTCCACGGCGGCCACACCACGTTCCGCTGGACGGTCCAGCAGGACGACTCCTTCGAGCGGTTGTTCGTCCACATCGACGACGTGCCGGACACGCTGCAGATCACCGTGTTCATGGACACCCACTTCGTCTCGCCCGGCGACGCGGAGGCGTTCCTGCGCGGGATGGAGCAGGTCGCCGTCGAGGCCGCGCTCGACCTGGTGCCCCAGGGCCAGGCCCGGTAGCCGGCGAGGGTGCCGGCCGCGCCTCCCCGGTTCAGCGGGTCCCGCGCGGGTAGGTGCGCCTGGTGGCGACCGCTTCCGGAAACGACGCGTCGATGGACGACGCCGCACGGGCCGGCCGGATCGCCGCCGCCGAGCTGACTTCCCGCGACGTCCACGCGGTCGCCCTCACCTGGGTCGACAACGCCGGCGTCACCCGGGTGAAGACGGTGCCGGTCCACCGGCTCGCCCACGCGGCCGGCTGGGGTGTCGGCATGTCGCCGGTCTTCGACGTGTTCCTCGTCGACGACTCGGTCACCACCAGCGAACACGTCGGCGGGCCGGCCGGGGACCTGCGGCTGTTCCCCGACCTGGACCGCGTCACCGTCCTGGCCGCGCAGCCCCACTGGGCCTGGGCGCCGGCCGACCGGCGGACCCAGGACGGCGAGCCATGGCCGTGCTGCCAGCGGACGCTGGCCCGCACCGCCGCCGCCCGCGCCGCCGCGCTCGGCCTCGAGCTGCGGATGGCGTTCGAGGTGGAGTGGTACCTCGCCACCGCCGACGGCGGCCCGGCCGCGACCGGCCCCGCCTACGGGATGACCCGTGTCGTCGAGGTGGCGGCCTACCTCGACGACCTGTTCCAGGCCCTCGCCGCGCAGGACGTGCCCGTCGAGCAGATCCACCCCGAGTACTCGCCAGGCCAGTTCGAGGTGTCCGTCGCCGCCGCCGACCCGGTGCTCGCCGCGGACCGGACCGTGCTGGTCCGCCAGACCGTCCGGGCCGTGTCCCAGCGGCACGGCCTGCGGGTGTCCTTCGCCCCCGTCGTCAGCGCCGGCCAGGTCGGCAACGGCCACCACCTGCACGTCTCGGCCCGCCGCGACGGGCAGGCGCTGTTCAGCGGGGGCGACCGGCCGCACGGACTGCGCCCGGCGGGCGAGGCCGCCATGGCCGGGCTCCTGCGGCGGCTGCCGGCGCTCGCCGCGCTCGCCTCCCCCGGCGTCGCCAGCCGGCTCCGGCTGGAGCCGCAGCGCTGGGCCGCGCCGTACCGCTGCTGGGGCCACGAGAACCGCGAGGCCGCCCTGCGGCTGGTCACCGGCAGCCCCGGCGAACGCGACCGGGCCGCCAACGTCGAGGTCAAGTGCTGCGACGGCGCCGCCAACCCGTACCTCGTCGTCGCCGCCGTGACCGAGATCGTCGCCGCCTCGTGCGGGCACGACCTGCGGCTGCCGGCCGAGGTGCCGGGCGACCCGGCGCTGCTGCCCGAGGACCGCCGCCCCGAACGGCTGCCGGAGACGGCCGTCGCCGCCGTCGCCGCGCTGCGGGCCGACGACCTGCTGGCCGGTCTGCTCGGACCGGCGCTGCTGGAGGCGTACTGCGCGGTCCGGCTCGCCGAGGCCGACCGGTTCGCCGGCGCGACCCCGCAGGAGATCGTCGAGGCGACCCGATGGAGGTACTGATCAACGGGCACCGGCACCGGCAGGGGCCAGCGGTGCGGCACCGTTGCGTACCGGTGCCGCACCGCTGGGATGACGCCGGGCGCCTACAGCTTGGCCAGCAACCCCTGCATCTCGGTGATCTCCGCGGTCTGGTCCGCGGCGATCCTGGCGGCGAGCTGCTTGACCGCCGCGTCCTGGCCCTGGGCCTGTTCGATCCCGGCCATCTCGACCGCGCCCTGATGATGCTTGATCATCATCCGCAGGAACATCGTGTCGAAGGCCTTGCCGGTGGCCTCGGACAGCTCCCGCATCTCCTGGTCGGTCATCATGCCGGGCATCTCACCCATGCCGCCCATGTCGCCATGGTGCATACCGCCGGGGCTGGGGACCGGCTCACCCCAGGCGGTCAGCCATCCGGACATGGTGGCGATCTCCGGCTCCTGCGCCTCGGCGATCCTGTCGGCGAGGGCCTTGACCTCGGGCGTGGCGGCCTTCGACCGGGCGGTCCCGGCCATGTCGAGGGCCTGACGGTGGTGCGGGATCATGTCGTTGGCGAACTTGACGTCGGTGGCGTTGAAGGTCGCACCCGATCTCGGTGCCGCGGCGGACGTGGGGCTGCCGTTGCCCATCGTGCCGTGGTCCATCCCGCTGCCGCCGCAGCCGCCGGCGAGCAGGGCGAGGCTGAGCACGCCGGTGACCACGGCGGCCCGGCGAAGGTTGTTCGTACGCATGGTGAATCGAGCTCCTGAAGATTCGAAACGGTGACGCGGACGCGTCAGGACGTCGCCGCGGGCACCCTCCGCACACACTGCGGGCCGGGGGCGGGCGGCATCATTCGACTCCGGAGCCGGCCTACGTCCGCCAGATCGACAGCATGCTGCGCGGCGGCGGACCGCACCCGGTGCCGCCGGCGGCTTCGGCCGCGACGGTGACGGCCGACACCCGGACCACCGAGGCGGGCAGCGACGCGTGCGACGCGGTGAGGGTGGGAGCCGGGGCGCCGATGGCGGGCGGCAGGGCGGACTGGCACATGGCCGTGGCGTGACCGCCGCCGTGCGGCGAGCCAGGGCAGGGATCGTGGTGCCCGTCCGGGGCGCACCGCGGCACCGCCTCGACGGCCGTCGCCGTGCCCGCGTGCACCACCGGTGGGAGCGGGGCGGCGGCGACGGTGTGCATCCACGCGACACCGAGCACGAGCAGCACCACGGTCAGCAACCAGGTGGACGGCCGCATGCGGCGGATCAGCACCACGCCCGGACCACCTCCTACGCGACATCGTAGACCCCGTCCCGCACCACCATCGCTTGCCAGGTATACCCCCCGGGGGTATGTTCGAGAGGACGAGAAGGAGCTGACCATGTCGCAACCGCACCGCACAGCCGTCTCAGGGCACGACCATCAGCAGGCCCGTGGTCATCCCCTCGGTCACCCCTCCGGTCACGCCGACGACAGCGACGCGGGGCACGACAAGCACGCCGGGCACGACCCCGAGGTGTTCCGGCGCAGGTTCTGGCTCAGCCTCGCGCTGACCGTCCCGATCGTCGCGACCAGCCACATGGTGATGGGCTGGCTGGGCTACCGGCTCGACTTCCCCGGCATGGGTCTCGTCGGGCCGGTGCTGGGCACGACGGTGTTCCTCTACGGCGGCCGGCCGTTCCTCGCCGGTGCCGTGGCCGAGGTCCGCGACCGCGCCCCGGGCATGATGCTGCTCATCTCGATGGCGATCACCGTCGCCTACACGGCGTCCCTGGCCACCAGCGCAGGATGGTTCGGCCTGGAGTTCTGGTGGGAGCTGGCCGCGCTGGTCACGATCATGCTGCTCGGGCACTGGCAGGAGATGAAGGCCATCGGACAGGCGAGCGGCGCCCTCGCCGCCCTCGCCGCGCTGCTGCCCGACGACGCCGAGCGTCTCGACGCCGACGGCCGGCCGCAGTCCGTGCGGGTCGGCGACCTGCGCGTCGGTGACACGGTCCTGGTCCGCTCCGGTGGCCGCGTCCCCGCCGACGGCCGCATCGTCGACGGCAGCGCCGAGCTCGACGAGTCGATGGTGACCGGCGAGTCCCGGCCGGTGCCCCGCACCGCCGGCGACCGGGTCGTGGCCGGCACCGTCGCCACCGACTCCGCGCTGCGCGTCGAGGTCGGCGCCGTCGGCGACGACACCGCCCTCGCCGGCATCCAGCGCCTCGTCGGGCAGGCGCAGCGGTCCCGCGGCCGGGCACAGGTCCTCGCCGACCGCTTCGCCGCCTGGCTGTTCTACATCGCCGCCGGCGCCGGGCTGGTCACCTTCGCCGTCTGGTGGGCATTCGGCGACCTGGACGAGTCCGTGGTGCGGACCGTGACGGTGCTGGTCATCGCCTGCCCTCACGCGCTCGGCCTGGCCATCCCGCTGGTGATCTCGCTGTCGACCGCCGTCGCCGCCCGCGCCGGGATCCTGGTGAAGGACCGCCTCGCGCTGGAGCGGATGCGGACCGTCGACGCGGTGCTGTTCGACAAGACGGGCACCCTGACCAAGGGCGCCCACACCGTCACCGGCGTCACCGCCGCGGCCGGGCTCACCGGGCAGCAGGTGCTGCACACCGCGGCCGCCGTGGAGGCCGACAGCGAACATCCCCTGGCCCGCGCCATCGTCGCCGCCGCCCGGCGGGACGGCGGGACCGACCTGCGCGCCGAGGGTTTCCAGTCGCTGACCGGCCGCGGCGTGCAGGCCACCGTCGGAGGGGTCCGCTACGCCGTCGGCGGCCCGGCCCTGCTGCGGGAGCTGCACGTCACGCCGCCCGACGACGTCGCCGCCGCGGCCGCGGCCTGGACCGGGCGCGGCGCCGCCGTGCTGCACCTCGTCCGCCTCGACGGGGACGCGACGCGCGCTGCCGCGCACGCCGTCGGCGCGCTCGCCCTCGAGGACGAGGTCCGGCCCGAGGCGAAGGAGGCGATCGCGCAGCTGCGGCGGCTGGGCGTCGGCAAGATCGTCATGATCACCGGCGATGCCCGGCAGGTCGCCGACGCCGTCGCCGCCGACCTCGGGCTGCGGCCGGGCGTCGACGAGGTGTTCGCCGAGGTCCTCCCGGCCGACAAGGACCGCACCGTCGCCGACCTGCAGCACCGCGGGCTGCGGGTGGCGATGGTCGGCGACGGTGTCAACGACGCCCCGGCCCTGGCCCGCGCCGACGTCGGCATCGCCATCGGCGCCGGCACCGACGTCGCGATCGAGTCCGCCGGTGTCGTGCTGGCCTCGTCCGACCCGCGCGGCGTGACCGGCGTCATCCGGCTGTCCAGGGCCAGCTACCGCAAGATGATCCAGAACCTCGCCTGGGCGGCCGGATACAACATCGTCGCGATCCCGCTCGCCGCCGGTGTCCTCGCCTGGGCCGGGATCGCCCTCAGCCCGGCCGTCGGGGCGGTGCTGATGTCCGCGTCCACGATCGTCGTCGCGCTCAACGCGCAACTCCTGCGGCGGGTCCGGCTCACCCCGGACCGGTGAGCCGATCGGCCGCCGCCGTCGGCGGGTGTGCCCGCGCTCGCGGGTCGGGCCCGCGGCGTTAAGAAACCGTCAAGGGCCGGGTGACCGGCGTATGGATTTCATCAACGCACCTGGGCAGGGCGGACCCGTGGGGCTTCACTTCGTTTGCGACCGGACCTCGGCCGCCGGAAACGACAAGGAGATCCCCTCGTGGCTGACCTGTGGTTCGTGCTGCTGACGATCGCGGCGTTCGCGGTCCTCGGCCTTGCGGTGCGGGCGGTGGAGCGGCTGTGAACGCCGAGAACCTCGTCGGTCTCATCCTCGCCATCGCCCTCACGGCATTTCTGGTGACGGCCCTGCTCTTCCCGGAGAAGTTCTGATGAGTCCCACAGCGGCGGGCGTGGTCTTCGTCGCCTCGCTGATCCTCGCCCTGGTGCTGGTCTACAGACCCTTCGGCGACTACATGTACCGGGCGGTGACGTCGGCGCGGCACACCCGCGCCGAGCGCCTCGCCTACCGGGCCGCCGGAGTGAACCCGGACGGCGAGCAGTCGTGGGGCGTGTACGCCCGCAGCGTCCTGGCGTTCTCCGCGATCTCGATCCTCGCGCTGTACCTGTTCCAGCGGGTGCAGCAGCACCTGTGGCTCAGCCTCGGCTTCGACCCGGTCGCGCCGGACCAGGCGTGGAACACGGCGGTCAGTTTCGTCACGAACACCAACTGGCAGTCGTACTCCGGCGAGTCGACGATGGGTCACCTGGTCCAGATGGCCGGCCTCGCGGTGCAGAACTTCACCTCAGCGGCCGTCGGCATCGCCGTCGCGGTCGCGCTGGTGCGAGGTTTCGCCCGCTCGAAGACCGAGCAGCTCGGCAACTTCTGGGTCGATCTCATGCGGATCTGCGTGCGGATCCTGCTGCCGGTGGCGGTGATCGGGGCGACCCTCCTGATCGCCGGCGGCGTGGTGCAGAACCTCAGCGGCGGCACCGACGTCACCACCCTGACCGGTGCCGGCCAGACCATCACCGGCGGGCCGGTCGCCAGCCAGGAGGTCATCAAGGAGCTCGGCACCAACGGCGGCGGGTTCTACAACGCCAACAGCGCCCACCCGTTCGAGAACCCGACCGGCTGGACCAACTGGCTGCAGCTGTTCCTGATCCTGCTCATCCCGTTCAGCCTGCCCCGCGTCTTCGGCCGGATGGTCGGCGACAAACGGCAGGGCCTCGCCATCGCGGGCATCATGGCGATCCTCGCGATCGGCAGCGTCATCGCGATCAACGCCCTGCAGCTCGCGCACGGCGGGACGGTCCCCACCGCCGTCGGCGCCGCGACGGAAGGCACCGAGACACGCTTCGGCGTCTCCCAGTCCGCGACGTTCGCCGCGATCACCACCCTGACGTCGACCGGTGCGGTCAACTCGTTCCACGACTCCTACACGTCGCTCGGCGGCATGGTCACCATGCTCAACATGATGCTCGGCGAGGTCGCGCCCGGCGGCGTCGGATCCGGCCTGTACGGCATGCTCATCCTCGCCGTCATCACCGTGTTCGTCGCCGGGCTCATGGTCGGGCGCACCCCGGAGTACCTGGGCAAGAAGATCGGCGCCCGGGAGATCAAGTTCGCGTCGCTGTACCTGCTGACGACCCCGGCCCTCGTGCTCGTCGGCACCGCGGTCGCGATGGGCTCGGCGACGGCGCGGTCCTCGATGGCGAACCCGGGCGCGCACGGGCTGTCGGAGGTGCTGTACGCGTTCACGTCGGCGTCGAACAACAACGGCTCCGCGTTCGCCGGCATCTCGGTCAACACCACGTTCTACAACACGGCCCTCGGGCTGTGCATGCTGCTCGGCCGGTTCCTGCCGATCATCCTGGTCCTCGGCCTCGCCGGGTCACTCGCCCGGCAGACCCCCGTGCCGCAGTCGGCCGGAACGCTCCGGACGTACCAACCCCTCTTCATCGGCATGGTCGTCGCGGTCACCGTGATCGTGGTCGCCCTCACCTACCTCCCGGCGCTCGCCCTCGGCCCGCTCGCGGAAGGCGTCCGATGAGCACCCTGACCGCCCCTCAAGGAAACGACATGACCGTCCCTGCCCCACGCCGCATCGCCGGCGGGCTCCTGGACCCCCGGCAGCTGTGGAAGTCCACCCCGGACGCGCTGCGCAAACTCAACCCGGCCACGCTGTGGCGCAACCCGGTCATGTTCATCGTCGAGATCGGCTCGGTCTTCACCACCGTCCTCGCCGTCGCGCACCCCAGCGTGTTCGCCTGGCTGATCACCGTCTGGCTGTGGCTGACCGTCGTGTTCGCCAACCTCGCCGAGGCCGTCGCCGAAGGCCGCGGCAAGGCCCAGGCCGAGACACTCCGCCGGGCCAAGACCGACACCATGGCACGGCGTCTCGTGGGCGCGGACCGGGTCGAGGAGCCGGTGCCGGCCGCGGCGCTGCAGCTCGGCGACATCGTCGTGGTCGAGGCCGGTCAGGTCATCCCCGGCGACGGTGACGTCATCGAGGGCATCGCCTCCGTCGACGAGTCCGCCATCACCGGCGAGTCCGCACCCGTCATCCGCGAGTCCGGCGGCGACCGCAGCGCCGTCACCGGCGGCACCAAGGTGCTCTCCGACCGGATCGTCGTGCGGATCACCCAGCGGCCCGGTGAGAGCTTCATCGACCGGATGATCGCCCTCGTCGAGGGCGCCAACCGGCAGAAGACCCCCAACGAGATCGCCCTCAACATCCTCCTCGCGTCGCTGACCATCATCTTCCTGCTCGCGGTCGCGACCTTGCAGCCCCTGGCCATCTACTCCAAGGGCGTGCAGGCGTTCGCGCCCGACAGCCTCGCCCTGAACGGCGACGGCGTCACCGGCATCGTCCTCGTGTCGCTGCTGGTCTGCCTCATCCCGACGACGATCGGGGCGCTGCTGTCCGCGATCGGCATCGCCGGCATGGACCGCCTCGTGCAACGCAACGTCCTGGCCATGTCCGGCCGCGCCGTCGAGGCGGCGGGCGACGTCAACACCCTGCTGCTGGACAAGACCGGCACCATCACCCTGGGCAACCGGCAGGCCGGCGAGTTCCTCACCGTCGCCGGCGTGACGGCCCCGGAGATGGCCGACGCCGCGCAACTGTCGAGCCTGGCGGACGAGACCCCCGAGGGCCGCAGCGTCGTGGTGCACGCCAAGACCGCGCACGGCCTGCGGGAGCGCAGCCCCGGTGAGCTGGCCGGCGCCACCTGGGTGCCGTTCACCGCGCAGACCCGCATGTCCGGGGTCGACGTCGAGGGACGGCAGATCCGCAAGGGCGCCGCCACCGCCGTCATGCAGTGGGTCCGCGACAACGGCGGGCACCCCACCGGCGACGTCGGGCACATCGTCGACGCGATCTCCGGGGCGGGCGGCACCCCGCTCGTCGTCGCCGAACGCGTCGGGGAGGAGCCGGCCCGCGCCCTCGGCGTCATCCACCTCAAGGACGTCGTCAAACAAGGCATGCGGGAACGCTTCGACGAGATGCGCCGCATGGGCATCCGCACCGTCATGATCACCGGCGACAACCCGCTCACCGCGGCCGCCATCGCCAAGGAGGCCGGCGTCGACGACTTCCTCGCCGAGGCCACCCCCGAGGACAAGATGGCCCTCATCAAACGGGAGCAGGAGGGCGGCAAGCTCGTCGCGATGACCGGCGACGGCACCAACGACGCACCCGCGCTCGCCCAGGCCGACGTCGGCGTCGCCATGAACACCGGCACCAGCGCCGCCAAAGAGGCCGGCAACATGGTCGACCTCGACTCCGACCCGACGAAACTCATCGAGATCGTCGAGATCGGCAAACAGCTCCTCATCACCCGCGGCGCCCTGACCACGTTCTCCATCGCCAACGACATCGCCAAGTACTTCGCCATCATCCCGGCCATGTTCGCCGCGATCTACCCCGGCCTGGACCAGCTGAACATCATGCGGCTGCACTCGCCGACCTCGGCGATCCTGTCCGCGGTCATCTTCAACGCCGTCGTCATCGTCGCCCTCATTCCCCTCGCGCTGCGCGGGGTGCGCTACCGGCCCGGCCCCGCCGCGTCGATGCTGCGCCGCAACCTGCTCGTCTACGGTGCCGGCGGCGTCGTCGTCCCGTTCATCGGCATCAAAGCCATCGACCTCGTCATCCAGTTCGTCCTGTGAAGAATCGGGATCTCCTGATGCGCCTCCCAGCCTGGCTCAGCCGGCACCTCGCCGCGCTCCGCGCCCTGCTCCTCCTGACCGTCCTGCTCGGGCTCGTCTACCCGCTGCTCATGGTCGGCGTCGGCCGGCTGCCGGGTCTCTCGGTCCGGGCCGACGGCTCTCTCGTCGCCCGGGACGGCAGGACCGTGGGCAGCCGCCTCATCGGGCAGTCGTTCACCGACGCCCGCGGTACCCCGCTCAAGCAGTACTTCCAGTCCCGGCCGTCGGCCGCGGGCCACGGCTACGACCCGACGTCGACGTCGGCGAGCAACCTCGGCCCGGAGAACGTCGTCGACACCCTCGGTGAGAACGGCAAGCAGAGCCTGCTCACGCAGGTCTGCGCCCGCAGCAAGGCGGTCGGCGACCTCGAGGGCGTCGACGGCAGCCGGCCCTACTGCACCGCCGGCGGGGTCGGCGCGGTCCTCGCCGTGTTCCACCGCGACGGCGCGACCGGTCCGGTGACCCGCGTGGTGAGCCTCAACGAGACCGGCGGCACCGCGCCGTTCCTCGCCACCTACGAGGGCGTCAAGGTCGAGCCCGCCACGCCCGGCGAGGACTACGGCAAGGGCGTCATCACCCCGGTCCGCGGCGGCGCACCGGACCGGCCCGCCGTCCCGGCCGACGCGGTCACCGCCAGCGGCAGCGGACTCGACCCGCACATCAGTGTCGCCTACGCCCGGCTGCAGGTGAACCGGGTCGCGGCCGCCCGCGGCGCGACGCCCGCGGACGTGCGGAAGCTCATCGACGAGTACACCACCGGGCGGGTCCTCGGGTTCGCCGGCGAACCCGGCGTCAACGTCCTGCAACTGAACCTCGCCCTCGACGCCGCCCACCCGGTCCGCGGCTGACCCCTTCCGGCCCGCCGCCCATCCGGCGGCGGGCCGCCCACCTACAGAAATACGGTGCAACGATGGCGCGGGGAGAGTTGCGGGTGTATCTCGGCGCTGCGCCCGGCGTCGGTAAGACCTACAAGATGCTCGAAGAGGCCCGCCGCCGCCTGCAACGCGGCACCGACGTCGTCGTCGGATTCGTCGAAACCCACAACCGGCCCTTCACCGAAGCCATGCTCGCCGGCCTCGAAACCATCCCCCGCCGCACCATCACCTACCGCGGCACACAATT